>CANGGL010000011.1 GCA_947453465.1 Microbacteriaceae bacterium | reverse complement strand
TACCGCATGCCTGAATCATCATCACGTAAGAAGCCTGCCAAGGTTTCAAAGCCTCGCGCGCCAAAGTTGCCGACCGAGAACACCGAAGAACTGCCTAACCCGGTCTGGTTCAAGCCAGTCATGTTTGGCTTCATGATCCTCGGCCTGGTCTGGATCATCACCTATTACGTGTCGAGCGCACAGTTCCCACTAGGTGCCGGCACCCCGTGGAACCTTCAGAACTGGAACATCCTGATCGGCTTCGGCATAGCCATGGTCGGTTTCATGATGTCTACCCGCTGGAAGTAATCCTTCAAGAATTCAAAAACCGCCCGGTCGAAAGACTTGGGCGGTTTTTCTTTTGAGGCATTTAGTTCAATCGCTTGGCGGCGTCTTTGAGCATTAGATAGAGCTCATTCGGTCGATGCGGATTCTCAGAGAAACCGAATTTCAAATAAAAAGCACGCGCATTCGCGTCAACAGGATGAGTTATCAAGGCCCGCAATCCGGCGTTGGCACTTATGACAAAGCTGCGCTCAATCGCATCCCTAAGCAACGCCTTTCCAATTCCCAGACCTTGAAATTCTTTCTGAACTCCCATGCGAGCGAGAATCAAAACTGGGATGTCGTGAATGCCCATTCCAGCTCTCAACCTGGCATCCGCTTCGAGATTCACAATCCCGCCGACTGTGAGGCTGTGAAAAGCAATCACTTGAGCATCTTGATGCATGACAAATGTCATCGCCGACTTAGATAAACCGGCCTGCATGGCGCGTTCTTGCAACCACTTATCAATCGCCGGAACTCCCGAATCGAATCCCTCTAGTCGATGCGAAATGTTTAGGAGCTCTAGTCCTTCGGCCACGAGATTGGCTTAGAAAAAAGGCGGTCTAGGCCCGGGTTTGCTTGCGGCTCTGACTCGAGCAACTGCTCCCACCAGACAAACTCTTCACCCGAAACCGGCAACACTCGCTGCTCGAGAATTGTCATTTCAGCCGCCAATACGGCGTTTTCCAGGATGAAGTCGGAGATGTTCTTGCCGCTAATCGCTGCGCCTCGAGTGATTAACTCTTTCTGCGCAGAAGTAAGTCGAACTTCTTGACGTTCGGTCTTCCGAATCGAAGTGTCTTTGATTATTGACATTATTGCCTCCTGTACGGATATTAGCCGTACGTTCACACAATAGTCAATCGAGCCAACAGAATCGTTGGCGGATTGGGGTGGTGGGCAAAGCCCACACCCTTAAAGACCGAGCACGTTGGATCGGAACACGGTCAGCAGGATGAGACCGATCACTATCGAGACAAGGCCGAGGCGCTGTGCCGCCTGTTGAGAAAGCAATCGAGTGTTGGCCAAGACAAGCGCGACAATGCCACCGGTGACCAAACCACCGACGTGCCCCTGCCAGCTGACGCCGCTTGAGAAGAAACCGAAGACTAGGTTGATGGCGATAAGCCCAAGCATCTGGCCAGAGTTCTGGCCGATGGTGCGGAGAATCACAAAGTATGCGGCCATTAGTCCGAAGATGGCGCCCGAGGCACCGACCACCCAGCTGTCTGGTGAGGCGAGCCATAGCACGCCGACCGAACCGCCGAAGAGTGAAATGAGATAAAGGGCGGCGAATCTAGCGCGGCCGAGCATCGGCTCGAGGACCTGGCCGAAGATGTAGAGCGAATACATGTTCAAAAGAACGTGCAAGAGGTTTGATGGGTCGTGAACGAACCCGGCGGTGATCATGCGCCAAGGCTGAACCGCGGTGATCTGTGGCACATAGGCAAACAGGTCGGTCACATATGAGCCGGGCATCACCTGAAGCAACCAAAGTGCAACATTGATGCCGATGAGAGTGAGGGTAATCACCGGGCGCGGCCCGGTCTGACGAACCCTTGCGGCGCGGGTGCGCCGGCGGTTCAGTTGGGTAACCGTCCCGCCGGCGTCATCCGGGCACAAGAAACCGACACTTGCTTCAACCTGACACTCTGGGCAGATGAAACGCTCACACCGCTGGCAACGAACGTATGCCTCGCGGTCTGGGTGTCGGTAACAGGTCATTAGACCTTTTCGATAGTGATTGACTCGATGATCACGTCTTCTAGAGGCTTGTCACGGCCATCGCAGTCAACGCCTTCGATCTGCATGCAGACCTTCTTTGAAACCTCGTCAGCCACCTCACCGAAAACGGTGTGCTTGCCGAACAACCAGGTGGTCGGGGCGGTGGTGATGAAGAACTGTGAGCCGTTGGTGCCAGGTCCAGCGTTGGCCATGGCTAGCTTAAAAGGCTCGTTGAAGTTCAACTCTGCGTTGATTTCGTCGCCGAACTGGTAGCCCGGGCCACCCATACCGGTGCCGGTTGGGTCGCCACCCTGCAGCATGAACTGCTGGATGATGCGGTGGAAGATCACGCCGTTGTATAGCGGCTTGCCGGTCTGAACCGCGCCGGTGCGAGGGTCGCGCCACTCGATGGTTCCGGTGGCTAGGCCTTCGAAGTTCTCGACGGTCTTAGGAGCGTGGTTGCCGAATAGGTTGATTTTAATTGCGCCATGGTTTGTGTGGATGGTCGCTACTGAAGTGTGTGCAGTCATGCTTCTATTGTTTCACGTTTAGTGCCCGCCCAGGCGCTTGCTTAGTTCGCCTCCGGCGATTTTTAGGGCTGCGGCAAGCTCTGCCCTCAGACCCTCGCCGGCATCCTCAGACCTAAAGGTCAGGGCAATCGCTGCAACGGGCAACCCCAGGTGATTCTTGGCTGCCACGGCAATCGATGAATAACCTTCGGTGATAAAGCCATCCTCGGCACTGAAGCCGGCGGTCGCTTCGTCGCGCAGTAATGCGCTGAGTTCACGCAGGTTTTTCGGCCCCAACCCGGTGCGGTCTGCGAAGGCCTTGTGGTTTGAAAAAGTTGCTCTCACCTGGGCCGCTTCAGAACCCGCAAGGATGGCGCGGCCCGATGCGGTCAGGTGGGCGGGAAGGCGCACACCAACATCCGTAACCAGAGTCACCTGGCGGTGTGGCAGTTCGCGAACCAGATAAAGCAGTTCGTTGCCCTGAAGAATGCCAAGTTGTGCCACCGCGGGCAGTTTGGTTTCAGTTTCGCGCACCAGTTTGGTCAGCAGTGGGCGGGCTTGCCGCTCGAGTGGGTCGTGACGAAGGTAGGCCGAGCCAAGTTCGAAGGCGCCAACACCCAGCCCCCAGCGCTCTTCCTCGGGGAAGTGCATGACGAAGCCGCTCTCCTGCATCGCGGTGAGCAGGTGATATGTAGAGGAGCGCGGGATGCCGACTCGGGTGGCGATTGCTGCCGCCGGAAGGGGCGCGCCGGCCTTAGCCAGGGTGCGCAGAATCAACAAGGCTCTCGATGCCGCTGGCACGTTGGTCATGTTCATCCTTGCGCGTTTTGCACCGGCAAAACTAAATCTCGTATTTCAGACAGTAGCACCAAAAACATCGTTGGCAAGCGGTCTAAAACCCAGTTTTATTGACCTATGACCACTTCATCTCGCGGCCCACTGCACGCCGCCACAGGTTCGAATCTCACCGCCAAGGGCTGGGCCCAAGAGGCGGCCATCCGCATGCTGCACAACAACCTCGACCCAGCGGTTGCCGAGCACCCAGAAAACCTGGTGGTTTATGGTGGCACCGGCAAAGCGGCACGCAACTGGGCGAGCTTCGATGCAATTGTTAAGACCCTAACCAACCTGGATGACGACGAGACCATGTTGGTTCAGTCGGGCAAGCCGGTCGGCGTCTTCCGCACCCACGAGTGGGCACCGCGCGTGCTGCTCGCCAACTCAAACCTGGTCGGCGACTGGGCCAACTGGCCTGAGTTCCGCCGCCTAGAGCACTTAGGCCTGACCATGTATGGCCAGATGACCGCCGGCTCATGGATCTACATTGGCACCCAGGGCATTTTGCAGGGCACCTATGAAACCTTCGCAGCGGTCGCCGAGAAGGACTTCGGCGGCACCTTGGCCGGCACCTTGACCGTTACCGCAGGCTGCGGTGGCATGGGTGGCGCTCAGCCACTAGCCGTCACCATGAACGAGGGCACCTGCCTCATCATCGACATCGATGAATCAAGACTTCGCCGTCGCCTAGCCGACCGCTACCTAGATGAGATCTACGATGACCTTGATGTTGCGATTGACCGCGCGGTCCAGGCTAAGAACCAAAAGTTGGCAATCTCAATCGGCCTAGTTGGCAACGCTGCCAGCGTGGTTCCCGAGTTGCTTCGTCGCGAGGTTCCTGTCGACATCGTGACCGACCAGACCTCGGCTCATGACCCGCTGTTTTACATCCCAGCTGGCATGAACTTGGAAGATGCTGCCCAGGCCCGCATCGATGACCCGGCCGAATTCACCAAGCGCTCACAAGAGTCGATGGCCCGTCACGTTGAAGCGATGGTTGGCTTCATGGATAAGGGTGCGGTGGTCTTCGACTATGGCAACTCGATTCGTGACGAAGCCCGCCAGGGTGGTTATGAGCGTCCGTTCGCTTTCCCCGGCTTTGTTCCGGCATACATTCGCCCACTGTTCTGCGAGGGTAAGGGCCCGTTCCGTTGGGTCGCGCTATCGGGTGACCCGAAAGACATCTACCGCACCGACCAGGCCATTCTTGAGTTGTTCCCTGAGAACAAGCACCTACATCGCTGGATAAAGATGGCTCAGGAGCGCGTCGAGTTCCAGGGTCTGCCCGCCCGCATCTGCTGGCTTGGCTACGGCGAGCGCGAAAAGGCTGGTGCCGTGTTCAACGACCTGGTCGCAAGTGGAGAGGTTTCGGCCCCGATCGTGATCGGCCGCGACCACCTAGACTGCGGCTCGGTTGCCTCACCTTACCGCGAGACCGAAGCAATGCTCGATGGCTCGGATGCGATTGCCGACTGGCCGATCTTGAACGCAATGCTGAACGTTGCCTCTGGCGCTTCATGGGTTTCACTGCACCACGGTGGCGGCGTTGGCATGGGTCGTTCGATTCACGCCGGCCAGGTCATCGTTGCCGATGGAACCGCTCTGGCTGCCGAAAAGATCAATCGAGTGCTGACCAATGACCCGGGTATGGGTGTCATCCGTCACGCCGATGCCGGATACGACATCGCCAAGGAAGTTGCTCGTCACAAGCACGTGCACATTCCGATGCTCGATATCGCATAGGTTCGATTTGTGAGCAGCGCCGCATTTGCCAACATCGGGTCACTCGTCACTAATGACGAGTCGCTCGGCGACGGTAAAATCGGTGAGCTCGGTGGCACCGGCGCCAATGCGGCCGGCATAGTCATTGAGCACGGCAGGGTTGCCTGGGTTGGCCGTTCGGCCGATCTGCCTGACGCCGATTCCCGCATCGATGTTGGTGGCCGCGCAATCATCCCTGGATTTGTTGATTCACACGCGCACCTGATGTTTGCCGGTGACCGAGCCGCTGAATTCTCGGCACGGATGGAAGGCAAGGCCTATACGGCCGGCGGAATCAAGACCACCGTCGCGGCAACCCGTGCAGCCACCGATGAAGAACTGACTGAGAACCTTCGCCGCCTGGTTGCCGAGATGCACGCCAGCGGCATCACGACCTTTGAAACCAAGAGTGGCTATGGGCTGACTGTTGACGACGAAGCTCGCGCGCTGCGCATTTCCTCGGCTCACACCACCGAAACCACATTCTTGGGCGCACACGTGGTGCCGGCCGAGTATGCCGACCGTGGAGTTGGCTCGAATGGGCGCACCGGTGCCGATGATTATGTTGGCCTGGTAGTCGGCGAGATGCTTGCCGGGGCGGCCAAACACTCGAAGTGGATTGACGTTTTTTGTGACCGCGGGGCCTTTGATGTTGACCAGGCGCGGGAGATTTTGACCGCCGGGGTTGCCGCCGGCCTAGCCCCGCGCATCCATGCCAATCAGCTCAGCAACATCGGTGCCATTGAACTTGCCGTTGAACTTGACTGTGCTTCGGCCGACCACTGCACCCACCTGAACGATAAAGACATTGAGCTGCTGGCCGGCTCGAACACCGTCGCTACCCTGCTGCCGGGTGCCGAGTTCTCAACCCGCTCGCCATACCCAGATGCTCGCCGGCTGATTGATGCCGGAGCAACCGTGGCCCTGGCCACCGACTGCAACCCTGGGTCGAGCTACACCACATCGATGCCTTTTTGCATGGCCGTTGCCGTTCGCGACATGGGCATGACCCCGGCCGAGGCACTTTGGTCGGCAACCGCCGGTGGCGCAGCCGCCCTTCGCCGCAGCGATGTTGGCCACCTGGGCCTCGGGGCCGCCGCAGATTTTGTCATTCTCAACGCACCATCTCACCAACACCTTGCCTATCGCCCAGGCGTGAACCTCATCGGTCAAACCTGGCGGGGCGGCAAGCAAATTGCACCAAACCACATCGATTCAGCCAACCACTTTGGGTTTGGCAAGCAAGGGCACTCAAATGACTAACCAGACCGTGACCATCAATTCAGCCGGCATGACCGCGGCCGATGTGATTGCCGTTGCCCGCCACGATGCAAAGATTGTGATTTCTGATCAGGCGCTAGCCGGCATGGCCAAGACTCGCGAGCACATCGAGGCACTGGCCAACGGTGAAACCCCGGTCTATGGCATCTCGACCGGCTTCGGCGCTCTCGCCAACCGCCACATCGCCATCGAAGACCGCGTTCAGTTGCAAAAGTCTCTGGTTCGCTCACACGCTGCTGGCATGGGTGCCCCGGTTGAGCGCGAGGTTGTTCGCGCACTGATGTTGCTGCGTCTGAAGACCCTGGCCAGTGGCCGCACCGGCGCCCGCCCGATTGTTGCTCAGACCATGGCCGCTATTTTGAACGCCGGCATCACCCCTTATGTTCACGAATTCGGCTCACTCGGCTGCTCGGGTGACCTGGCTCCCCTTGCCCACTGCGCCCTCGTGGTCATGGGTGAGGGTCGCGCATTCGCTGCAGCTGGCACCGAGCGCCCGGTTGCCGACCTGCTGGCCGAGGCTGGCATCGCGCCGGTTGAACTGCGTGAAAAAGAAGGTCTGGCGCTAATCAACGGCACCGATGGCATGCTCGGCATGGCCATCCTCGCAATCGCCGACCTTGAGCGTTTGGCCGACTATGCCGATGTGATCGCGGCGATGAGCGTCGAAGGCCTAATGGGCACCGACCAGGTCTTCCGTGCCGAGTTGCACCACGACTTGCGCCCGCACCCTGGCCAGGCAACCAGTGCCGCCAACATGTTCAACGCCATGGCCGGCTCCGAAATCGTGGCATCCCACCGCGTCGGCGACAACAAGGTTCAAGACGCCTACTCACTGCGCTGCGCCCCACAGGTCACCGGTGGTCTTCGTGACACCGTCACCTATGCATCGATGGTTGCCGGCCGCGAGCTAGCCGCCGCCATCGACAACCCGGTGGTTCTTGAGTCGGGTGAGGTCACCTCAAACGGAAACTTCCACGGCGCACCGGTTGCCTACATCCTTGATTTCTTGGCCATCCCGGCCACCGACCTTGGCTCGATGTCAGAGCGCCGAACCGACAGAATGCTCGACAAAAACCGCTCATCTGGGCTGAACCCGTTCTTGGCGCACGATGCCGGTGTCGATAGCGGTCTGATGATTGCCCAGTACACCCAGGCCGGTTTGGTTTCTGAAAACAAGCGTCTGGCCAACCCGGCTTCGGTTGACAGCATCCCATCATCAGCCATGCAAGAAGACCACGTTTCGATGGGTTGGCATGCCGGGCGCAAACTGCGCAAGGTTGTCGATAACCTTCGCATGATCCTGGCCGTGGAGCTGACCGCTGCCGCTCGCGCGGTTGAGAGCCGCGCGCCACACCAGCCGGCCCCGGTGACCGCCGCCTTGATTGCCCGCCTTCGTCAGGTGGTTCCGGGCAATGGCCCAGACCGATTCTTGGCCCCCGAGCTCGAGGCCGCAGCAGAACTGCTCAAGCACTAATGGAGGATCTTCTTTGGCCCCGGGCCTCGGCTTGGTTAGAGCCGGTGGGCGATGCAAACTACGACCTCGGCCTGATGGGCATCCCGGCGCACCTCACCTCGATCTCAGCCACCAATGCTCACACCACTCCGGCCGCCATCCGTGCCGCACTTCAGCGCTACTCCACGTATAACTGGTCAACCGAAACCGATGTAGCCGCCTTGTCTTTCGCCGATTTTGGCGATGTCACCGACCCTGATTCTGAGGCGGGCGAGGCCAGAACCAGTCAGTTGGCGTCAGAGGTTTCGGCTCGTTCAGGCTTGGCGATTGGCCTCGGCGGCGATAACTCGGTGACTTTTGCCATGGCCCGCGGGGTTTTCGGCAGCAAGGTTGAAACCGCCGGGCTGATTACCCTCGACGCTCATCACGACCTGCGCGATGGGGTCAGCAACGGCTCACCGGTTCGACGGCTGGTCGATGAACTTGGGCTCGACGGCCGACGCATCGTGCAGATTGGCATCGCCGACTTCTCCAACTCACCGGCCTATGCGGCCAGGGCAAAAGAGTTCGGCATTTTTGTCATTCCACGGTCTGCGCTTCGAGACCGATCTATGGCAGATGTGATGGCAGAGGCAGTTTCAATCGCCGGTGCCGCCGGTGGCCCGGTGCACGTTGACTTCGATGTCGATGTCTGTGACCGCAGTGTGGTGCCAGCCTGCCCGGCTGCTGCACCCGGTGGCATCAGCGCTGACGAGTTTCGCCAACTGGCCTTCGAAGCCGGCCGTTATTCACAGGTTCGTTCGGTTGACTTCACCGAAATTGATGCAAGCATCGACTCGGCCGATGGAAGAACAGTTCGACTGGCCGCACTGGGCATCCTCGAACTCGCTGCCGGTCGGCTTTCAGCAAGCTAAGCGCAGGCGCGGAGAGTTCCTCGCCCGCCTTGACTAGGCGCGCTCTTCGAGAACCTGGTTGAAGGCGTTCACGAACACGTCTGGATTCTGTGCTCCAGACACTCCATACTTGCCTTGAATCACGAAGAAGGGCACGCCACTGATGCCATAGGCACGAGCTTGGGCGATGTCTGCCTCAAACGCCGGCATAAACTCGCCCGATTCAAGCACCCGCATTACCTCGGCACGGTCTAAGCCAACTTCAGCGGCCAACTGAGCCAAGACATCGATGCGCCCAACGTGCAAAGCCTCGATGAAGTGAGCTGACATGATGCGCTCCTTCATCTCAACCTGCTTGCCCTTGGTCTTCGCGTACTGCAGCAGTTGATGAGCCAAAACAGTGTTGGTCATGTGCATGTGTTCCATGTCATATTTCAGACCAACCCCGGCAGCGATGCCCTTGAGGCGCTCGGTCATCTCGATGACCTGTTCACGAGGCATGCCCTTGTGCTCGGCGAGATAATCGGTCTGGCTGCCCTCGTAGTCAACCGGCATGTCTGGGTTCAGCAAAAAGCCGTGATACTCAACCTGAATCGGCGCAGTCTGCTCTTGCTTTGAAAATTCCGAGATAGCGTTTTCGAGCTTGCGCTTGCCGATGTAGCACCACGGGCAGGCAACGTCAGACCAGATGTCGATTTTGATTGGTTCGTTCATGATGTTAAGTAACCCTACAGAGTCGTTGAAAAGTCCACGCACCTCCCTAAACTCAGAGCATGAGAAAACCCAAGCGTCCGGTCTGGCTAACCCGCAACCTGTTTGCCATCTCTTGGGTTTCTCTGCTTCAAGACGCGGCCAGTGAAATGCTTTACCCAATCATGCCGATCTTCCTAAACACCGTGCTGGGTGCACCGGCGGCCGTGGTTGGCGCCATCGAAGGTTTCGCCGAAGGCGCCATGTCAATCACCAAGCTTTCAAGCGCCTGGATGAACCGATGGATCCCGCGCAAGGTCATGGTTTTCTTGGGGTACGGAGGCGCAGCGCTCGGCAAGCTAATCATTGCTCTAGCTGGGGTTTGGCCGGTGGTCATGCTCGGCCGCGTAGTTGACCGTCTCGGCAAGGGCGTGCGTTCGGCGGCCCGCGACGCCATCCTGGTCCAAAACATCGACAAGTCACACCGTGGCCGCGTGATTGGCTTTCACCGAACCGCAGACACAACCGGGGCCGTTGTCGGGCCAATTCTTGCTCTGGCTCTGCTCTCGGCTTTCAATGGCAACATTCGTGAAGTTCTGTGGGTGGCGGTTATCCCGGCGGTGTTGTCGACATTGGCGGTCCTGTTCATCAAAGACCAAGACCCGGCCACCAAGCGCAGGGCAAAACTGCTCAAGGCTGATGTAACCCCGGCGAACACTCAGGAGCTTGCCCCGGGGCTTAAGCGGATCATCTGGTTGCTGGCCTTCTTCGCCCTGGCCAACTTCCCCGACGCCCTGTTGCTGTTGCACCTAAGCCAAGAGGGCTGGGCAGTGACCGAGGTGGTTGGCGCCTACCTGATCTTCAACATCGCTTACGCGTCGTTGAATTTTCCGTTTGGTTTGCTGGCCGATAAGTTGAAGCCGCAGCACGTCTACGCCGTCGGTCTGATCTGCTTTGCCATTGCCTACATTGGCTTTGGCCTCACCAGCGACAGGGTGTTGTCAATTGCCCTCATCGTGGTTTACGGCGGCTTCGCAGCCGCCAACGACGTGGTCGGAAAGTCTTGGGTCTCAAAGCTGGCCGGCGACCACCAGCAGTTGACGGTTCAAGCCCGGCTGCAGGGCCTAAGCGGTTTTGGCATTCTGTTCGCCGGCATCTGGGCCGGGCTTGCCTGGTCTCTGGGTTCCGGCTTCGGCACGGTTCCGCTATTGATTTCGGGTGTGTTCGGCCTAATCGCAGCCGGCGTGCTCTGGCGAATAAGGCTCTAGCCGGAGCCAAATTCGGTTTGCCAACTACTTGGCTAGGTTTGCCTCAATCAGCTCAACAATTTCAGGGGCATCCGGCTTGGTGGTTGGTCTGAAGCGGTGAATCTCCCCATTTGGCAGCACCAAGAACTTCTCGAAGTTCCACATGATTGGCCCGGCGAGGCCGTGCGCATCCTTGGTCTTGACCAGTTCCTTATAGAGCGGGTGGCGGCCGCGGCCATTAACCGGGGTTTTCTCTGTCATTGGGAAGGTCACTCCCCAGGTCATCGAGCAATACTCGGCGATGTCATCACTGTTTTTGAGCTCTTGCATGAACTGTCCCGATGGCACACCAAGCACCATGAATCCACGGTCGGCATACTTCTTCTGCAGCGCCTCTAGCGCTTCATACTGCGGGCTTAGGCCGCAGCGCGAGGCAACGTTGACCACCAGGATGGTCTTGCCAGCGAAGTCGGTGAAGTTGGCTTTGGTGCCATCCAACATGGTTAGTTCTGCGTTTGGAATGCTCATGTTCACAGTCAACCGGCAAATCTAGTTAAATCTTCCGCGCACAGTTTTGTCCAAATTCCTCGGCAAACCCCAAGCGTTGCCAAATCGTCACATACCAATCACGCGATAGGTATTTGCATCCGCCTAAACTGGCGTGATGACCACCACTTCAGCGGCCACGAACGTCAAGGCTTGGCACACCTCCATCCTGGTTTATTTCTTCATTTTTGGGCTTGCCCCTGCAGCACTGATGGTGCGCTTGCCGCTGGTTCGTGAGCTGGTTCATGTCACCACGGCTGAGCTGGGCATCATTTTGTTCTTCGGTTCAATCGGCGCCATTACTTCGGTTACCCAGGCAGGGCGCGTGATCGCGCGATTCGGCACCAAGTCGGCCATCGTGGCTGGTTGCCTCATAGTCACCCTTGGCCTCTTTGGTGAAACCCTGTTCATCGTCAACCACAGCCCGATCGGCTATGCCGCTATGGCACTGTTTGCGGGCCTCGGCATGGGCATCGCCGATGTTGGCATCAATGTGGATGGCTCGGCCATCGAAACTGCAACCGGCAAGACAGCACTGCCAAAGATGCACGCGGCTTTCTCGATTGGAACATTCGTGGGCGCCGGCATTGGCACGCTGGCCAGCCAATTCAAATTTGACCTGTTGACTCAAATGTCAGTCTTGGCACTGATCACCATTGCCATCCCAGCCCTAACCGCCCGCTTTCTGCCAACCGGCACCGGCATCGAGGCAAGGCACAAGGATGTAGTGACCACGCGCGAACCAAAGGTTGCCATCTGGAAGGACCGAACCGTGCTGTTCTTGGCCATCGGAATCTTGGGCATTACCCTCGCCGAAGGTGCTTCAAATGACTGGCTCACCATCGCCATCGTCGATGACTTCGACCAGACGGCGACTGTTGCCGGCATTGGTTATGCCATCTTGTTGGCAGCGATGACCCTAACCCGTTTCTTTGGTGGCAACCTGGCCGATAAGTTTGGCAAGGCCCGCGTGCTTCAGGTTTGCGCCTTCACCGGAGTTGCCGGCCTATTGCTAATCATCTTGTCGCACAACATTTATGCGGCCTTCATCGGTGCCGCTCTTTGGGGCTGTGGAGTTGCCCTGGGGTTCCCGTTGTTTCTATCGGCGGCCGGCGAGGGTGAAAACTCTGCTCGAAAGGTGGCCTTCGTGGCGAGTTCCGGTTACCTAGCCTTCTTGGTTGGCCCACCACTGCTCGGTTTCTTAGGCCAGGCCTGGGGCGTCACCAACATGTTCTACGTGATTGCCGGCTTCTTGTGCATCGCGGCCATCTTCGCCAGCGGTGCCGGCAACGTCAAGGCTGCTGCCTAGGCCGCATACATTTCGTGCACCGAAACCGGTTCGAGGAGCTTGCCATCGAGATAGGCGGTGATCTTGGCGACGCTCGGGGCATCGTTGTGTTCCATCCACAGCTCACGAGTGCTCCATGCTTCGATGAACCATAGCTTGCCGTCAACATCCTTGAATAGGTCATAAAACAAGCAGCCGTTTTCGGTGCGCACTTCAACTGCGGCCTCAGTCAAGAATGTCCGCAGACCTTCCGCAAACTCAGGCTTCGGGTTGAAGATGGCAACTACCTGGCAGTTTTGTGACATTGTTTGCTCCTTTAGAACTTGAAGAAGGCCAGGGTGATGGCCAGGGCGAACATGACTATGGCGATAATCCCGTCGAGGACCTTCCAGAACACCGGCTTCGACATGAATTTAGAGGCCGCCTTGGCCCCATAACCGATGCTGGTGAACCAAATCAAACTGGCCAACATGGCTCCATAGGCGAAGAACCAGCGGTTTTCACCGAAGGTGTTGCCAACGCCGCCAACAAAAATCACGGTGTCCAAATACACGTGCGGGTTGAGCAGGCTCATGGCCAAAACTGTGGTGATTACCTTGCCGGCAGACTTGCTCTCCACGCCGGCAGCATCCAAGGTTTGATTCTTGGTTGCGCTCATTAAAGACTTAATGCCAAACCAGGTCAGGTAGGCCACGCCAAACCAGCGAATTACCTCGAGCAACCAGGGCAGGCCGGCAATCGCGGCACCGAGGCCGCCGATGCCAAGGGCAATAAGTGAGGCATCGATGATGGTGCAGATGGCCACAACCGTGAAAACATACCGCTTAGTTAGACCCTGGCGAATCACAAAGGCATTTTGGGCACCAATCGCGATGATTAGCGACAGGCCGGTGAATAGGCCGGGTAGAAAAGCAAACATGGTTCGAAGTTTAGCGCCGGGCCGAGGACCCGTCGGCTAGTCGCGGGGCTTTGCCCGAGGCCAGAGGGCAATCGCCAGGGCGCTGGCGCCGAAAAGTGCAGACAAAATTCCACCCTCGGTGATGTTCACCCAAACATAGAGCCCCATACCGGTGGCAAAAACACCAAGGATGATTGCAAAGGCTCGGTTACCCTTGCTGGCTCTGGTCAAAATACTCAGCAAAACCGCACCGATGGCTAAACCGGTGAAGCTCATCACGGTGAACAGTCCCAGATACTCGTCTTGCAATTGTTCTCCTACTTTTTCGAGGCCGGGTGGTCTGCACGCATGTAAACGCCGCCCTTTTTAAGTTCATCAATCATCTGAGTCAAACGCTTTAGTCGGATGTCCGGGCGAACGGCGCGGTCTATCCAGGCAACGTAGTCATTGCGCTGATAGGGAGGGCGATGGTCATAGTCGGCACGAACCGCATTTACCTCGAGCGCCAGTTTCACATCGGCCGGCATTTCATAGAGCTTGCGGCGAAGGTTGCCCTTCTTGTCGCGCGGCTCTCGATTGCTCATGTCTACAGCCTACTTAAAGCAAATGACCCGCCATTTCTGACGGGTCATTGCAAGTTTGTTTAGCTGGTGAAAGAGCTGGTGTCACCGATTAGCACGGTGTTGTCTGCCGGCACCGGCGCTGCCGCTGCCTTGACGATCTCCTCGGCGAATTCTTCGACGTTATAGAGCTTGCCGGCGGCTTCCTTGCGAGCCTCGATTGCACCAGGGTTTAGTCGGTCAAGCAGGGTGGCGGTGATGGTTCCCTCAATCATGTCGCCTGAAACCACAACAAACTCGATGCCCTTGGCGGTCAGCTCAGGGATCATGTCGCGAAGTGCGTCCTCACCGGCACGCTTTGACAGTGCAACCGGCACATACTCAGGCATGGTCGGGGTCTCACGGATGAAGTGCGCCTGGTGGCTGGTTACGAAGACGATACGTGAGCCCTCGCCCAATAGTGGCAAAGCGGTTTTGACTAGGTTCACCTGGGCATCGCGGTTGAGTTCCATCGCATAATTTTCACCCTTGCCGGTCTCCATACCGCCCGAAGCGTTTAGAACCAAGAGGTCGAGCCCACCGAACTGCTCCTTTAGGGTTGCAGCCAAAGCGTCGATGCTCGCATAGTTGGTCAGGTCAGCACCAACCACGATGGCCTTGCCGCCGGCTTCAATAATCTGGTTTGCTACCTTCTCGGCACGAACCTGCTTATCGCGGTAGTTGATTGCAACGGTGGCACCCTTTGCCGCCAGCATCTGCGCTACCTGAGCGCCAATGCCACGAGATGAACCAGAAACGAAAGCGCGCTTACCTGCGAATGAGTTAGTCATGCCTCAAGTTTAGTTTCTCGTCGCACCGGGGTAACAAAAAAGGCCTCCCATTTCTGGAAGGCCTTTGTTTTGTGGAGACTAGGGGGGTCGAACCCCTGACCCCCTGCTTGCAAAGCAGGTGCTCTACCAACTGAGCTAAGTCCCCGGATTTACATCTGGGTGGATCTTTTGTTACACGGTTCAGAACCTTCTCTTGGTAAAGAAGCTTCCTGGTGGGCCTAGGAGGACTTGAACCTCCGACCTCTTCATTATCAGTGAAGCGCTCTAACCACCTGAGCTATAGGCCCGTAGAACCTCTATGACTTTACACGAAATCTCAGTTCTGTGCAAAATCGGATACAAATGCAAGAAATCCCAGAGAGAGTTCTCTGGGATTTCTTGGCACGAAGGCTTGTTTTGACCTGCTAGTTGTTGGTAAATCCGATTGAGATTCCACCGGTGATGCGGCCGATCACGTTGAAGATCAGCGCAGAAACACCGGTCAACAGGGTGCCGAGCACGATGTTGAAGAATGCCAGGGTGGTGGCGAATGACAAAACGCGCGGCAGGCTCAGCTGCGCGCCGATGTCAGAACCTGAACCGCCGATAACCGAGTTGACCAAGCTGTTTAGCGAACCAAACAGACCGGTCTGGCTAACCACCGCCCAGAGCAGGGTGAACCCAACGATGGTGGCGATACCCATGGCAACAGTCACCAACAAGGCAACGCGAACAGCAGACCAGAAGTTGATGTGAACCAACTTGAGAGTGACCTGCTTCTGCGGAGTCATGTTGCGCTTTACCGCGCTAATGGTTGATGCGGCCCCCGCCTTGATTTTTTCTCTCATTCGGTTGCTCCTTCTACGTTTTCAACTGCAGGCGCCTCGTTGGTTGCGCTTGCTTCCGATTCGTCCTCTTCTAGGCCGTCGGCGTTGGTCTCAAGATTACGCTCTGTGTTCTTAGCTAGTCCAATGATGTTGTCGTCATCCTCGAATCGAGCGAATACAACACCCATGGTGTCACGACCCTTGGCCGGAACCTCGCTCACTGCTGAGCGAACCACCTTGCCGCTGGCTAGAACTACAAGAACTTCGTCCTCTTCGGTCACGATCTGCGCGCCAACTAGGTCACCACGCTTTTCTTCGAGCTTGGCCACCTTGATGCCCAAACCACCGCGGTTCTGCGGGCGGTACTGGTCAACCGAGGTTCTCTTGGCGTAGCCACCCTCGGTGACTACGAAGACAAACTTGTCTTCAGAGTCATTGATGACCGATGCCGAAAGCAACTGGTCACCCGAGCGGAAGTTCATACCGATGTTGCCCGAGGTGTCGCGACCCATTGGTCGGAGGCTTTCATCGCTTGCTGAGAAGCGGATCGACATGCCCTTGTGTGAAACAAGGAGAAGATCGTCGGTCTCTGAGGCTAGAAGTGCCGAGACAAGCTCGTCGCCCTCGCGCAACTTGATGGCGATGATGCCGCCGGTGCGCGCGGTGTCGTAGGCCTCGAGTGAGGTCTTCTTTACCAAGCCCTCGCGGGTGGCGAGCACTAGGTAAGGAGCCTGCTGGTAATCCTTTAGGTCTAGAACCTGGGCCACCTGCTCATCTGGCTGAAGTGCCAGAAGGTTTGCCACGTGCTGGCCCTTGGTGTCGCGGCCGGCCTCTAGAACTTCATAAGCCTTGGTGCGGTAAACGCGGCCCTTGTTGGTGAAGAACAGCAACCAGTGGTGGGTGGTGGTCACAAAGAAGTGCTCAACCACGTCGTCGGCGCGAAGGTTTGCACCCTTTACGCCCTTGCCACCGCGGTGCTGCTGGCGATAGTTGTCACTCTTGGTGCGCTTGATGTAGCCGCCACGGGTGAGTGAAATAACCATCTCTTCTTCAGGGATGAGGTCTTCGACCGAAACATCGCCGTCGAAACCAGCGATGATGGTGCTGCGACGGTCATCGCCGTGCTTGGCAACTACCTCCTCGAGCTCTTCGCTGATGATGGTGCGCTGGCGCACTGGGTCGGCGATGATTGCCTTGAAGTCAACGATCTGAGCCTCAAGTTCGGCAGCCTCATCGATGATCTTCTGGCGCTCAAGGGCGGCCAGCTGGCGAAGCTGCATGTTCAAGATCGCGCGAGCCTGAAGCTCGTCGATGCTTAGCAACTCCATCAAGCCATCGCGCGCCTCTTCAACGTTGGCGCTCTTGCGAATCAACGCGATGACCGCGTCAAGTGCATCGAGGGCCTTGAGGTAACCACGCAGGATGTGGGCGCGCTCTTCGGCCTTCTTCAAACGGAACTGGGTGCGACGAACAATAACTTCAATCTGGTGGGCAACCCAGTTGGTGATGAAACCATCCAGGCTCAGGGTGCGAGGCACACCGTCAACCAGTGCCAACATGTTTGCGCTGAAGTTTTCCTGAAGCGGGGTCAGTTTGTAGAGGTTGTTCAGAACAACGCGCGCAACCGCATCCTTCTTCAAAACGACTACCAAACGCTGGCCGGTGCGGCCAGAAGTTTCGTCGCGGATGTCGGCGATGCCTGAAAGGCGGCCCTCCTTGACCAAACCGGCAATCTTCTCGGCCAGGTTGTCTGGGTTCACCTGGTAAGGCAACTCGGTGACGACTAGGCAGGTGCGGCCCTGAAGTTCTTCAACATTGACGATGGCACGCATGGTGACTGAGCCACGACCGGTGCGGTAAGCGTCTTCGATGCCCTTGCGGCCGAGAATGTGTGCGCCGGTTGGGAAGTCTGGGCCCTTGATGCGCTCAATCAACGCTTCGAGAAGTTCTTCGTTGGTTGCATCCGGGTTCTTCAGGTACCACTGGGCGCCATCGGCAACCTCACGCAGGTTGTGCGGTGGGATGTTGGTGGCCATACCAACGGCGATACCAATCGAACCGTTGATTAGCAGGTTCGGGATACGGCTCGGTAGAACGGTTGGTTCCTGGGTGCGGCCATCGTAGTTGTCCTGGAAGTCGACGGTGTCTTCGTCGATATCGCGAACCATTTCCATCGCCAACTGAGCCATGCGGCACTCGGTATAACGAGGGGCAGCGGCAGGGTCGTTACCCGGTGAACCGAAGTTTCCCTGGCCCGAAATTAGCGGGTAGCGGAGGTTCCAATCCTGGGTCAAGCGAACCATGGTGTCGTAAATGGCACTGTCACCGTGTGGGTGGAACTGACCCATTACGTCACCGACTACTCGGGAACACTTTGAGAACTGCTTGTCTGGGCGGTAGCCGCCGTCGAACATCGCATAGATCACACGGCGGTGAACCGGCTTTAGGCCGTCGCGAACGTCTGGCAGTGCGCGACCAACGATAACGCTCATCGCGTAGTCGAGGTAGCTGCGTTGCATTTCAACCTGAAGGTCGACCTGCTCGATGTTGTCTCTTAGTGCTGGCACATTTGTAGTTTCGTCAGCCATGATGTCTCTTCTCTAAATCTCTCGGATGTCGGCTGCCTAGATGTCTAGGAAGCGGACGTCCTTCGCGTTCTGCTGAATGAATGTGCGGCGGGCCTCGACGTCTTCACCCATCAGGGTTGAGAAGACCTCGTCTGCGATGGCCGCATCTTCGAGAGTTACCTGAAGCAAGGTGCGCTGGTCTGGGTCCATGGTGGTGTCCCAAAGCTCGTCATAGTCCATCTCACCCAGACCCTTATAGCGCTGGATTGAGTTTTCCTTAGGAATACGCTTGCCGGCAGCGGCGCCATCCGCCAAAGCCTTGTCACGCTCGGCGTCTGAATAGACATACTGGTGGTCGGCATTCGACCACTTGATTTTGAACAATGGTGGCTGCGCTAGGTAGACATAACCGTGCTCAATCAATGGGCGCATGTAGCGGAACAACAGGGTCAGAATCAGGGTGCGGATGTGAAGACCGTCGACATCGGCGTCGGCCATCAAAATGCACTTGTGGTAGCGGGCCTTGGTGACGTCAAATTCTTCACCGATGCCGGTGCCGAAGGCGGTGATGATTGCCTGGACTTCAGCGTTGCCGAGGGCGCGGTCTAGGCGAGCCTTCTCAACGTTCAAGACCTTTCCGCGGAGCGGAAGGATGGCCTGGGTTTCTGGGTTGCGACCGCGAACGGCAGAACCACCCGCAGAGTCACCCTCAACCAGGTAAATCTCTGAGAGAGCCGGGTTGCGGCTTGAGCAGTCACGAAGCTTGCCGGGCATGCCGCCAGATTCAAGCAAACCCTTGCGTCGGGTTGCTTCGCGAGCCTTGCGAGCCGCGTGGCGTGCGGTTGCCGCCTGGATTGCCTTGCGAATGATTTCCTTGGCAACGTTTGGGTTGCGGCCAAGCCAGTCGCCAAATTCTTCGTTGACAACGCGCTGAACAAAGGCGCGAACCTCGGTGTTACCCAGCTTGGTCTTGGTCTGGCCCTCAAACTGAGGCTCGGCAAGCTTGACCGAAATCACACAGGTGAGGCCTTCGCGGCAGTCATCACCGGTTAGGTTCTCGTCCTTCTCCTTGAGCAGGTTCTTCTCGCGAGCGTACTTGTTCAACAGGGTGGTCAGTGCGGCGCGGAAACCCTCCTCGTGGGTTCCACCCTCGTGAGTGTTGATGGTGTTTGCGTAGGTGTGAACGCTCTCGTTATAGGCGTTCGTCCACTGCATGGCGATTTCGACCGACATGTTCTTCTCTTTGGTCTCTGACTCAAAAGAGATGATTTCTTCGTTGACGATTTCGGACTTTTTCGAAAGGTTTAGATACTCGACGTAGTCGCGCAAACCGTTCTCGTAGAAATAGGTGTCGGTGCGACCGCTGCGGTCATCGGTTAGCGAGATGCGCAGGCCCTTGTTTAGGAAGCACATCTGCTGGAATCGCTGACGAAGAGTCTCGTAGTCGTATTCGACGGTTTCGAAGATAGTCGGGTCGGCCAAGAACTCTGTCTGGGTACCGGTGTAGTCGGCCGGCTCACCCTTCGCAACCGGGGCATCAGGCACACCAATCTTGAAGCTCTGGTGCCAAAGTGAACCCTCGCGAGCGACCTGAACCTTGAGCTGGCTTGAAAGTGCGTTTACGACAGAGGCACCAACACCGTGGAGACCACCGGAAACGGCATAACCGCCACCTCCGAACTTACCGCCGGCGTGAAGAATGGTGAGAACCACCTGAAGGGTTGAAACACCTTCGGTTGGGTGGGTAGAAACTGGGATGCCTCGGCCGTTGTCCTTGACGCGAATCCAGCCATCCTTGGTGATGGTCACATTGATGGTGTCGCAATAGCCGGCGAGGGCTTCATCGACTGAGTTGTCGACGATTTCATAAACGAGGTGGTGCAGACCACGTGGTCCGGTAGAACCGATGTACATTCCGGGGCGCTTGCGCACCGCTTCGAGCCCCTCAAGAACCTGAATATTGCCGGCTTCGTATGAAGTGTCTCCGCCGGTTGCAGTTTGTGATTCAGATGACATATTCGGTTGTAACTCCTTCTAATCCCCCCGGGGTAAAACCCCAAGTTTTTCACCGTTAGGCCCTATAGAACTGCAGTGGTTTCACTGACTGATATTCGGGGTGGCTAACTTACAAGAATTTTACCGCAGAGGGCAGACACTTATTGGGATATCGGGCCCGTTGCGGGCTGTGAATATGCACCTAATTGGTAACGATTTTGGGCTTATCCGTAGGTGTCGCGAGGGCCTCGGCCGGGCACCGATCTTGGGCCCTTTTTCCAGCTCGGCGCGTCTGGGCCGAGCAGCTTCAAACTTGTGATTTCAACCCCCGGATGGGCGGCGTGAATCAGCTCCAAAATTTGGGTTTGCATGAGCCGAAGTTGGGTCGCCCAGGCGGTTGATTTGCACCTAATCGTGAGAGTGCCGTTGATCAGCGCTTCGGGGTTTGTGGCCGCCGCATTGGTTTCACCAACAATTTCTGCCCAGCCATTGAATAGCTGCGCTTCGGCAAGTTGCGCTTCCCAGCGGAAGGACTTTAGAAGTTCGTCCACGCCCGAACCCATTTTGATTGGGTCACGACCTGGTTCGAATGGTCTCGAGTTCTTTTTCGCGGCTTTTTCCGCGATGCGCTTCGCATCTCGGCTAAGTCTGCCGGTGACCGCTTCTCGCATCCGCCAATAAAACTCTTGGGCAAAGTCACCCTTGTCCGGTCGGTTACCCATTCAAATCACCAACCGAAACCTCGCCGGCCGAAACCTCACCATGTTTCACGTGGAACACTGTTGCGACCAGTTCCGAAGGAATATCCTCAGCGACTGCGGCCGTAATCAGGACTTGTTCGTTGGTTGCAACCATGCCGGCTAGGCGCTGACGACGGCCCGAATCCAACTCGGCAAAGACATCGTCCAGGATGAGGATTGGGTCTCCGGTGCGCGTCTCAGCTCTCAGCAGTGCAATTGAGGCCAGTCGAAGAGCAAGTGCGTAGGACCAACTCTCCCCGTGACTCGCGTAGCCCTTTGCTGGAAGCGAGCCGAGCATCAGGACCAGGTCATCGCGGTGAGGACCAACCAGGGTAATGCCGCGTTCAAGCTCTTTCTTGCGGACTGCGGCCAGCTTTGTCCGATACAACTCGGCGATTTCTTCGCGATCGCCGGTCTGAATGAATTCCAGATCCTCCGACTCGTCATCTTCGCCCCAGCCACTCGGAATAGCGGTGCCAAGCAAAGAGCTTTTTACAAGTATGCGCGGCTCGTTGTTGGCAATCGCAATCGATTGATATGCCTCGAAGAGATGTGGGCGAAGTCTTTCGATCAAATCAACTCGGGCCGCAATAATTTCGGCTCCGTAGGAAACCAGGCTTTGATCCCAGGCATCAAGCGTGCTGAGGGCGCTGCCCTTTGCACCTGTTTGGCGCGCAGTCTTTAGCAACGTGTTGCGTTGTTTAAGCACGCGCTCATAATCACTGTAAACACCGGCAAATCTAGGCCAGACTTGAACTACAAGTTCATCGATGAATGCTCGGCGGTTGGTGGGGTCACGTTTGACAATGTCTAGGTCTTCGGGCGCAAAAGTTACCGAGTTGACCAACCCGAGAATATCGCGTACGCGCGGCGACGGTGATTTATTCACGCGGGCCTTGTTTGGGCTGTCTCGGTTCAGTTCCAATTCCACGAGAATGTCGCGGTCGGCATGGCTGGCCAGCGCCCGGATAGCGGCACTCTGCTCATCCTGTTTGATCATTGGCTGATAACCTGCCACCCGGTGACTACTGAGGGTGGACAGGTAGCGGATTGCTTCGACGAGGTTGGTTTTACCCTGACCGTTTGGCCCAACTAGGAGGTTTACTCCTGGTTGCAGGGCAACTTCGGCGGTCTGGTAGTTACGAAAAGAGGCGAGCGACAGATGCTTGATAAACATCCGTGCCCACCTCGTTTCAAAACTTTTTTGTAACTACATAAATTGCGGCCTTAGCCGCAATGCCTAGCGAACTAGAAGGTTTGGCTGAAGCAGGTAGCGATAGCTGTCTGAATCGGTCTTTTCCTTGGCACCATGGCTAGAAATTAGGACTGGCCCAGGCTTGTTCGGGTTGTCGTTGTTTGTGAAAGCAATCTTCACAAACTCGCTGTGGACTCCGGCAAGACCATCGATTAGAAACTGTGGCTTGAGCGAAACAACAATTTCCTTGCCCTCAAGCTCGGCGTTGATGTTTTCTGATGCCTGAGCAGTTTCGTTGCCAGTGGCTTCCAAAGAAACGGCACCTTCGTCAAAGCTGTAACGCAACGGGCTTTCACGCTCAAGAACCAGAGAAACGCGTCGAGTCGAGTCGATTAGGTCTTGGGTAGCAATAACTGCGTAGTTTTCTACGTTTTCTGGGAAAAGGCTTTTTACCGGTGGGAAGTTTCCCTTTAGCAACAGCGATGTAACCGAGCGGTTGTTTGCCTTGAACGCAATCATTTCACGCTCATCAGACTTGGTGATTGAGATAGAGATCTCACCCTGGTTGCCGAAAGTTTTTGCAACTTCCTGCAGTGTGCGAGCAGGAACAAGGGCAACGGCACCGACACCGGCAGGGTTTGAAACCCAAGCTGCCTCTCGCAGAGCAACGCGGTAACGGTCAGTCGCCACGAAGGAAATTGATTTTTCGCCGGCTTCCAGCTGAACACCGGTCAATACCGGGGTTACATCATCCTTTGATGCAGCGACGGCAACCTGGTGAACTGCGTTAGCGAATGCTTCTCCGGTGATGGTTCCAGAAATTGCTGGAATCTCAGGAAGAGTTGGGTATTCCTCAACCGGCATGGTTAGCAGTGAGAACTTGGTAGAGCCACAGCTAACTACAACTTTCGAACCATCGGTGCTGAATTCAACCGGTGCGTTAGGCAGTTTGCTAGCAATTTCAGACAAGAGGCGGCCTGAGACCAATACGCGGCCAGAAGTTTCAACCTTGGCAACGATTTCCGCCTGGGCAGAAACCTCGTAGTCAAAGACTGATAGTCGCAGAGCATTGGCATCTGCTTCGATCAAGATGCCGCCAAGAATCGGAAGAGTGGTTCGCTGCGGAAGCAGTCGAACTGCAAAAGACACAGCTTCGCTGAGCACGTCTTTATTGACTTGGAACTTCAAAGGTTTCCCCGAATCTGCTTCGCTAATCAAAGCATTGGTTTCTAGGGCTTAATCTTGGCACAGATGACGGACAAATCCCTGTTGTTTAGGGGTTTTCCTAGTTTTTGTGCTTCTCGTAATTCGTTATGAATTTATCTAATTCTTTAATTCTTTAAAACAAGGTTATTAACACCTGTGGAAACTGTGGATAAGTCACTACACCCCAGTAAATTCAATGAAACTACATCGTTGAAAGATGTTTATACACCTGTGGATTAACATGTGGATAACTTCACCGTCTGTGTATTCAAATTTTTGCTCTCACAGGCTGGTTGACAGCTATTCACGTAATTCAGGAAGTTATCCACAGTTATCCACATACATGTTCATATGTTTATTTTTGGCAAATAGAACAAAAAAACACCCCAGAGCAATTCTGAGGTGATGATTTATGGTTGTTGCCGTTCCCTTGGCTCGGCTAAAGACACCAGGACGCTACTTCTGATCGGCCTTAATACGTCCCAAAATCTCTGTGATTTGGTTGTAGACGTAGCGACGCTCTTTCATCAGGTCATTGACCTTGTTATTCGCATACATAACCGTGGTGTGGTCGCGGCCACCGAATAGCTGGCCGATCTTCGGCAATGACAGGTTGGTTTGCTCGCGGCACAAATACATTGCGATTTGTCTTGCTAGAGCAACCGCCTGGGTGCGAGATGAGCCGTACAGGTCATCGGCGGTGAACTTGTAATAGCTGGCAACGGCATTAATTATGTCGATTGGAGCAATTATGTTGTCTTGGCCCAGAGGAACGACATCTTTGAGGATTGCCTGAACCAGTGCCATGTCAATTCTCTGTCGATTCAGCGCTGCATAAGCTGTAACTCGAATCAAGGTGCCTTCTAGTTCGCGGATGTTTGAGGCAACACGGGCAGCCATGTATTCCAAAACGTCATCGGCAATCTGGAATTTATCGCGTTCGGCCTTCTTTCGAAGAATTGCGATTCGGGTTTCCAGCTCGGGAGCCTGAATGTCGGTTAGTAGACCCCACTCAAAACGAGACAGCATGCGGTCTTCAAATCCGGTGAGCTGCTTAGGTGGCTTATCGCTGGTGATCACGACCTGCTTGTTGTGACCATGCAGCGTGTTGAAGGTGTGGAAGAACGCCTCTTGGGTCTGGTCCTTACCTTCCATGAACTGAATGTCGTCAATCAGCAAAAGGTCAACATCGCGGTAGTCCGCTTGGAACTGCGCTGTGCGGTTGTTTTGAATCGAGTTAATGAAGTCGTTAGTGAACTCTTCGCTCGAAACGTAACGAACCTTGATTCTTGGATAAAGGTTTAGGGCGTAGTGTCCGACTGCATGGAGTAGGTGAGTCTTGCCAAGACCCGAGTCACCGTAGATAAAGAGTGGGTTATAAGCCTTGGCGGGGGCTTCTGCCACGGCAAAGGCCGCCGCGTGTGCCATGCGGTTTGAGCCACCACTCACAAAACTGTCGAAGGTGTATTTCGGGTTTAGTCGTGCATCCTGGCTTGAAACCGCTGTCTTTGATGGGTGTTCAGCATTGTCTGTGTAACTAACCGGGACAACTCGCTCCGGCGCAACCGGCTCATCGAGTGGAAGGTTTTGGGTGAATGCCGCTTCAATTTCCGGGTTCACCACCACTGCAAAGTTGGTCGGGCCGCCAAACTCGTCATTTATAGTCATCGCATCCAACATCACCGGCCGGATTCTTTCCTGCAGGATGCCTCGGGTAAATTCGTTCGGAACTTCCAGATAAAGGGTTTCACCCAAAACACCCTTTGGCTCAACTAGGTTGATGTAGCCCAGGAGCTGAGGTGTCATTCGATCGTCGAGGTTTAGCTTGTTGACAAGTGTTTGCCACAAACCGGCAACTACGTCTTGATCAGACAACAGCTTCATCCCCTTTCGAATGCTTTTTTGGCTTACTTACCAGTAGTTACTTGATTTTCAACTATTTTCCACAAAGTTATCCACCCTGTGGAAAACCTGTGGAAAAGTTAGTTTAGGTCTGTTTGTACCTGTGGAGAATCCCCTCGTGCCATTCAACTCAATTACGTTGCTTAAAAGCAAATTATCCCCGCGTGTCATTAACGTTTATTTTTGGGTCTTTGTGGCAGACTCTAAAGTTTTTTCGGAAACAGGCTCGATAACTTGACCGAGATCATTAACTTGGCGTAGATTTAACAGGTTGCTCTGCATAGGGAACGGCAGAAGCGAAATGGCTTGTGTTCCCAAACACATACTTTGTTCCACTAACAGAAGAAGATCAACATGTCGAAGCGTACTTTCCAGCCAAACAACCGTCGTCGTTCAAAGACCCACGGTTTCCGTTTGCGCATGCAGACCCGTGCGGGTCGCGCAATCCTTGCAGCTCGCCGCCGCAAGGGCCGTTCAGAGCTTTCGGCCTAAATCTCCAAATCGATCGCATAGCTAGCTAAATGTTGGCTCGCGAGAATCGATTGCTTTCTGCAGACGACTTCCGGTCGACAATGAAGCAGGGGCGCAAAGTCGGTTCTGATCACATAGTCATCTACCTAAAGCGGGATGAGGCCTCGCCTCATGCCCGCTTTGGTTTTGTGGTGGCAAAAACGGTTGGTGGTGCCGTTCAAAGAAACCTGGTCAAAAGACGCCTCCGGGCGATGTCTCGACAGGCCCTGCAAACCCTGGAAATAAAAGCCGATGTTGTAGTTAGAGCTCTACCGGGTGCAGCTTCCCTGGAGTGGTCAAAACTTCAATCAGAGTTTGAATCCGGGTTTGCCGCAGCAATAAAGAAATCAGCCAGAGCATGAGACTCGTTTACTTGCTTTGGTTGGCACCAAGAAACTTAGTTGTTCTGTTTTTGAAGTTCTACCGAAAGGTCATCTCTCCGCTCTATGGAGATGTTTGCCGGTATTACCCGAGTTGCTCGGCCTATGGTTTGGAAGCTTTTCAACGACGCGGCGTAGTTGTTGGTGCGGTGTTGACCGCCTGGCGAGTATTGCGCTGTAACCCGTGGTCGCAAGGTGGCGTCGACAGGGTGAAACACGGAACCGGGATATTCACGGTTTCTGCACATGGATTTGTAGTACCAACCTCTAAGAAGGGCTAGTCATGGATATTCTTTGGCCAATCAAGTGGGCGGTCGAGCTTGTGCTCGTCATGTTCCACACAGTGTTCACCTCTGTTGGCATGCCGACCGACGGTGGACTCACCTGGGTTCTATCAATCGTTGGCCTAACACTTGTTGTTCGTGCCGCTTTGATCCCGGTTTTCGTCAAGCAAATCAAGAGCCAGCGCAACATGCTCTTGGTTCAGCCCGAACTGCAGAAGCTTCAGAAGAAGTACAAGGGTAAGACCGACCGCGAGTCCCGCGAAAAGTTTGCCGCTGAGCAGATGGCGCTATACAAGAAGTCAGGGTCTAACCCATTGAGCTCTTGCTTGCCTTTGCTGATGCAGATGCCAATCTTCTCGAGCCTCTTCTTCGTTCTAAACGATGCACAGAAGGGCAAGGGTGGCGTAGGTGCAGTCACCGTTGAACTGTCGAAGTCATTCGCTGACTCAAACCTGTTCGGTGCTCCCCTCTCGGCAACCTTTATGAACAGCGGCCTCCTAGAGGTAAAGATCTTGGCTGCAGTCATGATTATTGCGATGACCGCATCGCAGTTCATCACCCAGAAGCAGATCATTGCTAAGAACCAGAACCCGGCCGTAGCAACCAGCCAGTACATGCAGACCCAGAAAATCATGCTGTACATATTCCCGGTCATCTTCGCCATCTCGGGTATCTCTTTCCCGCTCGGCGTCATGTTCTACTGGTTGACTTCAAACTTCTGGACCATGGGCCAGCAGTTCATCGTCATTCGCAACATGCCTACCCCTGGCTCAGTTGCCCACAAGGCTCGCGAAGAGCGCCTCGCCAAGAAGGGCAAGTTGCCAAAAAAGGCCGAGGTTGAAGCAGAAATCGAAGAGACTCCTCGCCAGCGAGTTCAGCCGGTGGGAAAGGCTCGCGCCAAGAACACCGCTGCCAAGCCAGCCGCAAAGCCGGCAGCAACCACAAAGCCAACCAACAAGCCTAAGAACTAGGACATTTTCATGACTAAGAAATCAGAACAAGCCGCTGAGGCAGTAGAAACCGTAGACACCGAATCCGTTGTCGACGCCCCTGAGGTAATCGAAGCCGAAGGTGAAGCCAAGGATTCAGTAAAGGCACTAGAAGAAGAAGGCGACATCGCCGCTGACTACCTAGAAGAACTTCTAGACATCTTCGACCTAGATGGCGACATTGACATCGATGTTCGACAGGGCCGCGCCTACCTAGAGATCACTGCTAACCAGGACAGTAACCTACGCGTTATCTCTGAGCCAGAGACCGTTGAGGCGCTTCAGGAGCTAACCCGTCTTGCGGTTCAAGTGAAGACCAACTCGTTCAGCCGCTTGATTCTTGATGTCGGTGGCTCACGCCAAGCCCGCGTAGACGAGCTAACCCGCATCGTCAACAAGCTAATTGCCAAGGTCAAAGACAACGGCGAGGCTATTCCGATGAAGCCAATGTCTTCATACGAGCGCAAGATCGTTCACGACATCATCTCTGAGGCCGGCCTAGTGTCTGAGTCTGAGGGCGAAGGTCGCGACCGTCACATTGTGATCAAGCCTGCTTAAAGTCTCACCCCGAATGTTTCACGCGAGAACCGAGCGTGGGCGCTAAGAAACTGACAGCTATGTCGGTTTTAGAACACGCTGTTCGAGACTTGAACGCAACAACTTAAGAAAATGTTTCACGTGAAACATAGGGCCGGACTCATCCGGCCCTATGTTTCTATATGGAGGCTAAACGCATGACAGAAGAACAAGATTTCACTCCAGAGGTAGAACCTGCCGTTGCGGCGACCATTTTTGGAGACGGCATCGACAAGGCTCGTGCCTACGCCGCTGCGCTGATCAAGGATGGCGACGAGCTAGGTTTGCTCGGTCCGCGTGAAATGCCAAAGCTTTGGACTCGCCACATTCTGAACTCTGCCGTGGTGGCCGAACTAATCGAACCGGGCGCACGAGTTGCAGATGTTGGCTCAGGCGCAGGCCTCCCAGGTATTCCGATGGCAATAGCTCAGCCAGAGGCTCAATTCACTCTCATCGAGCCGATGGAACGCCGCTCTAACTGGTTGGTCGAACAGGTAGAGGCACTTGGTCTAACCAATGTTCGCGTTTTGCGAGCACGCGCCGAAGAGGTTGGCGAGGCCTTTGATGTTGTTACCGCTCGCGCCGTGTCCGCACTGCCTAAGTTGCTACGCCTAACTGTTCCGATGACCCGCCACGGCGGTGAGATCATCGCGCTAAAAGGCTCGAAGGCTCAAGAGGAAATCGACGACTCCAAGAATTTGATGCGAAAGCTAGATATCCACAGCTTTGAGATTGTCTTCACCGGTGCACAGCACCTGGAGGAACCAACTCGCGTAGTGCGAACTAGGTTATTCTAAAAACTGAAAGATTCAACAAGATGTTTCACGTGAAACATCTTGAAAGTTAATGCGGACAAGTCTCAGACACCGTGCCCTCAAACAGACATAGCTTGTCTGTTTGTTATCGGTCACGCTGGGTCCTCGCGTGAAACATTAGGGGAGAAACCGAGCTATGGCCATAAATGACGCTCCCCTACTGCGCGAACTAGGCGAGAGCAATCGCCGCCTGCAGGTAATCCAGAGCCAGAACCCACCAAAGCCAGCGAAGACCCGCATCTTCACCATTTCTAACCAGAAGGGTGGCGTCGGTAAGACCACGACCACCGTGAACCTTGCCTCCGCCCTAGCGGCCAAAGGCCTAAAGGTTCTGGTTATTGACCTGGATCCTCAGGGAAACGCCTCTACGGCGCTCGGAGTGCCCCACCAAGAGGGTGTCAAAGGTATTTACGAGGTGCTCACCGAAGGCACGCCGCTTATTCAGGTAATCAAGCCAACCACCGAGAGCCCGAACCTGGTCTGTATCCCGGCAACCATCGACCTCGCCGGTGCCGAAATCGAAATCGTCACCCAGATCGATCGCGATAAATGGCACAACCTTCTCAAGGTTGCCTTGGATGAATTCATCGCTGGCGCCGAGGAGGCTCCGGATTACGTATTTATCGACTGCCCACCAAGCCTCGGCCTACTAACGATCAACGCTTTCGTGGCCGCACGCGAAGTTCTGATTCCGATTCAGTGTGAGTACTACGCACTCGAAGGTCTCTCCCAGTTGCTCCGCAACATCGATTTGATTCAAAAGAACTTGAACCCAGAGCTTTCACTAAGCACCATTCTGCTCACCATGTATGACTCGAGAACCAAACTCGCCTCCCAGGTAGTCGCCGATGTGCGTCAGCACTTCCCTACCCAGACATTGAACGCGATTATCCCGCGCAACGTTCGCGTCAGTGAAGCCCCAAGCTTTGGCCGCAGCGTGATTTCACACGACCACTCATCACCGGGCGCGCTTTCATACATGGAAGCAGCAATCGAAATCGCTTTTAGAGGAGCGCAAAATGGCAGATAAAAAAGTCGGTCTAGGCAGGGGCATTGGCGCCCTAATCCCGACCTCACCAGTCCCGAGCGAACGCCCTATCGATGTGTTTTTTGGCGCCGGCGAAGGACCTGGTAGCACCGAAGCCAATGAAAGCGCGGCAGCACAGGCCAGCGCTGATGCGGCAAACCAGCTGGTTGCTGTGCCGGGTGCACGCATGGGCCACCTTGACGTAAATTCGATCAAGCCAAACCCATCACAGCCTCGCAAGGTGTTTGAGGATGAACCGTTCAACGAGCTGGTTCACTCAATCAAGGAGTTTGGCGTCTTCCAGGCAATCGTGGTTCGCCCTCTGGGTGAGGAAAACGGCCAGCCGACATATGAACTAATCATGGGTGAGCGTCGCCTCCGCGCTTCGAAAAAGGCCGGTCTTACCCACATCCCAGCCGTTATTCGCGACACCGCAGATGAAAACATGTTGCGCGATGCGTTGCTAGAGAACATTCACCGTGCCAACCTAAACGTGCTTGAAGAAGCCAGCGCTTATCAGCAGTTGCTCAGTGACTTTGGCATCACTCAAGACCAGTTGGCTGAGAAGATTGGTCGCTCGCGACCACAGATCACCAACACGATTCGTCTCTTGAAGCTGCCGGTATCGGTTCAGCTGAAGGTTGCTTCTGGAGTATTGAGCGCTGGCCATGCCCGTGCCATTCTCTCGGCACCAACCGAAGAGCGAATGGAGTACTTCGCCAACAAGGTGATCAACGAGGGACTTTCGGTTCGTTCACTCGAAGAAATTGTTTCGATCGAAAAGCCAGCGAAGGCCGGCAAGGCAACCATCACCCAGGGTGGTCGCAAAGATGGCCTCAAGGAAATCGCCGACCAACTCGGCGACAAATTGAACACCAAGGTCAGTTTGGTTTTGGGCAAGAAAAAGGGTCAGTTGATCATCGACTTCGCAACCTATGGAGATTTGACCCGTATTTTGCGCGAACTTGGCTTCGAGAAGACAAACTAACCGAGCAAACGCCCCGCAAAATGGCTCCTGTGACACGGCGGGCCTACAGCCCTTTATCTATAAGGATTTTTACTTTGTAAAAATCTCGAGAACCGAGCGAATCCAGCCGAAAAATTGTACATTAGCAATTTTGGCGAATCGGTGTTCGAAGTTTGCGCGAGAAACTCGTGCGCGATTACTTAGCCGCGTTTGGCGGCTTCGGCCAAGTTGTAATAAACCTCACCCAAAGAATTGCCCGATGCGGTAATCGCCATTGGCAAAAGTGAAGTTTCAGTTAGACCCGGAAGCACGTTTGCTTCGAGGAACCAGACGATCCCCTGAGCATCGACAATCATGTCGATGCGAGACAGGTGTCGAAGACCCAAAACCTCATGCGCCTTCACGGCAAGATCTTTTGCAGCGTCGGTGGTCTTCGCATCTAGACGAGCCGGGATGAAGTAGTCGGTCTCACCGGCGGTGTAACGACCCTCAAAACTGAAGTGACCCTTGCGAGGTACAACCTCGACAGCTGGCAAGGCAATTGGCCCTGCCCCAAGGTCGACAACGCTGACGGCAAGTTCGACCCCTTCGATTAGCTTTTCAATAATGACGACATCGCAGTAAACATACGCATCGACCATCGCGCGATTTAGGTCTTCAAGCTTGGTGACGATGGTTACACCCTGGGCGGAGCCGCCGCGAGCGGGCTTGACGACAACCGGAAGCGCGATTGCCTGGGTCACTGCGTGCAAAACGCTCTCGGCGTCTAGCTCGCGGAAGGTTTCCTTAGGCAGGGTGATCGATGGTGGTGTCTGAATTCCGGTTCTGCCCACCAAAATCTTGGCAATTGACTTGTCCCAGGCCAGGCGCGCGGCCTCAGAGGTGGCGCCAACAAAGGGAATGCCCGTAAGTGACAGGATGTCGCGCAAAGCTCCATCCTCACCGCTTGCGCCGTGAAGTACCGGCCAAATTACGTCTGGCTTGTCTTTGAAAATGTTGGCTAGTAGGTCTGCGTCAGGTTCGCGAATGACAACGATCGCACCAAATTCGGTGAGGGCGTCGGCTACTCTGCGGCCAGACTTGAGCGAGATGTCACGTTCGTGGGAGATTCCCCCGGCCAGCACCTGAATTTTTAGCTTTGCTGCTGCCTTACCTTTGGGAATCATTTCTTATCTCCCTTTGAACGTCTCTAGTAACTCGGTTTGTAGGTTGATCACGTTGGCTAACCGCTTGATGCCAATCTTGATGTTCTCAGGAGTGGGGTACGAGTAGCAGACGCGAAGCTTGTTCTGCCCGGTTCCATCGCCATAAAACGCGGTGCCAGGGGTGTAAGCCACAAGTTCTTTGACTGCCAAAGGCAACATAGCCTTCGAGTCAACACCATCTGGAAGGGTAACCCAGAGGTAGAAGCCGCCATCTGGGCGAGTGGTGTGCAAATCTGGCAGGTATTCATGCATGGCAGCCAATGCGGCATCCTTGCGCTCACGGTAAACGCCGCGGAAGGTGTCGATCTGGCCCTTCCAGTCGGCATTTGCCAAGTATTCGCTGATCATCATCTGGGTGAAGGATGAAGGGCAAAGCAGAGCTGATTCCTGAGCCAAAACCATCTTGTCGCGGATGGCCGGCGGCGCTAGAACGTAGCCAACACGGAAGCCGGGAGCCAAGATCTTTGAGAACGAGCCCAGGTAAACCACGCCGTCCTCTTCAACGGCACGAAGTGCATCTGGAACCGGCTTGTCGAAGTAAAGCAGGCCATAAGGGTTGTCTTCGATGATCAGGATGTGTTCACGCTTGCAAATCTCGAGAATTCGCGGGCGGCGCTCAGCTGAAAGGGTTACGCCGGAAGGGTTGGCGAAATTAGGCACGAGGTAGAGGAACTTGATCTTGCGACCCTCAGCCTTGAGTTTGGTAATGGTTTCCTGCAGCGCCTCTGGAGACATACCGTCATGGTCGGTGTAAACGTGCTCAACATCCGCCTCATAGTGGCGGAAGATGCCAAGCGCTCCGACGTAGCTAGGGCCCTCGGCAACAACGACGTCGCCCTTATCCAGGAACAACCCCGAAAGTAGGTCCAGACCGTGCTGAGAGCCGGTGGTAATGACTAGGTCTTCTACAGAGCTCTGGATTCCCTCGAGGGCCATCAACTCGCGGATTTGGTCGCGGAGAACTAGATCGCCCTGGCCGCCACCATACTGGATGGCCAGATTGCCCTTTTTAGCCATCATGTCGTGATATGCCTTGGCCAGAAGTTCTTGTGGGAGGGCCGAAACGTACGGCATGCCGCCGGCAAGTGAGACTACCTCTGGGCGGGAAACCACCGAGAACAGGGCTCGAACTTCAGAAACAGCCAGGGTCTCCGCGCGCGCGGCGTAGGCGCCCAACCAAGAATCTAGGTTGTTTCCTTGCTGCGGCTCGTTTGACATTTGGTTCTCCCCGGGGGCGAATTACGTTATTCGGACAAGCCTATCGAAGGATTGGCCGCAATGCACCCTTGAAAACCTTGATTTGACGGGCTAAGAGACCGAATTGAGTTAGTTGAGGAACTCGGCTAGGTCTTTGACCAAGACCTGCTTTGGTTTCGCTCCGACCATCGACTTCACAAGCTCTCCGGCTTTGAACACCTGAAGGGCAGGGATGCCGGTGATGCCGTACTTCTCGGCAAGGGCAGGCTCGTTGTCTACGTTGACCTTGACGATCGAAATCTTGTCAGCGTATTCAACAGAGAGCTCGTCAAGAATTGGCGAAACCATGCGACAAGGGCCACACCACTCGGCCCAGAAGTCAACAAGCACTGGGCGTGCGCTGTCTAGAACGTCGGCCTGGAAGCTGGCTGCGGTTACGTCTTTTGCCATGGTGGAACCCCTTTTTGTTGGTTGAAACTAGTGATTCATTAGGAAGTGCTCGGCGTCTAGCGCCGCGACACAGCCCGAGCCGGCAGCGGTGATTGCCTGACGGTAGGTTGGGTCGATTACGTCACCACAGGCGAAGACGCCAGGCAACGTGGTCTTTGATGAGCGACCCTCGACCTTGATGAACTTCTCGGCGGTTAGCTCTAGCTGGTTTTCAACCAGCCAAACGCGTGGGTCGTTACCAACTGCGATAAACAATCCATCTAGATCAAGCTCTGAAGTTGAACCGTCAACGGTGTTGCGCAAGGTCACACCAGAAAGGTTTGCCTCACCCTTTAGCTCGGCGATCTCGCTGTTCCAGATGACTTCAATCTTTGGGTTGGCCATTGCACGGTCTTGCATGATCTTTGAAGCCTTGAAGGTGTCGCGGCGGTGAATCAGGTAGACCTTTGATGCGAAGCGGGTGAGGAAGTTAGCCTCTTCCATCGCTGAATCGCCGCCACCGACCACGGCAATGGTCTTTTCGCGGAAGAAGAAACCATCGCAGGTTGCACACCAAGAGACACCGTGGCCGCTCAGCTCCTTCTCGCGAGGCAAGCCAAGCTCACGGTAGGCGGCGCCAGTTGCCAGGATGACGGTCTTGGCTTCGTAGGTCTCGCCGTTGCCGGTCTTGACGATTTTGATGTCGCCCTTGAGGTCAACTTCGACTACGTCCTCATACAAAATTTCGGTGCCGAAACGCTCGGCTTGTGCCTGGAAGTGAGCCATGAGCTCTGGGCCTTGCAAACCCTCTGGGAAGCCAGGGAAGTTCTCGACCTCGGTGGTCTTCATTAGCTCGCCACCGATTTCAACCGAGCTGGCGATAAGTAGCGGCTTGAGGCCGGCGCGAGCGGTGTAGATGCCGGCGGTGAAACCCGCTGGGCCTGAGCCGATGATGATTACTTCGCGCACTTTGGTCTCCTCGGGCACTCGCCCGTTTACTTCGTTGATATCTGCTAGTTCAAGCCAATTTTAGCGGCGAACTATTCCCTTGAGTCCAGACAGTACCGTGTCTATCTCGCTAGCGCGTAACAATCTGAGTGCCACCAGGTAGACAGCGAACATCACGAAGCCAATCAGGCCCATGCTCAGCACCGATGTGAATACCTTGTCGATCACAAAAGAGTGAACCGAGATGCCACCCAGAGCCTGGATCATGCCAAAACCGGCCACCGCCGACACTGAACCGGCAGACAAAAACTTGACCGTGGCGAGGCCGAAACCATAGCCGCCGAAGGAGCCAATTTTCTTGGTCAAAAATAGATAGGCAACTACTGCCTGGATGGCGATTGTGGCGCTGGTCAGCAATGACAAACCAACCACTAGCCAGCTTGGGTCGATATAAACCGAGAGCAAGATTGCGCCCGGGATGTAAAGGCCAATCTGAATCACGGTGAACACAAATGGCGAGCGGGTGTCCTCGAGGGCAAAGAACGCACGCTGCATCATGAAGGTGAAGCTGAACGGCACTAACCCAATCATCATGGCGATGATGACGTTGCCCAGCGCAACGGTGGCCGGAAACTCACCAACGAAGACTCGAGAGATTGGGTAGGCCAGCAACATTAGGGCGAAGGTGGCGAAGACCGAAATGACAAGAATGGCGCGCATTCCATCGATGAAATCTTGTTTGAACTTATCAATGTTGCCGTCGTTCACGTGGTGCGCCATCTTGGTGAAGTAGGCGGTGGCGATTGACACGGTGGCAACCGAGTGGGGCAACATGAAGATCAGCCAGGCGATGCCAGCGGCGGCCACACCGGCGATGCCGGCATTTGTTTCACGTGAAACAACGGTGCCCGATGCCACGATTGTCTGCACCAAACCACCGATTTGGGTTACCAAAACCATTCCGAGTGACCAGGATGCGGCCTTCAGCGCAGGGCGCAAACCGAAACCACGCCACTTGAAATTCAAGTTGAACCGAATACCAATGCGTTTCCAGGCAAAGAGCAAGATGAAAGCCTGAGCAGCTACACCGGCAGTGGCGGTGCCTGCTAGCAAGGCAATTTTGTCGGCCGTCCAGGTGGCAACCGCGTGAGAACCGGTTGGGTCGGCACCGAAAAGCACGATGAAGGCCACCAGGCCGCTGAGAGCAACGATGTTGTTGAGCACCGGCGCCCACATAAATGGCCCGAATGCGCTCTTGGCATTGAGCACCTCACCGAGCAGAGAATAAAGCCCGTAGAAAAACAGCTGCGGCAGGCACCAGTAGGCGAAAGCGGTGGCCAAGGCCAACTCCGGCCCAGACCAACCCTTGGTATAGAGCGCGACCAGCACTGGAGCGCCAACCGTGGCCAGAACCGAGATGATGAAGAAAATACTCAGGATGAAGGTCAGCAGGCGGTCGATATAACCCTTCCCGCCATCTTTGTGGGTGCGCGCCTTGACGATTTGGGGCACCAAAACGGCGTTTAAGACACCGCCAACGATGATGGCGTAGACGTTATTTGGCAGCTGGTTGGCAACGCCAAAGGCATCGGCCGCATTTGTGGTCACACCGATGGCCGCCGCGGTGATCACCGCACGGGCGAAGCCCAGAACGCGAGAAAGAATCGTGCCGCTGGCCATCAACATCGATGACTTAACGACACTCACGATAGGTCGGCCTCTAGGTGGCTCTTGCGACGCAGCTTTGACCGGGTTCGAAGCACACCGATGACGGCCAGGGCCGCGATGCCAACGCCGAAGGTAATCAGCATGGCCAGTTCAATTTCGGCGTTGACGTTCATCTGAAGGTGAGAGTTTTCGGTCAGGCGCAGACCCGAGAAAGAGGTCAGCCAGACGATGAGGAACACCTTGCCATTGCCGATGGCCTTGACCGGCACCTGGGCGTTGAGGCCAGAATTGGCCGGAACTACAACCTCGACGGCGTTTGGCACGGTCACGCGGGTGTTGCTTGGCAGCATGTGCACCTGGACGCGAATCTCGGCGTCGAAATCGTTCTGGATGCGCACCGGCACCTTGGATTCGCTGGAAACCAGGTTGATCACCGAGCCCGGCACGATGTGGATGCTCGGGATGTCTTTTGGCAACGATGAAACCGCGCTTGATGCCTGGTAGGCCTGGGCCGGAATTGGAGAAAAAATCGAAGCGGCTATCGCCGCTGAAGCGGTGAGCGCGGCGATTAATTTGGTGCGAAAGTTCACTGGCGAGCCAGCCACTCTTGAACCCCTCGGCCCATCCTGCGCTCATTTTCATGCGCAAGGGTTTGGTCGAGGGCGTCAATCTCAAACCACTGCACGTCAACTGCCTCATGCTGTGGGTCGTTTTCGACGGTTAGGTCGCCGCCGGTTTGGCGCATCAAAAAGTGATGCACGGTCTTTGAGATCAGTTTGCTGCCGGCCGAGAATTCATAGTGAATGTCGCCAAGTCCAAGAATTATCTCGGCCTCAAGACCGGTCTCCTCCGCGATTTCACGAACCGCAGCTTGCTCAAGGTTTTCGTCACCCTCCGGGTGACCCTTTGGCACGCACCAGTCGATGCGGCCATTTCGGCTCAATCGGCCAATCAGCGCCACTCGCGGGCTGCCATCCGCGGCGAGAACAAAGCCACCCGACGAGGTCTCTTCGACCCTGGTCAAGTGGCGGCCCGGCCGCTTTGCATTCATAAGGCAACTCTAAACCTTCGAGCCTGTTAGAACACTGAAAATGAACCCCCGGCCGGCAACTGTGGCACGATTGAGGGGATGCAGACCACGGCCGAAGCACTAGCAAACCTCGAGCGAATCACCGATTCGCCGCTTTTCGTCACCCTCGGCCGAATCTTCACCGAGGCCGGCCACGAGCTGTCCCTAGTCGGCGGCCCGGTTCGCGATGCGTTCCTCGGCCGAAAATCACCGGACCTAGATTTCACCACCTCGGCCACCCCGGATGAAACCCTGGCCATCCTGAAGCCGCACGTTGATGCGCACTGGGACATCGGCCGCGAATTTGGCACCATCGGTGCCCGCATGGGCGATGACACCGTGGAAATCACCACTTATCGAGCCGATAAATATGACTCGGATAGCCGAAAGCCACACGTTGCATTCGGTAACGACCTGAGCGAAGACCTATTTCGCCGCGATTTCACCGTTAACTCGATGGCCCTGCGGCTGCCCGAGAAAATTTTTGTCGACCCCTTTCAGGGGTTGAAAGACCTGCTCGATGGCGTGCTTCGCACCCCCGGCAAGCCAGAAGACTCGTTCAGCGATGACCCGTTGCGAATGATGCGCGGCGCACGCTTTGCATCGCAGTTGGGTTTTGAAATTGAACCGGCCACTTTTGATGCCATGACAGCGATGGCCGAGCGCATCAACATCATCAGCGCCGAGCGAGTTCAGGCCGAATTCGTCAAGCTGATGCTGGGTAAACACCCGCGAAAGGGCCTCGAGGCCCTGGTTGACAGCGGCCTGGCCAATCACGTGCTGCCCGAGCTGCCGGCCCTAAAGCTTGAAACCGATGAACACCACCACCACAAGGATGTCTTCGAGCACACCCTGACCGTGGTTGAGCAAGCCATTGATTATGAAAAGGACTACGACCTCGAGGGTGACTTCATTCTTCGATTCGCGGCCCTGCTTCACGACTGTGGCAAGCCGGCCACTCGCCGTCTCGAGCCTGGCGGCGGTGTCTCGTTCTATCACCACGACCTAGTTGGCGCGAAGCTGGCCACCAAGCGCATGAAGGCGCTCAAGTTCGACAACGACAGCATCAAGGCGGTTTCCAGGCTCATCGAACTGCACCTAAGGTTCTTTGGTTACAGCGATCAGGCCTGGACTGACTCGGCGATTCGTCGCTACGTGCGCGACTCGGGTGACCAGCTGTTGCGCTTGCACGCCCTTACCCGCGCCGATGTGACCACGCGAAACAAGCGCAAGGCCGACCGCTTGGCACACGCCTACGACGATTTAGAGCAGCGCATCGTGAAGATCATGGAAGAGGAAGAGCTAAATGCACTTCGCCCAGATCTGACCGGTGAAGAGATCATGACAATTCTCGAACTCAGACCATCGCGCGAGGTCGGCGAGGCATACAAGTTTTTGATGGAACTGCGCTTGGAGGAAGGCCCACTTGGCCCGGAAGAAGCGAAAAAACGCTTGCTTGAGTGGTGGCAAAGCCGCTAGGCTAGAGAGGTTGCGCGCGAGCCCTGTCTCGCAATCTGCAACAAAACCGATTGCACATTGTGCAGTCATCTATGCAAGACCCTCCTGTCACGGAAATTCCGTGGCCGCTCAAGTCCAAAGGAGGTGGGTTAGTTATGCATAAGTACGAGCTAATGGTGATCCTCGACCCTACGATCGAAGAACGCACCGTCGCTCCATCCCTAGATAAGTTCCTAAACGTGATCCGCAATGCTGAAGGCACTGTTGACAACGTTGACATCTGGGGCCGTCGCCGTCTGGCTTACGAAATCAAG
>CANGGL010000010.1 GCA_947453465.1 Microbacteriaceae bacterium | reverse complement strand
GTTTCCTTGAGAATCACGCCTTCGGGAATGACAAAAGTCTCACCGAATCTTGAGTTGAAACGGGTGGCTAGGTCTCGGGTTAGCTCGAGGTGCTGGCGCTGGTCTTCGCCAACCGGCACAGCGGCAGCCTGATAAAGCAAGATGTCGGCGGCCATAAGAACCGGGTAGGTGAACAGGCCAACCGAGGTGGCATCGGTGCCGGTCTTCTGCGACTTGTCTTTGAACTGGGTCATGCGGCCAGCTTCACCGAAACCGGTGAGCGTCATCAGAACCCAGGCCAGCTGAGCATGTGCCGGAACATGTGACTGCACGAACAGGGCCGACTTGTTCTCATCGATGCCGGCAGCCAAATACTGAGCGGCGGTGACGCGAGTGTTGCGGCGCAGTTCATCGGGGTCCTGCGAGACGGTGATGGCATGTAGGTCAACAACGCAGTAATAGGCGTTGTAGTCATCCTGCATCTTGGTCCAGTTCACCAGCGCGCCAAGGTAGTTTCCGAGGTGCAGTGAGCCGGCTGAAGGCTGCATTCCGCTGAGCAGGTTTGGCTTAGTCATGGGTTAATCCTAGGAGTTGATTGGATGCGGGCCTTGATGGTGCCCGATGAAACGGTTTAGAGCGAGTAGTCCACTGAGACAGGGGAGTGGTCGGTCCAACGAGTGTCATAGCTGGCCGCGCGGTGAACCTTGTAGTTCGAGGCAACGGCAGCCAGGTTTGGGGTGGCTAGGTGATAGTCGATGCGCCAACCGGCATCGGTATCGAAGGCCTGACCACGGTAAGACCACCAGGTATAAGGCCCGGCTACCTCAGGGTGAGCGGCGCGGCCAACATCGACCCAACCCTGCTGCTTCATGAGTGCATCGAAATAGGCGCGTTCCTCAGGCAAGAAGCCAGCGTTCTTGAGGTTGCCCTTCCAGTTCTTGATGTCGAGCTCGGTGTGGCCCACGTTCAAGTCGCCGACAACCACTACATTCGCTCCCGAGGCGATCAGTTCGGCCATGCGGGCCTGCATCGCCTCCAAAAACTTATACTTTTCCACCTGCTTTGGGGTGTCAACCTCGCCCGAGTGCACGTATGTGCTGATCACGGTGATGGCTTTGCCATCGATCAGGTAGTCTGCCTCGAGCCAACGCCCAGCCGAGTCAAAGTCATCCGGGCCCAGTGTGGTTCGGCTGGCAAGAGCCGCCTGCTTGCTAACCAGGGCAACACCTGCGCGTCCCTTAGCGCTCGCCGCATCGTGCAAGATGTGCCACTGGCCGCCATCCTTGGGTGGGTTGGCTTCGAAGAGTTCGTTGAGGTCTTTGTCATCGGCACGCACCTCTTGGAGGGCGATGATGTCAGCACCAGACTCGGCTAGCCAATCGGCCATGCCCTTTCGAAAGGCGGCGCGGACGCCGTTTACATTTACGGTCACGACATTGATAGGCATGGTTCAAGTTTAACCGCGCGCGACAACGCCCGAGCCGTCTTCAGGCTTGACCAATAGAATCGACAAATGGCAGAGCGGTTTTTGGTTGGTGCAGGCGTGGGCAGCGGTGTTGCCCATGGCAAGGCGTTTGTGCTTCGCCGCCCGGAGGCCAGCTTGGCTCAAATTTCAAAGCCCGGCAACCGCGTTGGCATGATTGCCATTCAAAACGCCATGTTGGCCGTGGCCGAGAACCTCGAAAATGTGAACACGGTTGGCGAGGCCAAAGAAGTGATGCAGTCGCTGGCCATGATTTTACGTGACCCGGTGCTCTTTCAAGAGGTCAAGGCGCATCTATCCGAAGGCGCCGAGGCGGCCGATGCCATTAGGCGCGCGTTTGCCCGATTCGCAAGACAGCTCGAGGCCCTAGGGGGTTACTTCGCCGAGCGCGCCTCAGACCTCGGTTATCTAGCCAACCGCGTGGTAGCCGAACTTGCCGGCGACCTGCCCGAGGTTGAGTTTCCGGCCGAGCCATTCATCCTGGTTTCTGATTCAATTTCACCGATGGATGCCGCCAAGCTTGATCCAAACCGAGTGCTCGCGGTCATCACCAGCGACGGAACACCAACTTCACACTCGGCCATCATTGTGCGCGCCGCCAAGCTGCCAATGGTGGTGGGTTTGATTGGTTCCGGTTTGATTCGTACCGGTTCTGATCTTCTCGTTGATGCCAACTCGGGCCAGGTGTTTCTTGACCCATCTGCTGAGCGCATTGCGCATTACGCCTCGGCTGCTTTCACCGCCACCGAGTTGATAAATGTGATCGATGACACTCGTGAGGCTCCGGTCACGCTTTTGGCCAACCTGGGTTCAAGCTTCGAGGCCGCCGGTGCCATTGCTGCCGGTGCTAAGGGTGTCGGTTTGTTCCGCACCGAATTGCTCTATCTGGGCCTTCAGATTCCACCAAGCCTGGATGAGCAGGTGACCGAGTATTCAAACTTGCTGCGTGCCTTCGCTGGCAAGCGCGTTTTGGTGCGCGTCCTCGACCTCGACTTCGATAAGCCATTGCCGTTCTTGCGTGAGGCCGGTGCCGGCAAGTATGCCAACCGCGGTCTGCAGGTTCTGTTGGCCAATAAGGAGGTTTTGAACACGCAACTCGAGGCGCTGGCAATCGCGCAGAAAACCAGCCCAACGACAGACCTCTGGGTGATGGCCCCGATGGTGCTCTCGGTTGAAGAGGCCAAGGAGTTTGCCGGGTTGGCGCGCAAGGCCGGGCTAAGAAAAGTTGGAGTGATGATTGAGGTGCCCGAGGTCACCGAACCTCAGGTGATCGAAGACATTTTGAAGCAGGTTGACTTCATCAGCATCGGTACCAATGACCTGACCCACTATGCCCTTGGCAAGAGCAGGCATGTTGCCGGAGACGGCGCAGTTAGTGGCACAATCACGCTTGCTGAGACCCGCAAGCCCGAGGTTTTTGACCTGATTGCCCGGGTAATTGCGGCCGCCAAGAAGGCGGGCAAGCCGGTTGGAATCTGCGGTGAGGCGGCCTCTGACCCAGAGTCGGCAAAGCTCTTCATCGAACTCGGAGTCGACAGCCTATCGGCGTCATCGGCGCTATTGCCGCAGCTAAAGGCGGCATTACTCGTCTAGCGGGTAAAGAAAAAGGCACCCAACCAGTGGGTGCCTTTTTCTCACGCATTTCTTAGGCTTTGCCTCGGAGAATCGCTTGCTTGACCTCGGCAATAGCCTTGGTAACTTCGATTCCGCGAGGGCAGGCCTCGGTGCAGTTGAAGGTGGTGCGGCAACGCCAGACGCCCTCTTTGTCGTTCAAGATGTCTAGGCGAACCTCGGCTGCTTCGTCACGTGAGTCAAAGATGAAGCGGTGTGCGTTCACAATTGCTGCCGGGCCGAAGTACTGGCCATCGGTCCAGAAAACTGGGCAAGAGGTGGTGCAGGCGGCGCAAAGAATGCACTTGGTGGTGTCTTCAAACTTTGAGTGCTCGACAGCAGACTGTAGACGCTCTTTTTCAGGCTTGTCGCTGGCAATCAAGAAAGGCTTGATGTCACGGTAGGCCTGGTAGAACGGGTTCATGTCAACGACGAGGTCCTTCTCGACCTCTAGACCCTTGATTGGCTCAACGTAAATCGGTTGAGTGATGTCAAGGTCCTTGATCAAGGTCTTGCAGGCAAGGCGGTTGCGGCCGTTGATGCGCATGGCATCTGAACCACAAACACCATGAGCGCATGAGCGACGGAAGGTTAGCGAACCATCCATCTCCCACTTGATCTTGTGCAGGGCGTCAAGAACGCGGTCGGTACCGTGTACCTGAACGTCAAAGTCCTGCCAGCGTGCTTCCTGGCCATCTTCTGGGTTGTAGCGGCGCACAAACAGTGTGACGGTGAACGATGGGACTGCGCCCATCTCCTCAAATTCAGTTGCCATTAGTACTTACGCTCCATTGGCTGGTAGTTGGTAATGGTGACTGGCTTCCAGCCGAGTTTGATGTTGTCTCCTGGCTTGTTGGCCTTTTTATCGGTGAGATAAGCCATTGAGTGAACCATGAAGTTCTTGTCATCGCGGGTTTCGAAGTCTTCACGGAAGTGGCCGCCGCGAGATTCGCGACGCTCACGAGAGGTGAAGGCCAGAACCTCGGCAAGGTCAAGCAAGAAGCCGAGCTCAATCGCCTCAAGTAGGTCGGTGTTGAAGCGCTGACCCTTGTCCTGAACCGAGATGTTCTCGTAGCGCACGCGTAGTTCGGCGATCTTCTCGAGAGCCTCGTTCAGTGACTCTTCGGTGCGGTAAACCTGAGCGTTCTTGTCCATGGTGTCCTGAAGCTCCTTGCGAAGCACAGCCACCTTTTCGGTGCCCTTTGAGTTGCGAACCTTTTCAACCATCGCGATGACTTCGTCGGCTGCATTTGCAGGAACCGGGACGTGCTGAGCGGTGTTTGCATACTCAACCGCAGCGATGCCGGCGCGCTTGCCGAACACGTTGATGTCGAGTAGTGAGTTGGTTCCTAGGCGGTTTGCACCGTGAACCGACACACAGGCACATTCACCAGCGGCGTAAAGCCCAGGGACAACCTGCTTGTTGTCGCGGAGCACCTCGGCCTTGACGTTGGTTGGAATTCCACCCATCGCATAGTGTGCGGTTGGGAACACTGGAACCGGCTCGGTGTAGGGCTCGACACCGAGGTAGGTGCGAGCAAACTCGGTGATGTCCGGAAGCTTCTCATCGATGACCTCTGGAGGGAGGTGGGTGAGGTCAAGCAAAACGTAGTCCTTGTTCGGGCCGGCGCCGCGACCTTCACGAACCTCGTTGGCCATCGCACGGGCAACCATGTCTCGAGGAGCAAGGTCCTTGATGGTTGGCGCATAGCGCTCCATGAATCGCTCGCCAGATGAGTTACGCAGAATTCCACCCTCACCACGGGCAGCCTCAGAAAGCAGGATGCCAAGACCGGCAAGACCGGTCGGGTGGAACTGGTAGAACTCCATGTCTTCAAGTGGCAGACCCTTGCGGTAGATGATGCCAACGCCATCACCGGTGAGGGTGTGTGCGTTTGAAGTGGTCTTGAAGATTTTGCCGAAACCACCGGTTGCAAAGATGATCGACTTGCCCTGGAAGACGTGAATCTCGCCGGTAGAAAGCTCGTAGGCTACGACCGCCGAAGGGCGCTCTTCACCATCAACCTTGGCCATGATTAGGTCAAGAACGTAGAACTCGTTGTAGAACTCAATGCCAAGCTTTACGCAGTTCTGGTACAAGGTCTGAAGAATCATGTGACCGGTGCGGTCGGCTGCATAGCAAGAGCGGCGAACCGGGGCCTTGCCGTGGTCGCGGGTGTGGCCACCGAAGCGGCGCTGGTCAATCTTGCCGTCTGGGGTTCGGTTGAACGGTAGACCCATGTTTTCTAGGTCGATAACCGCCTGAACCGATTCCTTGGCCAAAATCTCGGCAGCATCCTGGTCAACCAGGTAGTCGCCACCCTTAACGGTGTCGAATGTGTGCCATTCCCAACTGTCTTCTTCGACGTTGGCAAGAGCGGCAGCCATTCCACCCTGAGCCGCACCAGTGTGCGAGCGGGTCGGGAACAGCTTTGAGATTACGGCAGTCTTGGCGTGTGGCCCAGCCTCAATGGCTGCGCGCATGCCAGCTCCACCGGCACCCACAATTACGACGTCGTACTGGTAGTGGTGAACCTTTGGTGATGCGTTGGTCACTTTTATTGTTTCCTAACGAGCAGGGCAGAAGGATGGGAGATTTGCGGCAATGCCGTTTGCTGGGCATGGGTCGAAGGTCAGGATGACCAAAGTTCCCAACACCACAAGCACCGCACAGATTCCCCAAAGTGCGATGTTAAGTGCTTTACGAATTCCCTCTTTAGAGGTGTAGTCGTTGACGATGGTGCGCATTCCGTTGGTTCCGTGGATCAAAGCGAGCCAAAGCATCAGGCCATCCCAGACCTGCCAGAAGGGGTTCGACCATTTGCCGCCGACGAAGGCGAAGTCGATGGCCTTGATTCCCTCGCCAACCCATAGGTTTACGAAGAGGTGACCAAAAATAAGAATGACCAGTAGGGCACCCGATGCACGCATGTACATCCAGCCATACTTTTCCCAGTTCGCTGCCTTGCGGCTGCGAGGGCTACGTGGTTGTTCGATAACTACAGACATCATTAGCTCCTTTGCTTAGCCGAGGTGGAATACGTGGATGAGGTGGCGAGGTGCGAAGCCCGCAAACGCGATGAACGCAATCGCGACGACAACCCAGAACATGACGTTCTGGTACTTGACGCCCTTGCGCCAGAAGTCGATGAGGATCACGCGAACGCCGTTTAGGGCGTGGTAAAGAATTGCGGCAACGAGTCCAAGTTCGCCTAGGCCAACGACCGGGGTCTTATAGGTGCTGACCACCGCGTTATAAGCCTCAGGGCTTAGTCGAACGAGTGACGTGTCGAGCACGTGCACCAATAGAAAGAAGAAGATTGCTACACCTGTGATGCGGTGTAGAACCCATGACCACATTCCGACTTTGCCACGATACAAAGTTCCGGCTGGTTTTGTTGGCACGAAGACCTCCTATTAACAGACATAAAAAGTCTACGCCTTGAAAAACCAGCGAATTGCCGTTAACGGGCGCATTTAAGACCCTATTTTCTCGATGTTCGATAGGGTTTTGAATGTTATGACCAATCAGCGCGAACCACTCGAACGTTTCTTCAGCATCATTCCTGCCGGAGGAATCGGTAGCCGACTCTGGCCGCTGTCGCGAGCCTCGGCGCCAAAGTTCTTGCACGACCTAACCGGGTCGGGTCAGACCCTGCTTCAAGACACCTGGGATCGTCTGACTCCTTTTGGTGGACGTGACCGAATTCTTGTGGTCACCGGCAAGGTCCACAAGTCAGCCGTCCTCGAACAGATCGAAGACCTCTCTACCGACAACCTGGTCCTCGAACTTTCGCCGAAGGATTCAACCGCAGCCATCGCATTAGCGGCAGCCATCCTGATGAAGCGCGAGCCAGACGTGATCATAGGTTCATTCGCTGCCGACCACGTCATCACGGAGGATGACAAGTTTCAGGCCGTGGTTCGTGAGGCCGTTCAGGTTGCCGCCACCGGCAAGATCGTGACCATTGGCATCGAGCCAACCGAACCCTCCGTTGGTTTTGGCTACATCAAGCAGGGTGAAAAGCTGAACCTGGCTGGTGCACCACATGCCCGCGACGTGGTCAAGTTCGTCGAGAAGCCAAACATTGCTCGCGCTCGAAAGTATGTCGAATCGGGTGACTACCTCTGGAACGCCGGAATGTTCATTGCCCCGGCCTCGGTGCTGTTGGCGGAGTTGGCCAAGAGTGAACCAGAGCTGCACGCCTCGATCATGGAACTTGCCGAGGTTTGGGACACAGAGGGGCGCAAGGCCGCTATCGAGCGAATTTGGCCAAAGCTTAAAAAGGTCGCCATCGATTATTCGGTGGCCGAACCAGCCGCGGCCGCGGGGCTAGTTGCCGTTGTGCCGGCAAACTTCAGCTGGCACGATGTCGGTGACTTTGCCGCCATAGCCGAGCTTCAGTCTCAGGGGCGCAAGGGCAACCTCGCGGTCTTGGGTAATGCCAAGGTGCTGGCCGATTCATCTAGCGGCATTTTGATCAGCGACACCGACCGCCTCATTGCTCTCATTGGCGTCGAAGACATCATTGTGGTGGACACCCCGGATGCCTTGCTGGTAACTACTAAGGAGCATGCTCAGCGAGTCAAGTCTTTGGTTGACGCGCTCAAGGCAACCGGCCACTCAGACGTTCTTTAGTCGGGTTTAGTTCGAGGCCGGACCGTCTGGTCGGGGCTCGAATCGCTACCTTCCCAATTGTTACTTTTCGGTTAATAATTCACTCTAAAACGCGTTCCGCGGTAATCCGTTTGCTTTGCGAGCGTAGGCTATCCCTGCACAACGGTTATGAGAGCCATAGCCGTTTTTCGGGAGGAAATTCAGTGAAGACTATTTCACGCACCACCGCAATCAAGGGCCTAGCAGTCGCGGCTATCGCGAGCCTCGCTCTTGCTGGTTGCGCCGCCGCTCCGGCAGCCCCAACCGCAACCCCAGTTGACTACAAGGCCTGCATGGTTTCAGACGCTGGTGGCTTCAACGACGCATCATTCAACCAGGAAGCTTATGCCGGTCTAACCCAGGCAAAGGCTGAGCTTGGCGTTCAGACCGCTCAGGTTGAATCACCAGAGAAGGCAACCCAGACCGACTACGTTTCTGGCATCGACTCAATGATCTCTGAGGGCTGTAACCTCATCGTGACCGTTGGCTTCAACCTTGCAACCGCAACTCGCGACGCTGCAAAGGCAAACCCAGACGTGAACTTTGCGCTTATCGACTCAGCTCTGAGCAACGATGACTTCTCACCATTGTCATTGCCAAACGTAAAGCCAATTCAGTACAACACCGCTGAAGCTGCTTTCCTAGCTGGTTACCTAGCTGCTGCAACCTCAAAGACCGGCAAGGTCGCCACCTACGGCGGCATGCTGTTCCCTTCTGTAACCATCTTCATGGATGGCTTCAAGCAGGGTGTTGAGGCTTACAACAAGGCCAAGGGCAAGAAGGTTGCCGTTCTAGGCGCAACCGGCACCGACAGCTCAAAGTGGGCAGCAACCGGTGACTTCAACGACCAGGCTAAGGGAAAGACCCTAACCGAGGGCTTCTTCGCTCAGGGTGCTGACATCGTTCTTCCAGTTGCAGGCCCAGTGGGCGTTGGCTCAGGCCAGGCAACTCTAGACAAGAAGGGCACCTATGTTGTTGGTGTTGACAGCGACTGGTTCAACCTTCCAACTCACGCCGCTTACAAGGCAAACATCCTCACCTCAATCGAGAAGAAGATGGCCAAGGCTGTTCTTGACGTAATCAAGTCAGGCGTAGACGGCAAGTTCACCGGTGGAGACGTCAACCAGTACGTTGGCGACCTTTCAAACGGTGGCGTAATGATCGCAGCTCAGCACGATGTTGCTTACCCGGCTGGCATTCAGGCAGAGCTTGACGCCCTTCAGGCAGACATCATCTCAGGCAAGATCGTTGTTTCTTCTCCTTACAAGAAGTAATAACTAGCTCCGAAACCGGGGATGATCACATTCGTGTGGTCATCCCCGGTTCTTTTCCAAAGCAAAAAGTTAGACTGAAAACGAACCATCCAGGCAAAATGAACGGATAAGCGATGAAGCTTGAACTTCGAGGCATCACCAAGCGATTTGGCGCGATGGTCGCTAACGACAACGTCAATCTGATTGCCCTGCCGGGCGAGATTCACTGCCTGCTCGGCGAAAACGGCGCCGGCAAATCAACCCTGATGAATGTGCTCTATGGGCTCTATCAATCAGATGGTGGCGAAATCTTGCTAGACGACAAAGTCGTCAAATTCTCCGGCCCCGGTGACGCTATGGCGGCCGGCATCGGCATGGTTCACCAGCACTTCATGCTCATCCCAGTTTTCACGGTTGCCGAGAACGTCATTCTCGGTCACGAGCCAACCAAGTTTGGTGGGCTCCTAGACCTCGAGGCCGCCCGAGCAAAGGTGCGCGAAGTGTCGGCAAAGTTTGGTTTTGAAATTGACCCAGATGCCATCGTTGGCGACCTGCCGGTTGGCGTTCAGCAGCGCGTTGAAATCATCAAGGCACTTATCGGTGATGCCAAGGTTTTGATTTTCGATGAACCAACGGCCGTGCTCACCCCGCAGGAGACCGACGAGCTGATGGCAATCATGAAACAGTTGCGTGCCGCGGGCACCGCGATTGTCTTCATCACCCACAAGCTTCGCGAGGTTCAAGAGGTGGCCGACAAGATCACCGTGATTCGCCTCGGCAAAGTGGTCGGCGAGGCCGACCCGAAGTCAACGGCAAATGAACTTGCCTCGATGATGGTTGGCCGAGCGGTTGACCTTGACGTTGAGAAAGCCCCGGCTAAGCCAGGCCAGCCAACTTTCAAAGTGGAGGGGTTGTCGGCCTGGAGTCACGCCGGCACCAAGGTACTCGACGACATCAGCTTTGAAATTCACGAGGGTGAGATTCTGGTCATCGCCGGCGTTCAGGGCAATGGTCAAACTGAGCTCACCGAGGCAATCATCGGCATGCACGGCAAAACGGCCGGTTCAATTCAGCTGGATGGTCGCGAGCTAATCGGTAAGAACGTCAAACAGGTTCTAGACCTAGGCGTCGGCTTCGTTCCCGAAGACCGCACCGAGGATGGTTTGGTTGCCGAGTTCACCATCGCAGAGAATTTGATGCTTGACCGCAGCGACCGTAAGCCGTTCGCCAAGGGTCTCAACATTCAGATTGAATTCTTGAAAAAGTTTGCTTCCGAAAAACTGAAGCAATTCGACATTCGCGCACAGGGCATCGAATCAAAGGCATCTCAGCTTTCAGGCGGAAACCAGCAGAAGGTGGTTTTGGCTCGTGAGCTCTCACGTGAATTGCGCTTGCTGGTGGCTTCGCAGCCCACTCGAGGTCTTGATGTTGGTTCGATTGAATTTGTTCACGAGCAGATCGTGGCAACCCGAGACAGTGGCATCCCGGTTTTGATCGTGGCCACCGAGCTTGATGAAGCAACCCAGCTGGGTGACCGCATCGCGGTCATGTACAAAGGCATGATCGTTGGCATCGTGCCTTCGAGCACCCCGAGAGCAACGCTCGGTCAGATGATGGCAGGTATCAGCGCATGAAACGCGTTCTAAAAGAATTCACCACCGGCAACGCCCTGCTTTCGGTGTTGGCCGTTTTGGCTTCATTCATCGTCGGTGGCATTTTGATCGCCATCTCGAGCCCCGAGGTTCAAACCACGGTCACCTACATCGGCGCCCGCCCGGCAGACTTCTTCCAGGCGCTCTGGAACTCGGTTTTCGGCGCCTATGACGCCATGTTCCGTGGTGCGGTGTTCAACTACAAGGCCCACGATGGCGTTCAGATGATCAAGCCGATCACCGAAACTTTGGCTTACGCGACCCCAATCACCATGGCTGGGCTCGGTCTTGCCGTTGCCTTCCGCTCGGGTCTGTTCAACATCGGTGGAACCGGGCAGATCATTTTTGGCGCCATGTTCGCGGGCTGGGTTGCCATCTATGTTGACCTGCCTTTCTACCTTCACTTTCCGATGGCGGTTCTCGCCGGCGTGATTGGTGGCGGGTTGTTTGGTGCACTGGTCGGTTTCTTGAAAGCAACCACCGGCGCCAATGAAGTGATTGTCACGATCATGTTCAACTACATCGCGGTGCTGTTGCTGAGCTACCTATTGAAGACTCCGGTTCTTCAAGCGCCGGGTTCAATCAACCCGGTTTCGTTGCCGGTGCATGACTCGGCCAAGTATTGGTTCTTCATGGGCGACCAATTCCGTGTGCACGGTGGCTTGATCGCGATGCTCATCGCCGTGGTCTTCACCTGGTGGCTGCTCAACCGTTCCACCCTCGGCTTCCGGTTCCGTGCGCTTGGTCACAACCCAAACGCGGCCAAAGTCGCCGGAATCAACATCGGCCTAACCTACGTCTTGGTAATGGGTATCTCGGGTGCGTTGGCTGGTCTGGCCGGCACCTCGCAGGTTCTCGGTACCGAGAAGTTCTTGACCCTCGGTGTTGCAGCGAGCTTTGGTTTCGATGCCATCACCGTGGCTCTGCTCGGTCGCTCAAACCCATGGGGCGTGCTGGTTGCCGGCATCCTGTTCGGTGGCCTTCGAGCCGGCGCAGTTACCATGCAGGCAAACCAGAATGTGCCAATCGACATAGTTTTGGTAGTGCAGTCGATGATTGTTCTATTTATCGCGGCTCCACCTCTGGTGCGTGCCATCTTCAGACTCAAAGAATCGAAGCGCGAGGTCACAGCATGAAGCAGAGTAAGCGCACCCCAATAGCCGTTTTCATCCTGACGCTGGTCGGTCTTTGGTTGTTCGTCTCGGCGCCTAGCGGTGTTACCGAGATCAAAATCTCGACCGACACCGACATCTTCGCCCTGCCTAACTTCAACTTGGACATCGCCTTCGTCAGCGGGCTTGCCTTCGCCGCTCAGGTGGTGGCATTCCTAGGTTCGGTTTACTTCGTGGTGATTCGCAACCATAAGACTCCGCGCTGGGTGGTCATTCTGTTTGCCGTGGCCCTGGTCTTCGAGATCCTGGTCGGCCTGTTTGCCGGCAAGACCATGACCTTCACCTCGTTGCTGCAGGGTTCGCTGGCTCTGGCCGTGCCACTGATTTTTGGTTCGCTTGCCGGTGTCCTCAGCGAGCGCGTCGGTGTGGTCAACATCGCCATCGAGGGTCAGTTGTTGGCCGGTGCTTTCGTTTCGGCATTGGTCGCCTCACTCTCCGACAACCTATTTGCGGGTCTGCTCGGCGCCATCATTGCCGGCGCACTGGTGGCCTGGGTGCTCGCGGTGTTTGCCATCAAGTATGTGGTTGATCAGATCATCGTCGGTGTGGTGCTCAACGTGCTCGTGGTTGGTCTAACCAACTTCATCTTCAGCACCCTGATGGTCAGCAACCTGCCATTCTTCAACCAGCCGCCACGCTTCGACAAGATCCTGATTCCGCTTCTCGGCCAGATTCCGGTTCTCGGTCCGGTGTTGTTCAACCAGACACTCATCGTTTATTTGATGTACGTAGTGGTCGCCGCGGTTTACATCGCGCTGTTCAAGACCCGCTGGGGTCTGCGTGTGCGTGCCGTCGGTGAGTATCCGAAGGCAGCCGACACCGTCGGCATCAACGTCTTCCGCACCCGCTACGTGAGCGTCATCATCGGTGGTGCTCTTGCCGGTTTGGGTGGTTCGTTCTTCACCCTGGGTCAGGTTGGCGCCTTCGGAAAAGAGATGACCAACGGAGCCGGTTACATCGCTCTCGCGGCATTGATCTTTGGCCGCTGGAATCCGATTTACGCAGCCTTCGCAGCACTACTCTTCGGCTTCGCCGAGAACCTGCAGTATGGCCTCGCCATCATCGGTTCATCGGTGCCGAGCGAGTTCTTGCTGATGTTGCCATACGCCTTGACCGTGGTTGCCGTCGCCGGGTTGGTGGGCAAGGTCACCGGCCCCGCCGCCTCCGGCAAGGCCTACATCAAGAGTTAGGTTCACCATGTCTGAAATCAACTGGTCGGTGCTTCGCGAAGCGGCAAATGACGCGATGGCCAAGGCCTACGTGCCCTACTCAAAGTTCAAGGTTGGTGCTGCGGCACTCACCGAGGATGGTCGAATCGTTTCGGGCTGCAACGTCGAAAATGCCTCCTACGGTTTGACCCTGTGCGCCGAGTGCGCATTAGTGAGTCAGCTTTTCATGACCGGCGGCGGCCGCCTGGTTGCCTTCACCTGTGTTGACGGGCACGGAAATATCCTGATGCCGTGTGGCCGTTGCCGGCAGTTGCTCTTCGAGCACTCGGCCAAGGGCATGATCCTCGAGACTGTCTCGGGCTTCAAAACCATCGATGAAGTCATCCCGGATGCCTTCGGCCCTCGCGACTTAGAAGAGAGAAAATAATGTCTGAGTTTGACGCCATTCAACTGATCACCACCAAGCGTGAAAAGGGTGAGCTCTCTACCCCGCAAATCAACTGGTTGATTGCCAACTACACCAGCGGTGTTGTCGCCGACGAGCAGATGTCTGCGATGGCGATGGCGATTTTGCTAAATGGCATGAGCCGCCGCGAGATCAAAGATCTAACCATGGCCATGATTGCATCGGGTGAGACTCTCAGCTATGCCGGGTTGGCTGCGCCGACTTCAGACAAGCACTCGACCGGTGGCGTGGGTGACAAGATCACCCTGCCGCTGGCGCCGCTCGTGGCTGCCTTTGGTGTTGCCGTGCCGCAGCTTTCTGGCCGTGGCCTAGGCCACACCGGTGGCACCCTAGACAAGCTCGAGTCAATCAAGGGCTGGCGTGCATCACTAACCAACGATGAGTTCCACAAGCAGCTGGCCGAAGTCGGCGCAGTCATCTGTGCCGCCGGCGCAGGGTTGGCGCCAGCCGATAAGAAGCTCTATGCGCTTCGCGACGTTACCGGCACTGTCGAAGCTATCCCTCTGATTGCCAGCTCGATCATGTCGAAGAAGATTGCCGAAGGAACTTCATCGCTGGTTTTGGATGTCAAGGTTGGCTCGGGAGCCTTCATGAAGAACATCGACCGTGCGCGCGAGCTGGCCACCGTGATGGTTCAACTTGGTCAGGATGCCGGAGTGAACACCTCGGCTCTGTTGACCGACATGTCCACCCCGCTCGGCCTCGAAATCGGTAACGCCCTCGAGGTCAAGGAGTCGGTGGAGGTCCTTGCCGGTGGCGGGCCGTCAGATGTTGTTGAACTGACCATCGAGTTGGCGCGTGAAATGCTGCGCCTGGCTGGCAAGACCGATGTTGATGTTGCTGCCGCACTCAAGGATGGCCGAGCGATGGACAAGTGGCGTCAGATGATTGCCGCCCAGGGTGGCGACCCCGATGCCGCGCTGCCGGAGGCTCGCGAACACCAGGTTATTCTTGCCCCTGCCGACGGAGTTATCACTCATCTCGACGCACTTCAGGTTGGTACCGCTTCATGGCGTCTCGGTGCCGGCCGTGCTCGCAAGGAAGACCCGGTTCAGTTTGGTGCCGGCATTACGCTGCACGCCCAGCTCGGTTCTGAAATCAAGGCGGGTCAACCACTCATGACTTTGCACACCGATGAGGCGGAGCGGTTCTCTAGGGCTATCGAAGCGCTCGAGGGTTCGTTTAAGATTGAGGCTGCAGCTGTCCCTGCGCCGCGCAAGATCCTGCTCGACCGCATCGACGGCTAATCCTTTTACAAAAAGGTTCATCCAGGGCTCATCGGCCCAAACGAAAGGCTCCAAAATGGCTCGCTTCGACATCCAGGCACTACCGAAGATCTCACTTCACGACCACCTGGATGGTGGCCTGCGCCCACAAACCATCATCGAACTAGCCGATGCCATCGGTCACAAGCTGCCTGCCGACACCGCCGGCGCGTTGAAGAGCTGGTTCGAAACCTCGGCAAACTCTGGCTCACTGATCAAATATCTAGAAACCTTTGACCACACCACCGCGGTCATGCAGACCCGCGAAGGCCTGCAGCGAGTGGCTCGCGAATTCGTTCACGACCTAGCCGAAGACGGCGTAATTTATGGTGAGATCCGCTGGGCTCCAGAGCAGCACCTCCAGCGCGGCCTGACCCTCGATGAGGTTGTCGAGGCCGTTCAGGATGGCCTCGAGCAGGGCATGGAAGACGTTGACTACCACGGTGGTTTCATCCGCACCGGCCAGCTAATCACCGCGATGCGCCACGCAGATCGCGGTCTTGAAATTGCCGAATTGGCCGTTCGTCACCGCAACAACGGTGTGGTTGGTTTTGACATCGCCGGCGCCGAGAAGGGCTTCTTGCCTAGCCGCCACAAGATTGCCTTTGACTACCTGGCTTCGGAGCTGTTCCCGGTCACCGTCCACGCGGGTGAGGCTGACGGTGTCGAGAGCATCAAGGATGCCATCGTCTCTGGCCGTGCACTGCGCTTGGGCCACGGCGTGCGCATCATCGAAGATATTCTGTTGTCACGCAGCGAGGGCGACGCCGACTTCGTCGAGCTAGGTGAAGTTGCTCGTTGGGTTTACGACCGTGGAATCGTGCTCGAGACCTCGCCTTCGTCAAACCTGCAGACCGGCGCCATCGCGCTCCTGGGTGAAACCATGGCAGACCACCCGTTTGATGTTCTGTATGACCTTGGCTTCAAGGTGACCGTGAACACCGACAACCGTTTGATGTCTGGCACGACCTTGACTCGCGAACTTGAGCTCTTGGTTGAAACCTTCGGTTATGAGCTTGGTGACCTAGAGACCTTCCAGTTGAACGCTGCCGAGGGCGCCTTCCAAGACCTAGAGCAGCGCGAAGAGCTGATGGACATGATCTCGGATGGCTTTGCTGACGCCGTCTAAGAGTTACCCGGCGCTGGCCAGGGCCTTCGGCGAAAACTCGATCAGGGTTGGCGCGATTGCACTCGACCGTGAGCACTCGATTGAAATGGCGGGGGAGTTGTTGGTGGCTAGTGGCCGCTCAACCCCCGAATACACCGAATCGATGCTCGACGCGGTTGCCGAGCACGGTCCATACATTGTGATAGCCCCTGGCATTGCCCTTGCACACGGGCGCCCTTCAGACGCGGTGCTGGAAATTGGCCTGAGCATGGTCACCCTGGCTCAACCGGTGGTGTTTGGCAACGAGGCAAATGACCCGGTTCGGTTAGTTATCGGCCTTTGCGCCACCGATCACAGCTCACATATCGATATCATGGCCGAGTTGGCGACCTTTCTAGGTGACGCCGACTCTGTGAATAACGTGTTAAATGCTGGCGATAGCGAACAGATTCGCTTGTTGTTCTAGCTCGGCGGGTGAGAATAGAAGCATGAAGATTATTGCCGTGTGTGGGATGGGTATCGGCACGTCTGTTTTGCTCAAGATGAACGCCGAGAAAGTTTTGCGTCAACTTGGCATCGATGCAACCGTGGATGCGACCAGCGTGGCCATTGCCCGCGAATCACGTGATGCTCAGATTATTTTGACTACACCGGATTTAGTTGACCAGCTAACCGGTCTGCCTTCAGAAATCGTGCCAATCGAGCATTTCTTCGACCTCGAAGAAATCACCGAAAAGCTCTCGGCGTCGCTACTTTAAGAACTCCTGCATAGCGGCCTTGAGCGTAGCCAACTTATCCTTGGCGTTCTCTGCATTAGATCCAATTGCCTGCAAATAGCACTTCAGCTTTGGCTCGGTGCCTGAAGGGCGCACAATCACACGTCGGCCATCGGCCAGGTCAAAGCGCACGCCATCGGTCGGCGCTAGGCCATTTGATCCCAGCGAGAGATCACTGAATTCGGCTGCAAAACCATCGATGGTTTTCGGGGTTTCGTTGCGTAACTTGTGCATCAGGGTCGAAATGATAGACAGGTCGGTTACACGAATCGAAATTTGCCCGGTGGCATAGTGGCCATACAGTTCACCCAGGTCAGCTAGGCGGTCGGCCAAGGTCTTACCCTGGCTCGCCAGGCGGTTTGCTAACTCGGCCACGATGAGTGCTGCTGAGATGCCATCTTTGTCAGGAGTGTTGTCAGCGTCTACGCAATAGCCAAGTGCTTCTTCGAAACCAAAAATCAGGTTGGGTACCTTTGAGATCCATTTGAAACCGGTCAGGGTCTCCTTGAACCCGAAACCATAGTGGGCTGCGACTTTGCCGAGCGCCGAGCTAGAGACAATAGAGCAGGCCAGGGTGCCGCTTCGGCGGTCGGCAACGGCACGGCGGGCCATCTCATCGCCAAGCAAGAGCCCGAGTTCATCTCCGGTCAGCTGTCGAAAACCGGTGGCCGCTTTTGAATCCTTGATGGCCACTGCCAATCGGTCGGCATCCGGGTCATTGGCCAAGATTAGGTCGGCTCGACGCTCTCGACCCACCTGCAGAGCAAGGTCCATTGCCCCAGGTTCTTCGGGGTTCGGAAAGGCAACAGTCGGAAACTTGCCATCCGGCAGCAACTGCGCGGTGACGGTCTCTGGTTTGGCTAGGCCAACCGACTCAAAGAGTGATTCGACGATATGCCAGCCGACGCCATGCATCGCTGTGTAAACGATTCGAACCTTGTCGCCTTCGATAACCTCACCGGTTAGGGCGGCAGTTTCGGCGATGTAGGCCTGACGCATTTCATCGCCAATAAGTTCAAACTTGTCACTCTTATTGATCTCTTTGAAAGTCTTGGTTTTAGCTACTTCGGCGATGTGCGAGGCGATGATTGCATCGGTCGGCGAAATGATTTGGGAGCCGCCGTTGGTGCCGCCCAGATAGACCTTATAGCCGTTATCGCGAGGTGGGTTGTGTGACGCGGTGACCATGATGGCGGCCGAAGTCTTGAGGTGCTTGCCGGCAAACGCCAAGACCGGGGTTGGCACCACGCCATCGAACAGAAAGGCACGGATGCCTGCTCCGGCAAGGATTTGTGCAGAGTCTCTAGCAAAGACGGCGCTGTTCACGCGGCCATCGAAACCAATCACCACGCTCGGTGGTTCAACATCTGAGTTGAACTCTGGGGTGGTCAGCAAAAACTGGGCGATGCCGGCGGCAGCTTGCGCGACCAGCACTCGGTTCATCCGGTTCGAACCGGCGCCAAGCTCACCGCGAAGCCCGGCGGTGCCAAACTCGAGCCGGCCATCAAAGCGAGAGGCCAGAGCCTCAACATCGCGCTTATCGATCAACTCCTCGAGTTCTCCTCGAGTTTCAAAATCTGGGTCTTGGTCTGCCCAGGCGCTGGCGGCAGCAATCAGATCGGCGAGGTTGTGGCTCATAGCTTTGAGACTATCTCCGCTAGCAAACCGCTGATTCGAACCTCGGCATCCTTGCCAGCCTGAATCACTTCTTCGTGGCTCAGTGGGGTCTTCTGGATGCCTGCGGCCAGGTTGGTGATTAGTGAGAGTCCAAGAATTTCCATCCCAGCCTCGCGGGCGGCAATTGCCTCGAGAGCGGTTGACATGCCAACGATGTGGCCACCGATGGTCTTGGCCATCTGAACCTCGGCCGGGGTCTCGTAGTGCGGGCCGCGGAACTGGCAGTAGACGCCTTCATCCAGGCTCGAGTCAACGGTGCGGGCAATCTCACGCAGACGCTTCGAATAAAGGTCGGTCAGGTCAACGAACTTCGCGCCCTCGAGTGGGCTGTCAGCGGTGAGGTTGATGTGGTCGCTGATTAGCACCGGGGTGCCCGGCTTCCAGGTCTCCTTGATGCCGCCGGCACCATTGGTCAAAATCATGATCTTGGCTCCGGTAGCCGCCGCGGTGCGCACGCCGTGGGCAACCTGGCGCACGCCGTGCCCCTCGTAGTAGTGGCTGCGGGCGCCGAGAATCAACGCATACTTGCCATTTGGCAGCAGAATCGAGCGAATGGTGGCCACGTGACCCGGGACGGCGGGCGGCAAAAAGCCCGGAATCTCGGTGGCATCAATGCTGGCCACTGTTTCGCCAATCAAATCGGCTGCTTTGGCCCAACCAGATCCCAGCGTTAGGGCGATGTCATGCCTCGCAATGCCGGTCAATTCGGCGATTCTTTGGGCGGCTGCGCTGGCTAGTTCGAACGGGTTTGTCATAGTTCGAGTCTACGACTGGCAGAATAAAGAGGTGAGTGAAGTTAAAACAAAGAAACACCATATTGTCATCATCGGCGGCGGCCCTGGCGGATACGAAGCGGCTCTTGCCGGAGTTCAGCTCGGCGCAGAAGTCACCCTCATCGAACGTAACGGCATCGGCGGCGCAGCAGTGCTCACCGATGTAGTGCCCTCGAAGACGCTGATCGCAACCGCAGAAGCGGCTCAGCGCGTAGCTCACGCCACCACCCTCGGAGTGAAGTTTTCATTTGCAGGTCAGGCCGTCAAGCCGAAGATCGAGATCGATCTGGCTCAGGTGAACCGTCGTTTGCTTGATCTTGCCGAGGAATCATCTTCAGACATGCTCGAAACCCTGGTCAAAGAGGGCGTTCGCGTCATCCACGGTTCTGCCAAGCTCGACGGTAACCACCACGTGATTGCCACCCCGGCCGATGGCACCAAGCCAGAGAAGCTCGAGGCGAAGACCATCATCGTTGCCGTTGGTGCCCACCCGCGCCAGCTGCCAGATGCCAAACCAGACGGCGACCGCATTTTGACCTGGACCCAGCTCTATAACCTCGATGAACTGCCAGAGCACATGATTGTGGTCGGCTCGGGCGTCACCGGTGCCGAGTTTGCCTCGGCCTACCGTGGGCTCGGCAGTGAGGTCTCACTGATCTCAAGCCGCGACAAGGTCTTGCCGGGCAATGACAAAGATGCAGCCGATCTCATCGAAACCGTCTTCCGCCGCAATGGCATCAACATTCACTCAAACACCCGCGCCGACAAGGTGGTCAACACCGGGTCGGGCGTCGAGGTGACCCTAGCCGATGGCACCGTAATCAAGGGTTCACACTGTTTGATGGCCGTCGGTGCCATCCCAAACACCGAGGGTCTCGGCCTTGAAGAGGCCGGCGTTCTGCTGACCGAATCTGGCCATGTCCAGGTGAACAAGGTCGCTCGAACCTCACGCGCCAACGTTTACGCGGTCGGTGACTGCACCACCTTCTTGCCGCTGGCCTCGGTTAGCGCAATGCAGGGCCGCACCGCTGTCTTCCACACCATGGGTGACGTGGCAGTGCCAACCGAACTTCGCAACGTTGCCTCGAACGTCTTCACTTCCCCTGAGATCGCTTCGGTTGGTTGGATGGAGAAGGACATCCTCGAAGGCAAGGTGAACGGTCACGTCGAGATGATTGACCTAACCACCAACCCTCGCGCCAAAATGCAGGGCCTCACCGAAGGTTTCATTAAGTTGATCTGTTCAACCGGTGGCACCGTGATCGGTGGCGTCATCGCAGCACCGCGTGCATCGGACCTAATTTATTCAATCGCCATCGCCATCGAAAACCGTTTGACCGTCGATGAATTGGCCGGTACCTTCACCGTCTACCCATCGCTGTCGGGTTCAATTAGCGATGCTGCGCGTGCGTTGCACAGCCCATTGAATTAATCAATTAGAAAAGGCCTGCCAATCGGCAGGCCTTTTCTAATTTCTCAAGTTATTCGAGTTCGAGCAGAACGGTGCCAGCCGGCACAGTCTCGCCGACCACTGCGGTTACCGACTTGATGGTTCCTGCCTTGTGGGCGTTCATCGGTTGCTCCATCTTCATTGCTTCAAGAACGATGACCAGGTCACCCTCAGCCACAACATCGCCAACCGAAACGGCTACCTTCACGATGGTTGACTGCATCGGTGCCTTGACCGCGTTGCCGCTTGAGGTTGGGCCAGCCGATGAGCCGTGTGATGCGCGCTTTGGAGCGTGGGCAACCGGGCCGGCTGCAGCGCCACCGCCGAGCAGACGCTTTGGCAGTGAAACTTCAACACGCTTTCCATCAACCTCAACCACAACGTTGTTGCGCTCGGCAGGCTCTGCGCCCTGCTCGGCAACTCCCGACCAGGCTGGGATGTCATTGATGAACTCGGTCTCGATCCAGCGGGTGTAGATGCCGAACTTGCCGGTGTTCTGGTCGCCGATGAAGGCTGGGTCGTTCACGATCTTGCGGTGGAAGGGGAGCACGGTCGGTAGGCCGGCAACTTCCATTTCGGCCAGTGCACGACGTGAGCGGGCAAGAGCCTCTTCGCGGGTGGCGCCAGTCACAATCAGCTTGGCAACCATTGAGTCGAATGAACCAGAGATGACATCGCCAGATTCTACGCCGGTGTCAACGCGGACGCCAGGGCCCGAAGGTGCCTTGAAAACGTGAACCGGGCCAGGTGCCGGCATGAAGTTGCGTCCGGCGTCCTCGCCATTGATGCGGAACTCGAATGAATGGCCCTTGACCTGTGGGTCTGGATAGTCCAGAACACCACCCTCGGCCAAACGGAACTGCTCGCGAACTAGGTCGATTCCGGTCACTTCTTCAGAAACTGGGTGCTCAACCTGAAGTCGGGTGTTGACCTCGAGGAATGAGATGGTGCCATCCTGGGCAACTAGGAACTCACAGGTTCCGGCGCCCTGGTAACCAACCTCTTTCAAGATTGCCTTTGAAGATTCGTATAGTCGGCGGACCTGCTCATCGGTTAGGAATGGAGCCGGTGCCTCTTCGACAAGCTTCTGGTGACGGCGCTGGAGTGAGCAGTCTCGAGTTGAAACCACCACTACGTTGCCGTAGGCATCAGCGAGGCACTGAGTTTCAACGTGGCGTGGCTTCTCGAGGTACTTCTCGACGAAGCACTCGCCGCGACCGAAGGCGGCAATCGCCTCACGGGTTGCCGAGTCAAAAAGCTCAGGGATTTCTTCGACGTTGTAGGCCACCTTGATGCCGCGGCCACCGCCACCAAACGCAGCCTTGATTGCAACCGGTAGGCCGTGCTGGGCAACGAAATCTAGAACCTCGGCAGCGCCCGAAACAGGGTCAAGGGTTCCCGGGGCCAGTGGCGCGCCGGCGCGCTCGGCAACATGACGTGCCGAGACCTTATCGCCAAGCTGCTCGATGGCCTTTGGTGATGGGCCAATCCAGATCAAACCCGCTTCAATTACTTTGGCGGCAAACTCGGCGTTTTCGGCCAAGAATCCATAGCCAGGGTGAACTGCGTCTGCGCCAGACTTCTTCGCGACGCCAAGAATCTTGTCAATTACGAGATAAGTCTCAGGCCCGGTGGTGCCGTGCAGCGCATAGGCCTCGTCGGCTAGCTTCACGTGCATTGCATCGCGGTCTTGGTCGGCATAAACGGCAACCGAAAGAATGCCGGCATCCTTGGCTGCACGCGCAATTCGGACGGCGATTTCGCCGCGGTTTGCGATTAGGACCTTGGTGATCTTCTTAGACGTAGTCATGCGTTCAAGCCTATTGACTAAGAGCCCGGTTTTATTGGCGTGAAATCACAAAAAAATCACAAAAGTACTGTGAAGACCACTAACTTCCGACTAGCCCAGGTTCCAGAGGTCGGTGTACTCGACGCCAAGCGAGCGCACTAATTCGCGCAGGGTTGGCAGCGATAGGCCAATCACGGTGTGGGCATCACCCTCGATCGACTTTAGGAACGCGCCTCCGAGCCCATCGATGGTGAAGGCGCCGGCAACCTTTAGTGGTTCGCCGGTGGCGACATAGGCGTCAATCTCACGCTCGGTAATGTCGGCAAAATTGACCACGGCCACCGAAACATGGCCAACGGCCGGGGGCGTGACGCCTGGGCGTGGGTCGCGGTTGTCAATCACCCAGTGTCCCGAATAGAGCTTGCCCGAACGCCCGCGCATTGCCATCCAGCGCTCACGAGCAACCTCTGGTTCGTGTGGCTTTCCAAGGGCCTCGCCATCGAATTCCAAGGATGAATCACAGCCAATGATGATTCCACCGCGGGCATCCGGGTGGTCGATGACTGCCTCGGCCTTGGCTTTTGCCAAAACATGAACCATCTCGGCGGTGTTTGAAATCAGGCCCATCGAGGTGGCTCGTTCGGCAACCGCATCTTCATCCACACCCGGTGCGATGGTGGTCGGTTCGATGCCGCCAGCGCGAAGCAGGGCGAGGCGGGCGGGGGAGGTTGAGGCAAGAATGAGTTGGGTCACGCGATAAGTCTGGCAGACTTGAGTTGTGAGTAAAACAACAAACTGGGTCGGCCAGAATCTTCAACTAACCATCGAAAAAGTTGCCCATGGCGGCATCTTTGTGGCACGCCACGACGGGCGCGTGGTCTTTGTTTCTCACGTTTTGCCAGGCGAGAAAGTCTTGGCTCAGGTGTATGAAGACCGCGGCGGTTCATTCTGCCGTGCCGAACCAATCCAGATTCTCGAGGCATCGCCAGACCGCGTGCCGCAGGTATGGAAGCAGGCTGGCCCTCAGGGTGCCGGCGGTGCCGAATTTGGTCACATTAAACTTGCCCGTCAGCGTGAGCTGAAGGCAGATGTTCTCGAAGAAGCTCTAGACCGCATGGCCGGCATCAAACTGCGTCCGGTCGTCGAGGCGGCGCCTGGAGATGACGAGGCCAATGGCCTTGGCTACCGCACGCGACTTCAACTTCACGTAGATGAAGCCGGAACAGTTGGCCCTTATCGTGAGCGCAGCCACGAGGTCATCAAGGTCAAGGATTTGCCGCTTGCGGTCGAAGACCTTCGCGAGCTCGAGATGCACAACAAGAACTTCCAGAATGTTAAGAAGATTGAACTGTCATCATCAAGTACCGGTCAGGTGCAGTGGAAGATCGACAGCAAGCTAAAGGGTGATGAGCGTCTCATCGAACGAGTTGCCGGCCGCACCTTCCGCATCAGCGGTGGCGGTTTCTGGCAGGTTCACAAGAAGGCTGCCGAAGTGCTCTCCAGTGCGGTAACCGATATGGTTGCCGCGGTTGGCATCGATAAAGATGCCGACAACCTAGACCTCTATGGCGGTGTCGGCCTGTTCTCAGGTGCGCTGGCCGCAAAGTTTGGCAACGACCTACGCATCACCTCTGTCGAGTCATTCCGCCAGGCAACCGATGATGCGACGCTGAACCTAGCCGACCTATCCCGCGCCAAGGCGGTTTGTGCGCCGGTTGAACGTTTCTTGAACGAGCGGGTCAGCAACCTAGATAAGGGCGGCAAGACTGCAAGCCCTCGCAACGCCACCATTGTGCTGGACCCTCCTCGTGCGGGTGCCGGTGCAAAGGTGGTTGGTCAGGTTCTAGCCATCCAGCCAAAGCACATCGTCTATGTGGCCTGTGACCCAATCGCACTCGCCCGCGACCTCAAGCCGCTCATCGAGGGCGGTTACGAGCTCAAGTCGCTTCGCGCCTTCGACCTGTTCCCGCACACTCACCACGTTGAAGCCGTAGCCAGCTTGGTGCGAAAGTAACCTAGGTCAATCGGGGTCAGGTAGACATGCCAAAGAGCAAAGAGAAACCACCGGTTTGTGTCGCCATAGTTGACGATCACGACGCCATCAGGTTTGCTTTCAAGGCTGCCTGTGACGAATACAACTTGCACTTCTGTGGCTCGAGCGACAGCGTCACCGGCCTGCTGACCAGCCGTCAGCCGTTGGGCTGCGATGTTGTGGTGCTTGACCTTTCTCTGGCCGATGGTTCAACCATTACCGAGAACGTGCGCGCGATCATCGGTGCCGGTGCCCAGGTTCTGATTTTCAGCATCGCCGATAAACGCCAGATGGTTCGCGCCGCCCTTTTGGCTGGTGCCGCTGCTGTGGTCAGAAAATCGCAAAGCATGAAAGAGTTGGTCGAGGCGATCAATCAACTGGCCAAGGGTGAGTTGGTGAACAACACCGAAACGTCAGCGGTGATCGATGCCGACCTGGCCTTCAAGGATGAAGCCAATCTCTCGCCGCGCGAGCGCGAGGTGCTGTCTCTCTATGCCTCAGGTTTCGCACTCAAGCAGGTTGCCACCGAGCTCGGCATCTCGGTGCACACCGCCAAGGAACATATTGATAGAGTGCGTCGCAAGTATGCCGATGTCGGCCGAATCGCTCCGTCAAAGACCGACTTGATGCTTCGCGCTCTCGAAGATGGCATCCTCAACGAAAACAACCATGTCAATCTCTGAGGCGCCGGTCTCCAGAAGTTCTGCCGTGACTCGCATCAACTCGATGACCGGCAAGATTTTCGGTTCGGCCGTGCTGCTCAGCGGCATCGAAACGGTTACCAACGCGCTCGGTCAGCTGCCCTACCTTGACAAAACTTGGGCCCCGATGGCCTTGAAGGTTTTCATTCTGTCTCAGGTGTTCGCCTTCCTTGGACCCTGGTTCATGAAGAGCCCGGTCATCCCACAGCGTGTTCACGCTTTTGTGGTTTTGGCGCTTCTGCTTACTTGGCCATTACAGGTCCACGATCCCTCGCTGCTGCCGGTCGGGTACACCCCCTGGATCTGGTGGGCAATTTCCCTGAGTACAATTTCGGCGGGTTTGTCCACCCCGAGATTCGTCTCTGCTCTTTTCTTTGCCGGCGAACCAATTGCCTGGTTTTTTCTACGACAGATGCCGATCGGTGGTTCGGCCACGATTCTGCACAGCGCCCAAGACGCCATCTATGCGTTTTTGGTGAGCTGCTGCATCTCGATCATCCTGGTGTTCTTCCGCGGAGAGGCCAGCCTCACCGATGCTGCTAATCAGGCAGCAGCCGAGGCCGAGGTGCGTCGAGCAGAAATCGATGCGATTGAGCAGGAGCGCGCTCGAGTTGATGCTCTGATTCACGACAAGGTACTGACGGCCCTGTTGATGGCGGCAAACGGAACATCACAGGAGCGCGTGCCAGAGGTACGCCGCCTCGCGGTGGATGCAATCGAGGCACTGGTCACCGACGAGGCCGGTGCCAAGCTGACCGGTGACACCACCGTCTATGCCTTCTTTGGTGCGCTGCTCGATAAGTTCAAACCCGAGAGCTCCGGGTTCAAAGTGACCGAGTCCGGGTCTAGCGATTTGCTCATTCCGGCCGAGGTGGCATCAGCGCTCAGCGAGGCCACCATTCAGGCTGCGGCAAACTCCCTTCAGCACGCCGGCCCCAACGCCAATCACGCCATTCACCTAAAGGGCTATGCCAAGGGTGTAAAAATCGTAATCGTTGACGACGGTAAGGGTTTCCGCCCGGCGCGAGTGCCTAAAAACCGCTTAGGTCTGCGTCTTTCCATCATCGACCGCGTCGAGGCCGTCGGTGGGCGAGTGTTCATCGATTCAAAACCTGGCAAGGGCGCCGCCATTATTTTGGAGTGGTCGAGTAAATGAGAATTGTTCCGCGCTGGTACGTTGCGCTCTTCGGTTTGCTTTACTGTCTCTACCCGGTTGCCCTCGGCCTGATGATGCAGCAAGAGGAATTTTCTCTGTACACCAGGGCGTCGCTTCTGCTCTACTCGGCGGCCATCGTTCCAACCGTACTTTTCTACAAAGCGGTGAAGTTGCCGATGCTGCAGGCGGCATTCAACCTGATGGTCGCGGCATTCATCCCAATCCTCATGCTGCCCCAGTTGCTAGCCGAGCACATCGGCGATTACTCGACCTGGTTTGTCGGCGGAATCGCGTCACTGATGGGTGCAACTGCGTTTCGTGGGCGTCGAATCATGGCAAGCATCGGCGCTGCGCTCTTGATTATTCAGGTGGTTGCCTGGGGTGGCCCGGGCAGCATCGCCAAGGTCGGCGTGTTCGGTGTCATCATGTTTTTGCTTGCCGGCATCCTGATCAACATCGGTCTCGAACGAACCATGAAACAGACCGAGGAATTCGAGAAAGAATCTCTGGCAACGGCAGCGGAAACCGCCGCTCTAACCGCAGCCCGAGACGAGCACAAGTCGAGAATCAACGCGGCGCTTATTCAGGTTTTGCCTCTGCTTCAGCAGGTGTCGGTCGCCAAGAAGACTCTCACCGAACAACAGCGCTTACAGGCTCGTCACCTCGAGGCTGCTCTGCGTGACGACATCCGTGGTCACAATCTATTGTCGGCCACCATGAAGGCAGCCGTCACCGAGGCGCGCCAGCGGGGCATTGAGGTTTTGCTCCTGGATGACGGCGGGCTGGATGATGTTGACCAGGCCGATCGTGAGCGAGTGCTAGCCTTGGCGGCCGATGCGGTTCGCTCGGCAAAGGCGGGCCAGGTCACGGTGCGTTCGCCAAAATCGGCGGAGTTCAAGGTTTCGGTTTTGGCCACTCGCTCGGGCACTGCCCGGCCCGACATCTGGCTCAAGTTCAGTTAAATGCGAAAGGTGGCTCTTTCGAGCCACCTTCACAATCCCCATTGAGTTTTGATCGGCTTTCGCCTCTCATCCCTCTCCCCACACTGACTGCAAAATCCCCTTATTGATGTGCAATCACCTTATGTTTCAAGTATTACCGTGAGCGAACATCTCGGCTACCAAAAACCTATCCCCTCTTTGGGGGATAACCCCTGAAGCGGGGGCGGGGTAATAACTAGCCGAGCAAGGCTTTTCTCAAGGTGTCGAGCCCTAGGCCACCGAGGTTCAGAGCCTCGCGGTGGAACTCCTTGATGTCAAAGCCCGCGCCCTTTCGAGCGGCGTATTCATCGCGGGTTTGCTCCCAGATGCGCTGCCCGATCTTGTAGCTCGGGGCTTGACCTGGCCAACCGAAGTAGCGATGCACCTCGAAGTTCACGAACTCTGGGCTCATGTTCACGTTCTTGCCCATGAAGTCGAGGGCATAGTCAAAGTCCCATTTGCCGTTGCCATCCAGACGCGGCTTGCCGAGGTGGACACCGAGGTCTAGAACCACGCGGGCGGCACGCATGCGCTGGCCATCGAGCATACCCAAGCGGTCACCCGGGTCATCCAAGAAACCGAGGTCGGCCATCAAGCGCTCGGCATACAACGCCCAGCCCTCACCGTGACCAGAGGTCCACGATGCCAGGCGGCGCCATGAGTTGAGCTGGTCACGGTTGTAGACCGCCTGAGCCACCTGCAGGTGATGCCCAGGGACACCCTCGTGATAAACGGTGGTGGTTTCGCGCCAGGTATCGAACTCCTCGACGCCCACCGGCACCGACCACCACATGCGGCCAGGTCGGCTGAAATCATCGGTTGGGCCGGTGTAGTAGATGCCGCCAGACTGAGTTGGGGCAATCATGCACTCGAGCTTTTTCAACGGCTCGGCGATGTCGAAGTGGGTTCCGCTCAGTTTCTCGATTGCGGTATCAGATAGCTTCTGCATCCACTCCTGCAGCGCCTTGGTGCCATGTAGTTTGCGGCTCGGGTCGTTATCCAAGAAGTCAATTGCCTCAAGTACGGTTGCACCCGGCTTGATTTGTTTGGCAACGGCTTCTTGCTCGGCCGTCACGCGGGCCAATTCTTCGATTCCCCACTCGTAGGTCTCGTCGAGATCAATCTTCGCGCCCAAGAATCCGCGGCTAAACAGAGAGTAACGCTCGCGTCCAATGGCATCTTCGGTGTTGGCTGCCGGCAGTAACTCGTTTTTGAGAAACTCGACAAACTTCTGGTAACCGGCGGTGGCCTGCTCGGCGGCCTTCTGAGCTTCGGCTTTCAGGCTGGCCGGCAGGTCGCCATCCGCGAGTTTTGCCTCGGCCGCGAAGGTATTAAAGAAACCGTCGGCTGCCGCAATCTTTTCGGCTTGCTCGATGTTGGTGATCACCTGGCGGCGCGCTGGCGCATCCTTGGCCTCGATGCCCTGACGAAGTGTGCGCATGTAGCCATCGAGTGAGCCGGCAACGGCGTTCATGCGAGCAACCAGGTTCTCCCAGTCACCCTCGGTGTCGGTCTTCGAAAGGTCAAAAATGTCACGGATGCCCTGGGCTGGCGAGGCGATGTTGTTGAGGTTTCGGCGTGCCACCTTGGCATCGTGCAGTTCAACCGAAAGCCCGAGGTCTTGGTTCATCGCGTCTAGGGTGACCTCGTCAACCTTGTCGACCGGCGCGGTGGCGGCTAGTTCGGTAAGAACGCGCTTGGTTTCGAGGAGCATGCGCTCATCGGCTTCTGGGGAGTGGTCATCGAGCTTGTCGTCGCCACCCGGGCGCCCAATGTAAGTGGCGAAAGTTGGCTGAAGTTCGGCGATTTTATCGACCCAGGCTTCGGCAATCTGGTCAATCTTTGATGGTGTGCGCGACATTGCGTTTCCTAACTGATTTGGCGTGTTGCCAGCCTAGTCAGAAAAACGTGACGAAATAGAAGGTTTTTCTCCTAATTCAGACCCGCACGGTAAGCACCGCGCCATTGGCCTGGGCCGGGTGTGATTTGTGGGCGAAGCACAGCTGCGTTTCGCGACCAAGATGACTTCAGCTTGCGCTCAAAACCGGTTGCCGAGGCTTCTTCCTCGGCGTGAACGGCAGCCAAAACAGCGATGACGGTAGCCAGTTCATCCGGGGTCGGTGCGCCACGAACCACCCGCAGGGCATCCTGCAGGTTCTCTTCCATGCCTTCTTCGGCCACGTGCTTGCCAGCCATTACAGCGGAATGTTTCCGTGCTTCTTTGGCGGCAGGCTGGAGCGTTTGGTGCGCAGGGCACGCAGCGCCTTGATTACCTGGATGCGGGTAGCAGCTGGCTCGATGATTCCGTCCAGCTCACCTCGCTCGGCGGCCAAGAATGGGCTTGCCACGTTGTAGGTGTATTCCGCGGCTAGGCGTGCGCGAACAGCGGCAACATCCTGGCCTGCTTCTTCAGCGGCCTTGATCTCGTTGCGGTAAAGGATGTTGATGGCACCCTGGCCGCCCATCACGGCGATTTCAGCGGTTGGCCAAGCAAGGTTGATATCAGCACCCAACTGCTTTGAACCCATCACGATGTAAGCGCCTCCGTAGGCCTTGCGGGTGATGACGGTAACCAGCGGCACAGTTGCTTCGGCGTATGCGTAAAGCAGCTTCGCGCCTCGGCGGATAACGCCGGCCCACTCCTGATCGGTGCCCGGTAGGTAACCCGGTACGTCGACCAGGGTCAAAATTGGAATCGAGAAGGCGTCGCAGAATCGAACGAATCGAGCTGCCTTTTCACCGGCCTCGATGTTTAGCGTGCCGGCCATCTGCTGTGGCTGGTTGGCGATGATGCCAACGCTGCGGCCATCAACACGGGCAAAACCAATCAAGATGTTCGGCGCAAAGAGAGGCTGAACCTCGAGGAACTCGTGGCCATCCACGATTGATTCGATGACCGAGCGCATGTCGTAAGGCTGGTTTGGCGAGTCAGGAATGATGGTGTTCAGCTTTAGGTCTTCATCCGTGATTTCAAGCTCACCCTCGGCCGCATAAACCACGGTTTCGGAGAGGTTGTTCTCAGGAAGGTAGCTCAGGAGTGATCGAGCATAGTCAATCGCGTCAACTTCATCCTCGGCCAGGTAGTGGGCAACGCCAGAGGTCTGGTTATGGGTGCGCGCACCGCCAAGCTCTTCCATGCCAACGTCTTCACCGGTCACAGCCTTGATTACATCCGGGCCCGTCACGAACATGTTTGAGGTCTTGTCGACCATGATCACGAAGTCGGTTAGGGCCGGTGAATAAACCGCGCCACCGGCTGCTGGGCCCATGATGATTGAGATCTGCGGGATAACCCCCGATGCCATGGTGTTGCGCTTGAAAATTTCTCCATACTTGCCGAGCGCAACCACACCCTCCTGGATGCGAGCGCCTCCCGAGTCAAGGATGCCGATCATCGGAACGCCGGTGGCAATGGCTAGGTCCATGATCTTGATGATTTTGTTACCGGCGGCTTCACCGAGTGAACCACCGAAAATGGTGAAGTCCTGAGAGAACAGAGCAACCTGGCGGCCATGAATGGTACCAACGCCGGTGACAACTGCATCGCCGTAAGGTCGGTTCTTGTCCATGCCGAATGCGGTTGAACGGTGACGAACAAACTCGTCCAACTCAACGAATGAGCCCGGGTCAAGCAACATCTCGATGCGCTCGCGCGCGGTCTTCTTGCCCTTGGCATGCTGCTTGGCAATCGCTGCCTCGCCGCTCGCGTGCACTGCCTCGTGATAGCGGTTGCGCATATCTTCGAGTTTGCCCGCGGTGGTTGCAATGTCTGGGTTCAGACGGATAGCGGTTGTGTAGGTCATTTCATCAGCCATGGCATCCACTCTATCCAGCGAACGTTACAAAGTGCTTGAAGGTTAACTACTACGAAGCCTTGAAACCGCTGTTAACTTTCTACACAAACTGTCAAAATCAGGTTGGCCTCAACCAAGGGGTTAGCCTTAATCCCATGGATTTCCCACTGAGCAGCCCGCTGGTTAGCCGCCTCGATTATGTGCCTTCGACCGGTTCAACCAACACCGACCTGATTGCCGACTCGGCCAACCGCAGCGATCTAGCGGTTTTGGTGGCCGGTTTTCAAAGTGCTGGCCGTGGGCGTTCCGGCCGTGAGTGGCTTGCCCCGGAGGGCAGCTCAATTTTTGCCTCCATTTTGCTGAGACCGGCAACTGCACTAAAGCCAGATGCCTTCGGCTGGTTACCTTTGCTGGCCGGGTTATCGATGGCGCGCGCCATCAGCCAGTTCATCCCTGCTGAGACTGTTTCGGTCAAATGGCCCAATGATGTGTTGGTCGCGGGCCACAAAATCTCTGGTGTCTTGAGCGAGCTTCTGCCCGATTTCAGCGGTGTCGTGATTGGCGCCGGCGTGAACCTGCTGCAAACCCAGGCCGAGCTGCCAATCGAGGCGGCAACCTCGCTCGGCATCGAGCGGGCCAAGTATGGGCAAAGCGCGCCAGCCATCGATGCCGTCTTGGCCGCCTATTTGGCCGAGTTGCGCACTCTCTACAGCGCCTTCGTTGAAGCCGGGGGAGACGCCGATCTAAGTGGTCTGCGCGCAGCCGTGACCGACCGCTGCGGTTCAATCGGCCGCCGCGTGCGGGCAATCATGCCCGGCGATCAAGAGCTAATCGGCACCGCGGTTGGCATCGACGAGTTTGGCCGCATCCTGATTCAGCCCGATGGAGAAAGAGAACTCTTCGCGGTCTCGGCCGGCGACATCGTTCATCTCAGGCACAACTAAGCCAGAATTGAACTTATGAGCCAGAACTTTGTTGAATCGCGCCGGATTGCGCGCCTGCGCCCGAGCGCGAGCCGTTTATTTTTGCCGTTCTTAGTTCTGGCCGCAGCCTGCTTTGTCGTTTCGTTTTATTTCGACCGGTTGCCAGAGCCTTGGATGAACATCGCGCTTTATTCGGTTGCCGGTGCCATCGCTTTTTTCTTCTGGCTGCTTCCGGTGCTTCGCTACTTGAGCGCCTACGTGGACGTGTTCACCACGCGAGTGCTCTCCCGCTCGGGGCTCATGGGTCAGCAGCGCATCGAGGTGAGCTACTCGCAGGTTTCCGGTGTGTCCCTTGGGCGCGGGCGCCGCATTGAGTTCTCATTGGTTGGTGGCGAGATCGCGCAACTACCCCCGCTACCTAAGGCCAAGCGGTTAGTAACCGAACTACAAAAGCTAGTGGCCAACCTTTAAACTAGAGGTAGTCGAATAAAGGATTGAAGTCATGGTTTCAGTAGGCGTTATTGGTGGCGGCCAGCTGGCCCGAATGATGACACCGCCGGCACTTAACCTCGGTCTTGAGATTAAGGTGTTGGCCGAGGCCGAGGGGTCTTCGGCCAACCTAGCCACCACACAGGTTGGCGACTACACCCACCTAGATGTCGTCCGTGCGTTTGCCAAGACCGTAGATGTCATCACCTTCGACCACGAGCATGTTCCACTGCCGGTCCTCGAGGCTCTAGAAGCCGAAGGTGTGAAGGTCAACCCACCAAGCAAGGCCCTCGCTTTTGCCCAAAACAAACTAAAAATGCGCAAGCGCCTTGGCGCCCTTGGTTTGCCGATGCCTGCCTGGGCAGAGATTCAAGATGCGGCAGCACTTCAGGCTTTCATCGACTCCAATGGTGGAGTGGCCATTTTGAAGACTCCGATTGGTGGCTATGACGGTAAGGGTGTCCGTGTGGTGCGCTCAGCCGCCGATGCTTCCGACTGGTTGGCAAACCTGCCTCAGTACGGTGGCAGCCTGTTGGCCGAGGAGAAGGTTGACTTCGTAAGGGAGCTTGCGCAGTTGAGCGCTCGCCGCCCGAGTGGCGAGTTCAGGGCCTGGCCTCTGGTTCAGACTATCCAGGAAGACGGCGTGTGTTCGGTTGTGCTTTCACCGGCACCTAAAGCAACCAAAGAGACACTCAAGACCACCGCGGCTATCGCCCGAGCAGTGGCGGATGGCCTTGAAGTGACCGGAGTGCTGGCAGTTGAGATGTTTGAGGCGCGTGATGGCCGAATCTTGATCAACGAGCTCGCCATGCGCCCGCACAACTCAGGCCACTTCAGCATCGAGGGTTCGGTGACCAGTCAGTTCGAGCAGCACATCCGTGCCGTTTCAGACTTGCCACTTGGGTCAACCGAGCCAACTACAAAGCACGCGGTGATGGTGAACCTGCTCGGTGTCGACGATTCAAATGACTTCGTTCGTGCCTACCCTGAGGCACTTGCAGCCCACCCATCGGCCAAGGTGCACACCTATGGCAAGGGGCCGCGAGCCGGCCGCAAGATGGGCCACGTCACCGTGGTTTCAGACGATGCCGCCTTCGCGCTCGCCGAAGCCAAGGGTGCCGCAGCCGTTTTGCTCCGCGGATAACGGCCCACCCCTAGGTAAAATTTCAAAGTCGCCAGATCTAAAGGAGCCCAGCATGTCGAACCCGGTTGTCGCTGTAGTAATGGGCTCGGACTCCGACTGGTCGGTCATGTCTGATGCCGCCCAGTTCTTGAAAGAGTTCGGCATCGAATACGAAGTCGAGGTTCTCTCGGCGCACCGCACCCCAGAGCGAATGATCGAATGGGGCAAGGCTGCCGCCGGTCGAGGCCTCAAGGTAATCATCGCCGGTGCCGGCGGTGCCGCTCACCTCCCTGGCATGCTTGCTTCGGTCACCACCTTGCCGGTCATCGGTGTTCCGGTTGCCCTAGCCAAGCTTGACGGCATGGATTCCCTACTTTCAATCGTTCAAATGCCGGCCGGCATCCCGGTTGCAACTGTCTCTATCAACGGCGCAAAAAATGCCGGAATTCTGGCGGCCCGCATCCTGGGTTCATTTGACTCTCAGCTATCGGCGGCGATGTTTGCTTACGGCCAGTCGCTAAAAGATCAGGTAGCCGAGAAGAATGCGAAGCTCAAATCTCAAATCTAGGTCCATTCCGTAAGGTCGATCGAGTCACCCCGGAGCAGCTGAATAAGCGCGCCTGGTGGCTTATTTTGCTCACCCTGGTCGTGCCTGGCTCCGCCCAGCTGGTGGCTGGCAACCGCAAGGTGGCTCGCGTTGGCATCACGGCAACGATGACTTTCTGGGCCATCGCGTTGCTGACCATACTGGTTGGTTTGGTCGACAAAAACGGCTTGCTGTTTCGAGTGATTCCGGTCAACTTCGTCTTCGGTTTCTTGGCGCTGATTCTCACCGCATACGGCTTTATCTTCGCGGTGCTCGCCATCGACACCCTGCGCCTGATGCGCATCGGTCGTCTTTATAAGCGCGAACGTTGGATTGCTTTTGCCGGTCTCGTCTTGGCCGGAGTTCTGGGCACCACCGGACTATCTTGGGCGGGCAACACCGCTGGTGTTTCAGCGGGTGCTCTTGGCTCGATTTTCAACCAAAGCGGTTTCACAACACCGGTTGATGGCCGCTACAACATCATGTTGCTTGGCGCCGACAGTGGTCGCGACCGATTCGGAATTCGCCCAGACAGCATCTCGGTGATCAGCATTAATGCCGCCACCGGCCAGGCCGTAAACGTTGGCCTACCTCGCAATCTGCAGCACGTTGGCTTTGTGGCGGGCTCACCGATGCTGAAGGTGTATCCAAATGGCTGGAACTGCGGCTTCGAATGCCTGATCAACGCAATCTACAAAGACGTCACCGATAACCACTCGGACCTATACCCGGATGCCGTCAAGCACGGTTCAACCCCGGGCGTTGAAGCCACCCGCGATGCGGTTTCATACGTGACGGGTTTGAAGATTCAGTCATACGTGATCGTCGACATGGCTGCGTTCTCTAGCCTGATCGATGCCCTCGGCGGCATCGACATCAATGTTCAACAGCGCCTACCAATTGGTGGCCAGCGCGATGACCTCTCTGACGTCAAGGGTTGGATCGAGGCCGGCCAGCAGCACATGAATGGCTACACTGCCCTTTGGTATGCCCGCTCACGCCACAGCACCAACGACTATGACCGCATGCGTCGCCAGCACGAGGTTGAAGATCAGGTTTTGAAGCAGATGGACCCGGCCAACGTGTTGAGCCGCGTTCAGTCGATCATGTCGGCCGGTAAGGAACTCGTGAAGACCGACATCCCGAGTGGAATGCTCTTCGAGTACAAGAACCTAGCCGGCAAGGCCAAGGCCTTCGGCATCAAATCTTTGAATATCACCCCGCCAAACTATGACCCGGTGTACCCGAATTTTGCCAAGATTCACGCCGACATCAAGGCCAAGTTCGACGCCGAGAGCAAGAACTAGGGCACTGCGCCTGAACCGGTCTTTAGCCCCTCGGCGATAGACTTTAGCTAGAAAACTACACGAGCCGAAGGAGCCCGAATGAGTCTTGCCGACTATGCACGGGAACACGGATTAAAGCGTGTTGGCGCTCGTCCGGCTCTGCTGGAGTATCTCGCGGAAGCCTGGAAGCGCCGTGATTTCGCGCTGACCATGGCTCGTTTCAACAGCGAAGCTGCGAACGCCAAAAACCGTCTCGGTCGGTGGTGGACCGTTCTGCTTCCAACCGTTCAAGCGCTGGTTTATGGCCTCATTTTTGGTGTTCTCATGGGTTCGAGTCGCCCAGACAACTACATTCCGTTTCTGTTCACCGGTGTCTTCCTGTTTTCGTTCATGTCTGGCGCTTTCGGTGCCGGCGCAGGCTCGGTCACGGGCAACCTTGGCCTGGTGCGTTCACTCAGCTTCCCACGCATGCTGTTGCCGGTGCAGGCCACCATCCAGCAGATCTTCAACCTGCTGCCACAGATGGTCTTGCTCATCCTCACCTGGGTGGTTTTTGCTCAACCAATCACGTTCAATTGGTTGCTGCTGGTTCCAATCACATTCTTGATGATCATGTTCAGCACCGGCCTAGCGTTGGTCTCGGCTCGTCTCACCGTGCACATTCAAGACCTAACCAAGCTGATCCCTTTTGTGATCCGCATCGTGTTTTACACCAGCGGAATCTTCTTCAACATGGAACACGTTCTCAAGAACTATCCAGTGGCGCTGGAAATCGAGAAATACAACCCGGTCTATGTTTTCGTGAGCCTTGCTCGTGGTGTCGGTGTCGCCGGATACGAAACCACCGCCTTTATGTGGTTGGCAGCGATTGGCTGGGCCGTCGTAACTTTGGCGCTCGGAATCGTATTCTTCTGGAAGGCGGAGGAGCGTTATGGCCGCGAAGACTAAAGCTGTAAGCACCAAGCCGGTTGTGGTTGTGGACGATGTGCACATTATTTATAAGGTTTTTGCCAGCGGACGCCGGGCTACCAAGGCTGGAGCAGGCGGAGGTCTCTTCTCGCGCAAGATGCGTCTGCGCGAGGTTCACGCAGTCAAGGGTTTGAGCTTCACCGTTTTCGAGGGTGAATCGGTCGGCATCATTGGCAGCAATGGTTCGGGTAAGTCGAGCCTGATGCGTGCCATCGCCGGCTTGACCCCAATTCAGGGTGGAGCGGTTTACGCTTCAGCTAAGCCTGCCCTGCTCGGTGTTGGCGCGGTTTTGCTACCAAACCTCTCGGGTGAAAAGAACATCCTGCTCGGTGGCTTGGCCATGGGCTTTGGTCGCAAAGACATGATCGATAACACCGATGCCATCACCAAATTTGCCGGCCTCGAGGAGTTCATCGACCTGCCAATGCGCACCTATTCATCAGGTATGTCGGCACGTCTTCGCTTTTCTATCGCCGCATCACGCGACCACGACATTTTGATTATCGATGAGGCGCTTGCCGTTGGTGACCAAGAGTTCCGAAACCGCTCAGAGGCACGCATGCGTGAGATGCGCGACAGCGCCGGCACCGTGTTTTTGGTGAGCCATAGCATGAAGTCGATCCTCGATACCTGCACCCGCGTGATCTGGATCGAAAAGGGTGAGCTGATCATGGATGGCGAACCGCGTGAAGTGATCAACGCCTATAACGTGCACACCGGCTCTGACACGATCGACTAATCATGGCGGTTTCTAGCCCAGCGGTCACGGTCATCATGCCCGTGCTGAATGAAGAGTCACACCTCGAAGCCTCGGTTCAGAGCATTCTTGATCAGGGTTACGTGGGCGAGCTCGAAATTATTCTGGCTCTTGGCCCATCCCACGATAAAACCAACGAGGTTGCCGCCGAATTGGCTAACCGGGTTCCTACTCTTCGGTTCATCGACAACCCTCGCGGCCTGACCACCATTGGGCTAAATGCGGCTATCCAGATTGCCAAGCATGACTACATCGTTCGCGTCGATGCTCACAGCGAGTTGGCCCCCGGCTACATCGCCGATGGAATCAAAATCTTGCTTGAGGTCGGCGCAGACCAACTCGGCGGAATCATGGACGCCAAGGGTAAGAGCTCTTTTCAGAAGGCGGTCGCCTGGGCCTACAAGAGCCGGTTCGGCATTGGCGGGGCCAGCTATCACGTGGGTGGCGAAGCCGGCGAGGCAGAGAGCGCTTACCTTGGTATTTTCAAAAAGTCGGCACTCGACCGGGTCTCTGGTTATGACGAGTCGATCATCCGTGGTGAGGACTGGGATTTGGCTCAGCGCATCAAAAAGACCGGCGGCCTGGTCTGGTTCTCACCCGAACTACGCGTGACCTATTGGCCACGTGGCCGCTTCTCAAACCTGGTGAAGCAGTTCTATTCGACAGGTATTTGGCGCGGTGACCTGACCCATCGTGATCTCGGCGGTGCTTCAAAGCGCTATTTTGCCCCGCCCGCCTTGGTGGTTGCCCTGGTGGCCGGTTTGATTTGGCTAGCTTTTGGTCGAATTCTCGGAATTTTACCTCTGGCCGGTTATTCGGCCGCGATTTTGGCGCTAGCCGTAACCGCTCGTGGTCTCAGTCTAAAATCACGCGTGGCCCTGGCAATTGTTCTGCCAACCATGCACCTCAGTTGGGGAGTTGGCTTCATCAAGGGTTTCATTGGCGGTGCCGGCACCACCATCGATAAGGGGCGGCTTTCAGGCAAGGCGGCTGGCAAGTGAGCAAGCTGGCGCGGTTGAAAAAGTTTGCCCCGATGCGCGTCCTCGGTGCGGCCAAGCGCCGGGCCGCCATCAAGGTTCGTTCGGCGCAATACCAACTTGACCTCCGGCGCCCGCTAGTCAACGCCGTGCTCTTCGAGTCATTTCAGGGCAAGGTTATCGGGGACAGCCCTTTTGATATTTACCTGGGGTTGAAATCAGCGCGCCCGGACCTCCAATTTATTTGGGTCACTGCACCGGCCACCAAGGCCCCGGAGGGAACCACCGGAGTTGCCTTTGGTTCGCCCGCCTATCTTCGCGCCTTGGCCACCTCAAAGTACCTGGTCAATAATTCAAACTTTCCGCCATACTTCCGCAAAGCCGCCGGACAGGTTTACCTGCAGACTTGGCACGGCACCCCGCTGAAGCGCCTCGGCCGCGACATCCTGAGCAATAACCTGACCAAGAGTTATTTAGACACCATGGATCGTGAAGCAAAGGCCTGGGATTTCTTGATCTCGCCGAATGCTTTCTGCACCGAGGTCTTCCCGAGTTGCTTTGGTTACACGGGGCAGATCCTCGAGACCGGTTACCCGCGCAATGACAAACTCAGCACCGCAACGGCCGCCGAGCGTCAAAGAATTCGTGAATCGATTGGCGTGAGCGACCCATCGGTGAGCTTGGTCATGTATGCGCCGACCTGGCGTGACTACAGCCGCACGGCTACCGGCAACTGGCAGTCGGTGTTCTACCTCGACGAGAACATGGAGCTGCCGGCCGGTTTCAAGTTGATTTATCGCGGTCATAGCAACACCCATGAGGCGCACAAGGATGGCGCTGGCGAGCGATTCATCGATGTCACTCGCTACCCAAACATCACCGATCTATATTTGGCTGCCGATGTTTTGATCACCGACTATTCCTCGGTGATGTTCGATTACACGGTCACCGGCAAGCCAATCATTTTCCTCACCCCCGACTTAGAGCGTTACCGTGCCGAGCGTGGCTTCTACTTTGATTTCGAGGCTGAGGCTCCGGGGCCGATTCTGAACAACCAGGATGAGATCCTGGCTGCCCTGCAGAATCTGGACGAAGTCTCACGAAACTACCAGGACAAATACAGAAATTGGCAGCTAAAGTTTGATGCACACGAGGATGGAAAAGCCGCCTCGCGAGTAATCAATCGAGTCTTTGCGGAGGGCAAATAATGCGCTCCCAACTGATCTCCATCGCCCGAAAAATGTTGGCCACCGGGCCGATTCCCTCGGTTAAGTACTCTTTGCTTCGAGGGCTTTGGAAGCTGTCCTATCAGGCCCGTCTCCAAGATGAAACTGCGCCGAAGGTCACTCTGATTCTGCCGGTCTATAACGTCGAGGAGTTCTTGGCCGACTGCCTACTAAGCATTCGTGCGCAGCGCTGGCCAAACCTCGAGATCATCGCGGTCAATGATGGCTCAACCGATTCATCACTCGAGATTCTCGAAGAATTCGCGGCCAACACGGCATACCTGCGCATCGTCAACAAGGTCAACGGTGGCCTCGGTGCTGCGCGCAATACCGGCCTTGATGCCATCGAAGACACCGATTATGTGATGTTCGCCGACTCTGATGACTTGCTGCCGGCGGGCTCGATCGAGCGGTTCGTGCGCCAGGCTTCAGCCAGCGGCAACCCGTTGGTGGTCGGCAAGACCGCCTGTTTTTATGGCGCCCGCTACTTCGACCGGGCTTCCTCGGCTGTGCTTTTTGAACGGGACACCGAATCGGCAACGGTTGATGAGTTCCCAGAGGTACTTGGCGATGTCACGGCTTGGAACAAACTCTTCGACTGGTCATTTTGGCAGAAATACAAGTTCCGATTTCCCGAGGGCGTTACCTACGAGGATATGGCTCTAATGGCCAGCGCCTATTTGGCAGCCGGCAAATTTGACCTGATTTCGGCACGGTCATATTTCTGGCGCGTACGAGCCGAGGGCCAGTCGCTATCGCAGCGAAAGACCGAGCTCAAGAGCTTGAACGATCGCCTGCAAGCAATTTCTCTGATTGATCGTTACGTGCGGGCAGCAGTTGCCAAGGGTCTGATTCAGAACGAGGTTCACCGCGCTTACCTCAGGCACATGATCTCACTAGATTTCGAACTCTTTGCACCGGAACTCGGCCGGGCCGATGAGGCATTCTTTGAGGCTTTTAAGGCCAGTGCAAACCAGCTATTGAGCGATGCCAGCGGCGAGGACTGGGCAGCTAGTTCCGGCAAATACCGCAAGGTGGTCTGGGCGGCCATGCATGGTTCACGTGAACAAACTTTGAAAATCCTAGGAGAGGTATGAGCATGAAATCAATCACCAAATCCATGGCAACTTTGGTCGCGTCCGCGACGCTGGCGTTGAGCCTTACCGGCTGTTCGGTTTTGTATCCAAATTGGAACACCACCTCGGGGCCGAATG
>CANGGL010000009.1 GCA_947453465.1 Microbacteriaceae bacterium | reverse complement strand
TGGCAATCGCGAGCACAGCCAAGAATATTCGGCGGCTGTTCGACGCAACCCAAACCAAAGCAAGGATGGCGAACGCTTGGGCTAAATAACGCTCGTGGACTCGCGTCGGCAGCGCGAAAAAGGCTACTAAAAGAGCTGCCGAACCGAGCAGCACCTGGTTTGGTGAATGGCGCTTGATTAGCATCCAGAAAATGATTGCGACGACAGTTAAGAACAGCACGCCGCCGATTGCCTGAGCCGGCAAACCAAAGATGGGGTATTCATCGGTGAGCCAGAAGACGTGACCATCTTGAATTTGCTGGGCGAGCGGAATGTTGCCGACGCCGGCCCAGATGTTGAAGGCATTGGCGGTTAGCACCGGGAACATACCGGCAGTACTGATGTATTGAACCGCCAGACCAAGGAGATCACCGATGATGGGAATTGAAGCTAGGGTCGGGCTGTAAGGAGCCAAGTAGCTTTCTAGGGACCACGGAACGGCGACCACAGCAAAGACAAGAATGCCAGCCGCCAGTGACGTGGCAATTCGCCGAAGGCGAAGTTCTCGATTGAGAAATTGACCAATCAAAACTGGCAAGAGAATCAATAGAATCAAAGCACCTTGCGGCTTGGTCATTACAGCAAGTACAAGGAATGCGATTGAAACTTCGGGCTTCTTTTCAATAAGAAAGACCAACGCGAGCAACATCGGCAACATCGAAAGCGAATCAACCTGCCCCCAGATAGCCGAGTCATACCAGCTGATCGGCAAGAGCAAATAGGCCACGGCACCGATTAGTGCCTGCTTCTCGCCAAACCACTTTCGACCGGCGATTGCGATGACGACTGCGATGCCAAGGTCAGCAAGCACCGATGGCCACTTCATCAACAGATAGGGCGAAATTCCGGTTTGGTCCCCCAACCAATTGAGCAGGGCCAGAATGTCGGTAAATACTGGCGGGTAGTTGATGCCTGGGTCGATAGCAAACGCGTTGAACCCCTCCGAGCGAATGGTGTCCATCCAGCTCGCAAAAGTCGCCATATCCCAAGCGAATCCCTGGTTGAGGAAGACGACGAAGGCCAGCCAGTAGCGAAGTGCGAACCCGGCAGCCAACGCTGCCGCGAGAATCAAGTTGAATCTGCGGTTAGACATTTGCCTTCCAGCTCACCCGATTGGTGTTGTGGTCAATCGAGAGCTGTAACCCACCTCGATTGATCACCTCGACGCCCTTACCCCCAAGCTGTTCTAGCTGCAGTTCGGCCGCTAGGCTAGCAAATAATTGCTGGTTCGAAGCATCATCGAGGCGAGTGCCAACATACCAATCGCGTCCACTTGCCGATTTAGCCAGTGCAGTCGAACCTAAAGCAAGCCCGTCGACATACGAGGCCAGCTCATCTGCCGAAGATGTCGTGGCGAACTGTGACCATTCCGAGCCAGACATCCCGTTGCTCAAGGACACTTTCTCACCAAGACGCACGGGTGCGAACTCATCTACAAAGACACCTAGATGGTCGCGAACTAGAGAGCCACCATAGCCACCTAGCTTTACCGCGTCGACCTCATTTGAAATGCCGGTGAAATAGGAAACCACAAGCGAACCGCCGGCTTTTGAATAGTCGATCAGCGCCTGTTCGTCATCCGTGTTCAAAAGATAAAGCATCGGTGCCAGCACAACTTTGTAGTTGGACAACTCTGCTGCCGAAGAGCCTGGCGCGACAAAATCTACTCGAAGACCAAGCTCCCAAAGCGCGCGATACCAATCGTGCGCCAACTCCGGATACGAAATGCTGGTGCTCGGAAGGTTGCGTTGCGAAAGCGCCCACCAAGACTGATAGTCGAAGATCATCGCGACTTCAGCAATCTCAGTTTCGCTGCCGGCCAAAGCTTTTAGCTCTTGCAGCTTGGCTCCAAGCTCCTTTACGTTATGCCAGATGCGACTCTTCTCGCCGGTGTGAGGCACCATGGCCGAGTGGAACTTCTCTGAACCGCTAATCGATTGGCGCCACTGGAAAAACATGGCCCCATTTGAACCTCGCGCAACGTGAGACAGTGAGTTGGCTAGCATCTCACCCTGCGCCTTTGGAATGTTTCGCTCTTGCCAGTTGACCGCACTTGTCGAGTGCTCCATCAGCAACCACGGCTTGCCACCTGCGAAACCTCTTGTTAGGTCAGCTTGAAACGCAAGGTCAATATAGTTTCGCTCGTCATCGGCCATTAAATAATGGTCGGTCGCAACAAAATCTACCTCTTTGGCCCACTGCCAGTAATCGAGCACCGAGGTGTGCTTCATCGACATGAAGTTTGTGGTGATCGGGTTAACCGAATCAAAGCCACGGATTATGTCGCGTTCATTTAGATAAAGGTCGAGGATTTGATCGTTGCTGAAACGCCGATAGTCAAGTGTCATGCTTGGGTTCGGATAAGTGCCAGTTGGAGTCTCTCGTGGCGGCAACACCTCATCCCAAGAATGGTAACGCTGAGACCAGAAGTTTGTGCCCCAGGCGAGGTTGAGTTCTTCAAGATTTGAATAGCGCTTCTTTAGCCACTCTCGCCAGGCAAGGGCGCTTACATCGCAATAACAAATTGGGTTGTGACAACCATATTCGTTGTTCACGTGCCACATCTTTATCGCAGGATGCTTGCCATATCGTTCGGCCAACTTTGCAGCGAGCTGCCCGCTCTTAGCCTTGTAGATTGGTGAACTGATGCAATAACCCTGGCGGCCGCCGTGAGAAAGGCGAGTGCCTTGATAGTTGACCGGTAGTACCTCGGGGTTGGCGATGGTTAACCATGCCGGCGGCGAGGCCGTAGCTGTCGCAAGATCAACCGATATTCCGTTTTCATGCAGCAACCCGATGATTTCATCGAGCCAACCGAACTCATAAACACCGTCAGCCACCTCAAGGGTTGCCCAAGAAAACACGGCCAATGTGACCAGGTTGACCCCGGCCTCGCGCATCAGGCGCATGTCTTCGAGCCAAACCTCCCTGCCCCACTGTTCGGGGTTATAGTCGCCACCATAGAAGAGCTGGGAAGGCATGGCTGGAGTCATTTTAGATTCTTTCTGCTTCGATCAGAATCGCATTCTCTGGTGCCAAAATTGGCGGGCGAAGGCCGACCTTGGCCAATGCGGCTCCGGTTAGCACAACACCATCGAGCCACTTAGGAATCTGACGGTGAACATACTGGGGTGCGCCAGCAGGCTGGACCATCTTGACATGATAGTTTGCTGCTGGCTCTAGACCCTCAAGGCGTAGAGCGTTCGGGGTCATGCCAGGCATGCCGCGCAGGGTAGCCAATGCGAAAATTGCTCGCGACTTGTCCTGCGCTACGACACCGTGCACGAATGCACTGTCATCCGGCTGCTCGACGCGAATCATCTTGCCGTTGTGAAGCAACTCGCGGTTGGCCTTGTAATAGGCCGACCAGGTCTTGAGCACCTCACGCTGCGCCGTGGTGGTCTCGGTTAGGTCCCATTCGAGACCAGCGTGACCAAACAGTGCTGTGATCGCACGGAAAGAAAGCTCATGCGTGCGGTGTGTGGTGTGCGAGTGAGTCGGTCCAATGTGAGAACCGAGCATTTCAGGCGGGATGGCGAACTGCGTATAGCGCTGAATGTACTGGCGCTCTAGAGCGTCATTGCAGTCCGAAGTCCAGAAACGGTCTGCGTGATCAACCATACCGAGATCGATTCGACCACCACCAGAAGAACAAGACTCGATTTCAAGCCCTGGGTGGCGCAGCTTTAGTTCATCGAACAAACGATAAATAGCCTTGGTCTGCTCTCGGACGGCGGCTTGGCCGAGGTGCGCGGCTTCGGTCAATGTGCGGTTGTGATCCCACTTGATATAGGCAATTTCATACTCGCTGAGAATAGCGTCAACCTGACCCAAAACGTGGTCATAGGCGCCCTGGTGAGTGATGTCGAGCACCTGCTGGAATCGGCCCTCCGGCGGAATTCGGTCACCCGCGTGAAGAATCCATTCGGGATGCGCGCGATATAGGTCTGAATCTGGGTTGACCATCTCACCCTCGAACCAAAGCCCGAATTCCATTCCTCGAGACTTGACTACGTCAATCAAAGGCTTTAGACCGTTTGGCCAAACATCCTTGGAAACAACCCAGTCACCAAGACCCTTGTGATCGTCGCGACGCGCACCAAACCAGCCATCGTCAAGTACGAAGCGCTCGACTCCAATGCTTTGGGCAACATCTGCCAACTGGGTCAACTTCTCGAGGTTATGGTCGAAGTAGACGGCCTCCCAAACGTTGAGAGTTAGTGGACGAGGACGAACCTTGCTCGGGTGGTTTGGGCGGGAGCGCAGCCAGCGGTAATAACGGTCGGTGATTCCATCGATTCCCTCGCCCGAGTAGGCGGCCGCGACCACAGGTGCTTCATAGACCTCGCCGGGCGCGAGTTGAATTTCACCTGGAAGCAGGAGCTCACCGGCGCCGATAGTGGTTCGACCGGTTGGCTGACGCTCGATCAAGTGGCGCGTATTTCCGCTCCACTGGAGACCCATCGACCAAACCTCACCTCTCTGGTAGTCGGCATCCTTGGTCATGGCGAGCTGGACGATTGTGTAGTCATGGCCAGAACGACCTTCGCGGATTTCACGCGCCCAGGTGCCAACCTGAATCTCGCGACGCTGAGGTTGACGCTCCTTAACCCAGCGGCCGGTGAAGTCCACGGTTTCGGCTGTGTAATCAGGAAGCGGCAAGAATGTGGTCAGGTCATTTAGGGCAAACGGAGTTGCACCGTTGTTCTTGAGGCTCTGAGAGATGCGCAGTATTCCGCTTGGTGTGATTTCAAAGTTCACTGCAACTTCAAGACCGGCGACCTTGTCTTCACTGCGAACAAAAATTGTGCTAGCAGTGGTTTTCACTTCGACGATGTCGAACATTTGCGACCAGTCTTGGCCAGTGCGGTGGCCTTGCAGAGCAGGCCTACCTAGAAATCCGCGGGCATTTTCACGCCAGACTCCAGGGTTTTGAAAAGTGTCGAGGTCAGCGTGCGGAACACCTTCCTGCATGGCCGTGTTTAGCTGACTAGCGTCAAGGTGAGCCCCAAGATCACTGCCCCAGTGCAGCACAACCGGTGTGCCGCTGGCTAGGTTGACAATCAGCTGAACGCCGTCAGCCTTGATTTCGAGTGAGTCTGGGGTCTGGGCCATGGTTTATCCTCGTTGAAAAATTGGTATTGCTGAGAGCCTAGGAAGAAACCCGGTGGAGGGAAAGGTTTCTCCACCGGGTCTCCTCACTTACTAGGAGTGTTTCTTGTTACTTGAACAGTGCCTTGACCTTGGTGTTCATTTCAACCAAAGCTGAGACATCTGACTTGCCAGACATGATTGAATCCATGACCGGGTTGATGATGTCGTTGCGCTGAGACTTCTTGTCACCGATTGGGAACAAGAAGGTTGTCTTGCCAGTGATGTGAACGTAGAACGGGTTCACGTCAATGCCCTTCTTAGTGAAGGCTGCAACAGCCTTCTTAGTTGATGAAGGGATCGCAGGGAAGACAACTGCCTTCGATGCGATGACGTCCTGACATGCAGCTGAACCAAGGTACTTAACCCACTGCCATGCGGCTTCTGGGTTCTTGGTTCCCTTGTAAATGTTGTCTGCAAGACCGTTGTACATCGATGCACGCTTACCGGTAGGACCAACTGGAGTTGGAGCTAGAGCAGGAGTGAACTTGTCGCTCTTTGCGCCGAATACAGAGCCGGTCATCCATGAGCCGTTGGTTGCCATTGCAACCTTGCCAGCTGCAAGCTGGTCGCTCCATCCGACACCGTTCTGCTGTGCAAAGGTAGGCATGTAGCCCTTCTCAGAAAGTGAGTGCCACCACTTGATGGTTGCAGCTAGCTTTGGTGAGTCGTAGTGGAAGTTGTTGTTCCAAGGGCCGTCGTTAACCTTCCAGCCGTTTGAAGCAGCAAGGAATGACCACTGGGTCTGACCGTCGCCGCCGCCTGAGCCTTCCATCCAGATACCGTAGGTTGCAACCTTGGTCTTGTCGAAGCCAGCTTCGTCTCCGCGCTTGCCGTTCTTGTCAACGGTTAGGTGAGCGATGGTCTTCTCGTAGGTGCCACCGTCGGTTGGGTTCCAGGTCAGCGATGACATGGTCTTAGCTGATACGCCAGCAGCGTCGGTTAGCTGCTTGTTGTAGAAGACAGCGATAGTGTCGAAGTCCTTCGGAAGACCGTACTGAACACCCTTAGGGTCGCGCCAAAGAGCGGCTAGACCTGGCTGGTAAGTTGCGTCAACAACTACCTTGTCGCGCTTGATGTAGCTGTTTAGAGGCAGAATCTGCTTCTTTGCAGCGAACTCAGGGAAGAATGCAAGGTGTGATGTGAAGACATCGTAGCCCTTGCCAGAAACAAATCCAGCGTTGACCTTGGTCCAGTAGTCATCCCAGCCAATCTGCTCAACCTTAACGGTGACGCCGGTGGCCTTCTTGAATCCTGCAGCACAGGCTACGTAGCCCGCCTTCTGGTTTGAGTCCCAGAGACCGTAGGTAATGGTGCCTGATGCCTTTGGTGCAGCCTGAGCAACTACGCTCATGCCGCCCACTAGCGCAGCCGCGGTGACAACCGCAGCGGTAGCTTTGAGGAACTTCATAGCTTTTGTCTTTCTCTTGGTGTGTGAGTTTTGAGGCTGGACTGCCTGTGCAATCAAACCCCTCCGGGGCCGAGTACCCTATTTGACTCCGGAAGATTGGATGGAACCGACAATCTTCTTGCCGGCGATGATCATGAGCAAAATCATTGGGACAGCTGCCACTAAGGCGCCGGCCATCAGACCAGACCAGTCGGGCGAACCCTGTGGAGTCTGAGACTTAAAGACTCCAAGCCCGACAGTTAGCAAAGTCGACTCTGGCGCGCCATTGCCCACATAGAAAGGCCACAAATAGTCATTCCAGCTTGCGATGAACTGAAGGATGAACAACGTGATGATCTGAGGCCACGCCATTGGAACCACAATCTGGCGGAAGATTCGGAAATGATTAGCCCCATCGATGCGGGCCGCCTCGACGATGCTCAGGTTTGTCCCGAGGAAGAATTGACGCAAGAAGAAGATTGCGAAGGGTGACATCAAGAGGCCCGGGAGCATGATTCCGAGCAAAGTGTTCAAAAGACCGAGGTCACGAATCAGAAGGAAGTTAGGCAGCACGAGGAAGATTCCAGGAACCGTCATCGCGATCAAGAACAAGAAGAAGAGCTTGTCGCGCCCTCTCCACTTGAGGATTGAAAAGGCATAGGCAGCGGCAGCGCTAAAGAACACCTGCGAAATGGTGGTGACCGTGGCGACAACCATCGAATTGCCAAAGAACTGCAAGAAATTGATAGATGCGCCCGAGCCACCCTCGGCTAGAGCCGCCTCTTCTGAAAGCAAACCGAAAACGCGGCCAAAGCCACCCCAGGTGAAGTTGACTGGTAGAAGCGATAGCGGGTCACTAAAGAGAGTCTTCGAGGTGCTAAGGGCAGTGCGGAGCATCCAGTAAATCGGGAAAAGCGTGGCGATTACCAGGATGGTGAGTGATGTATAACCAAAGATCCGACCGCCCAAGCTTCTAGGAAGCTGAGCGGTTTCCTCGCTCTTTCGTGACTTTTTGATTTTCAACGTGGTCATTTTTAGCGCTCCAAATCTGACTCGCTGGCACGCAGCAACTTGGTTTGTGCGAATGCAATGATTGACAAAAGCACCATCAGGAAGACCGAAATCGCTGAGGCATAGCCAAAGTTGAAGTCACCCCAAGCCTTGTCTGCAATCCAGAGGCTAAAGACTCGGGTTGCATTAATCGGCCCACCGCCGGTTGTAACGGCGACCGTGTCGAAAATTTGGAATGACCCGGTGATGGTGATAACAAGAACAAAAGCGAGTACTGGGCGAAGCAGAGGAAGCGTGATCGACCTGAAGGTTCTCCACTCGCCTGCACCATCCACCGAAGCGGCCGCATAAACGTCTTCTGGGATGGCTTGCAAACCAGCAAAAATCAACAGTGCGGTGTATCCCATGTGGCGCCAAACATTAATCAACGCGATGGTTGGCATGGCAGTCATGTCGGAGAAGAACGTGAACTTGCTGAGTCCAAGGAAATCGATCACCGAGTTGACCAAACCTAGGTTGTAGTCAAGCAACCAATACCAAACCAAGGCCACGATTACGTTGGAGATTAGGTAAGGCATCAAGACGATGCCTCGAATCAGAGTTGAACGAGTGAAACGGTGAAGCAACACCGCAATAAATAGGGAAACCACCGTTTGAATGCCGATGTTGATCGCAACATACTCACTAGTTACTGCAAGAGCATTCCAGAAAAGTTCGTCCTGGAACATCTTTACGAAGTTATCGATACCGATGAAAATCGGGTCAGTAAATACGTCGTAAGAGGTGAAAGCGAGGTAAACACCACGGATGCCCGGGATCAACACGAAAATAGTGAGTCCGATTAGAGCAGGCAGCACAAACGGAATAGCAGTCAAGAAATCACTGCGTCTTGCGGGCTTTCGCGCCACAGCTTGCTTCGCCATCTCAAACCTTTCTTATCGGATGTTTTCGATACTAACGAAACAACTTCTCAATATTTCACAATATTTATCAAAAGTTATCATTATGTGACCAAACATCGCTTAAACCACCACATAGGCTGCTTAGGCTATAGAAAGAAGTTACAAAGACTCACTAAAGAAAGGAGTGCACGATGCTTGCCGCACAGAGACACAGCTTGATATTGCAAGAAATTCAACAACGCAACGCAGCGCGCATTTCAGAGCTAGCCGAAACTCTTGACGTATCCGAGATGACCGTGAGACGCGACATCGAAGTTCTAGCCGAACAGGGACTCATCGACAAGGTGCATGGTGGCGCGACAGCCATCGCGCAAAAGAGCACCGTTGTAGAGCCGCCATTTCAATCGAAATCACTGCGCGAACAAATCGCCAAGGATGCAATTGCAACCCGCGCAGCTCGGGAGATTCACCCAGGCGACTCCATTGCGCTTATGGGTGGCAGCTCGGTTTTTGCCGTCGCCAAATTAGCCGCCAAAATTCCACGGCTCACAATCGTCACAAACTCTCTCCCTGTCTCCGATCTTTTGAACCGTGACGGGCTATCCGACCAAACGGTGATCCTCGCGGGTGGCCTCCGAACACCAACCGACTCATTCGTGGGGGCCATTGCGGTCGATGCCTTCAGGAGCCTAAATCTCGACCTAGTCTTCATGGGCACTCACGGCATGGACATCAATGGTGGATACAGTTCGCCAAACCTTTTGGAAGCGGAGACCAACCGAGCGGTGCGTCAAAAAGCCCGACGACTGATCATGCTTGCAGACCACACCAAGTGGGGCGAGGTTGGCTTCAGCACATTCGCAAACCTCTCAGATGCTGATCTATTGATCACAGACGATGGAATCTCGGCCGAGGCACTCAATACACTCAGGGCCCACGTTTCAGAGGTTGCGGTCGTCGAGACCTAGGCAAGCGACAGGCGCAGCCAAACCCGAGGGAAACCTCGCCACATACGAGATAATCAACCAATCTAATGAAAACAAGCGGAGCAACAATGTCAACCACCAAGCGGTCAACTCGGCTTAGCGATGGTCGCGACCTGATTTATTTCGACGATGCAGGTTCTGCTTTACCAGCCGAACGTAAGGCTGACCGCAGAGACCCGGCTCCCCGCCCGGCCGTAGCGCAAATGCGACTAGATTCACTCACCGGAGACTGGATTTCCGTTGCCGCTGCCCGCCACAATCGCGCCTTCTTGCCACCAGCTCACCTGTGCCCACTGTGCCCATCAAACGATGAGAACCTTTCTGAAATTCCAGACATCTTCGATGTTGCCGTGTTCGAAAACAAAAGCCCGTCATTTGGTCCAGACTTGGCCGAAGTCGATGACGAAAACTATGCCGTTGAGCCCGCGCTAGCGCTTGGTTCAACCCGCGCCTCAATCGGGCGCTGCGAGGTCGTAGTGTTCAGCCCCGAGCACCTCGGGTCGCTATCGAGCCAACCTCTTCACCGAGTTCGCACCATCATCGACGCCTGGGCAGACCGCACCGAACAACTTTCAGCGTTGCCGGGTATCCGTCAGGTATTTCCATTCGAAAACCGCGGCCAAGAAATCGGTGTAACGCTTCACCACCCGCACGGACAGATTTACTCTTACCCTTATGTACCGCCTCGCACCTTGAAGCTTCTGGCTTCGATCGAAGCCTATGGACCTGATCTCTTCGCCGACACCTTGGCCTTTGAGCAGGCTGGCGAGCGCGTGCTTATTAAGGGTGAGCACTTCACTGCATACGTTCCTTTTGCCGGGCGCTGGCCGATTGAGATTCACCTCTTGCCTCACCGCCACGTGCAGAACTTGGCTCAGCTAAGTGACGATGAACGCGATGAGTTGGCAGACATGTACTCACGTCTCCTAAAGGCGCTTGACACTATCTATGACACCCCGACCCCATATATTTCAGCTTGGCATCAGGCACCTTTGGTAGCCGGAGGTGAGCACGTGCGGCTGCAGCTTCAGATCACCTCACCACGCCGCGCTGCTGACAAGCTGAAGTACCTGGCCGGCAGCGAGTCGGCGATGGGTGCTTTCATAGCGGACTTCCCGCCAGAGGTAACCGCAGAATTGCTTCGCGGGTCACTCTGATGACCGACACCATTATTAATTCGGTAAAAACCGGTTTCGAAGCCACGTATGGCTATGCCCCGACTGGAGTTTGGTCTGCTCCTGGACGAGTAAACCTGATTGGCGAGCACACCGATTACAACGAGGGATTCGTATTTCCGTTCGCAATCAACCGACACACTTTTGTTGCCATCTCGCTACGCGATGACAAGTTGGCCCGAATTTCGTCGAGCTTCTCCCCCGAGATTCACGAGGTTGAAGTAACCAACATTCAGCGAACTGAATCGAACGACTGGGCTGCCTATCCTCTTGGTGCCGCTTGGGCGATTCAAGAGCTTTGTTCGAGTCTTGGCAAATCAATTTCAGCCACGGGTTTTGACTGCCACATCGAATCTGATGTGCCAATTGGTGCGGGGCTTTCCTCTTCGGCAGCCATCGAGTGCGCAGTGGCGCTGGCCTTGAACGAACTTTGGGATGCAGGGCTTGACCGCCGTCAACTGGCTCGTGCAGGCCAAATGGGCGAGAACCAGATTGTCGGCGCACCAACTGGAATCATGGACCAGTCGGCATCGCTGCTAGGCGAGACGGATCACGCCGTGTTTCTGGACTGCCGAACCCTGGAATCTGAGGCAGTTGAACTCGGTTTTGCAGTAGAAGGCCTTGAACTCCTCATTATTGACACAAAAGTTGCACATCGACTCGTCGATGGCGGTTACGCCAGCCGTCGGGCGGCCTGTGAATTGGGTGCTTCGAAAATGGGCGTCGGCTCTCTCCGGGACCTATCCATCAAAGACTTGGTCAAGGCACGAGAGGTCATGGATGACGTCACTTTCAGGAGAGTTCGTCACGTGGTGACCGAAAACCAAAGAGTGCTAGACACAGTGCAGTCACTCCGCGAGAAAGGCCCTCGCTCGATCGGCCAATTGATGCACGCATCACACGAATCGATGCGTGATGACTTCGAGATTTCAGTTGACGAGTTGGACACTGCCGTCGAAACTGCAATTCGCCATGGCGCTATCGGCGCAAGGATGACCGGCGGTGGTTTTGGCGGCGCCGCCATTGCACTTACCCCGGTTGAAAAGATCGGCGAAGTAAGCCTGTCGATATTGGCCGAGTTTGAACTGTTGGGCTACGGCAAGCCGGATATTTTCCCGGTCTCGGCCGCCCAGGGTGCCAAGCGCGAGGTCTAACCGAGCGGACTTCGCGCCTGAAACGACGGCCAGATGCAGAGAGGTTATTTCGAACCTTTAAAGGCCGGCAACCTGCGGCATTACCCTAGTTCCAAAGAGCTCAATTGACTTCATGACCGCTGCGTGTTCGATGTTTCCGATATCGAAATGCAAGATGTGCCGGTCGTGCTTGAGCTCGGCCTGAATGGCAGCTAAACGGTCGGCTACTTCGTTTGGGTCACCGGCGATGATTGGCCCGACGCCATTAGCCTGCTCATCGAACATCTCACGGCTAGGGGCCTCGCGCCCACGCTCTTTTTGACTGACTTTGACCGATTGGGTCCAGCCGCGATACATAGTCTCTTTTGCAACCGAGGCCTTTTCAGCAACAAAGCCACGGCCAGCAACTGCAACTTTTAAGTTCGAGTGGCCATGCTCAAGCGCTACGGTTCTAAAGTGCTCCACGATGGACTTCTTGGAAGCAGGTGGTGCACTCAGGAAAGAGTAGTTGGCGTTGAAACCAAAACTGGCTGCCCGGTCAGATGACTCCGGTGTTTCACCGGTGGCGACCCAAATGCTTAACTTCTGGTTGAACGGCCTAGGCCAGATGCCTGCGTTTTCCAAAGGTGCGCGAAACTCTCCGGTGAATGTGACGGGGTTCTCATCATTGAGCTGGCGTAGCAAGCCGAGCTTTTCGGTGAAGTTAGCCTGAGACTCGGCCAGTTCATGACCGAAGAGAGGATAAGACTCGATATACGCGCCAGTACCCACGGTGAGTTCGGCACGACCCTCGGTGATTTGGTCCAAGGTGGCGAACTGCTGAAAGACACGAACCGGGTCTTTAGTCGGGAGCACGGTTACCGCACTTCCAAGGTGAATGCGTTCGGTTTGGGTAGCCGCGGCTGCCAACAAAATGGCCGGCGCTGAAACCGGGTAGTCCTCGCGATGGTGCTCCCCCAAGCCGAAGTAGTCAAGCCCAACCTCATCGGCCAGTTTGATGCGCTCAAGCAAGTTTTTGAAGATGACACTCTCGGCCATATATCGACCGGTAGCCGGATCGATGCTGCTGTCGCCGAAGCTGTAAAGACCGAGTTGCATTGCCACCTGAGGTATCTGAGAAAATAAGTAAAGGGATACTTTACTTATTACAGCATAACGTCAGTGCGCTGCTGGTGCAGCCAGCAAGAGTAGACAGTGAAGCTGAGCCATAGAACCTGCGATGTGACAATCACCCGCTCGGCAAGCCCAATATTGGTTGCCTGCGGGTCAAGCCAGGTGCTCAAGAACCATAGTGAAATAAGCGTGAGTGCCAGAGTTGCGCCAATCGCCCCGGCCGGGCGAATCACCCACGAATAACGACGATCAAAACGCATTGAAAAAAGCGGCCAAGCTGACATCAACACGAAAGAGATAGTGGCGCTCAACCGGTGCGCGTCTGAATGTCCGGTTTGGCTTGGCGTGGTGAAGATTGTCAGCGCATAGGTTGCCAAGCCGGCTCCCAACAGGACCAATCGCCCTGGAAGCGCGAAACTCCTCGCAGAGATTGCACCGATCACAGTCAGCGTTGCACCGAGCATGAAGAACGAGGATTGAATAATTTGTACCGGTGAATCATCGGCAGCGAGATCACTGATGGTCTGACGAATTGGGTCGTAGCCGGCCCAAAGTGCACCAGAGATTACCCATCCGAGGATGGATTGGATTGGACCTATGGTTGAAGCAATAACAGCTGCTCTGCCGACGCGTCTCATGTGTCAAACGTAGAGCATATTCGAGAGGCAATCATGACTGACCTACGCGGCAAAAAGATTCTGGTTCTGGGCGGCTCGGGCGCACTCGGCTCACTGATCACGCAAGCCTTGATTCGTAACGGTGCTCAAGTTATGGCCACCACCAGCTCCAACGATCGCGCAGATAGGATTCCGTCCGCTGCCTCCCCACGCTTGCTGCTCGACTTGACTAAGCCCGAGTCAATTTCGGTTCTAGTGCAATACCTGCTGCAGAGCGATGCCCAGATTGATGGAATCGTGAACGCGACCGGGCTGGTCGCTTTCGGTGGTGCAAGCGAACTCGATGCCGAGACTCTCGCAAAACTGACCGCGGTGAACCTGACCGGCCCAATTGCGATCATCTCGGGGTTGATCCCTGCACTTCGCAAGTCGGCGACCGAGGGACGCACGCCATTCATCGCCAACATCAGTGGCGTCGTGGCCGAATCACCGATGGCTGGCCTAGCCGCCTATTCGGCAACCAAGGCTGGGCTCTACGCTTTTGATCAGGCTCTCTCTCGTGAACTGCGCAAGGATGGCATTCGGGTGATTGATGCCCGACCTGGCCACACCGAAACTGGCCTGGCAAACCGAGCCATTGCCGGTGTAGCACCGGCTTTTCCGGTGGGCATGGCCCCCGAATCAGTAGCCAACCGAATCGTCACCGCAATTCTGACTGGCGAGAGCGACTTGCCTTCGACGTCTTTCTCGGCCTAGAAGCACTTCTGGGCTTTAGGTCGCTAGAGGACCTTCTTCACCACACTGGATTTCAGCATCATCTGACCGAACCCGTCGACCTTGGCATCGATGTCATGGCCGTCAACCGGGCTAACCAGGCGAATATTGCGCACCTTGGTGCCAACCTTGATGGCGGTTGAGCTGCCCTTGACCTTTAGGTCCTTTGCAATGGTGACCGAGTCGCCATCCTGCAGCACGTTGCCCGAAACATCCTTGACGACGCGCTCCGTTTCGACGAATTCCTCTTCAACCTCGGCAGTCCATTCGTGAGCACATTCTGGGCAAACCAAAAGGGCGCCCATCTCATAGGTGTAAACGCTCTGGCAGATTGGGCATGGAGGCAAGGTCTCAGACATAGGTATCAGTTTAAATGCAAAAGCCCCGAACCAGTCGGGGCTTTCAACGCATTCAGAAAGTTACTTCTTCTTGCCAGCCTTCTTCTTTGACGGAAGTTTAGCCAAAACAACGGCCTGACCAACGATGATGTCCTTACCGTTGAAAGCCATTACTGGTGAACCATGCAGAGCGTATCCGTTGTCGAGGTGCATGCGCACCTTCGCACAGAACTCACTGTTATCGATGCCGGTCAGCATTTTGTAACGCTTGGTGAAATCTGGAACCGACACAGGCGTTGCTGCGGCCTTAGCGGCTGCCTTGGCAGCAGCCGAAGCAGCTGCAGTTCTTCTAACGACCGGTTGGGTCTTGGACACGGGTGCTTTTGCTGGTGTAGTCATGCTCTTATTGTGCCACCCGGCCCACATCAAATAAAGCATCGGCTTCTGTTACAAAGTGAATTATGCCTTTACCTGGTAAACAAAAACACTCCCCGCCGGAGCGAGGAGCGTTTTGGAGTTTTAGTTATTTGGTTAGGTGGAAAGCCGGAACGATTAGGTAGATGCCGTAAAGCAACGCTGAACCACACAGCGAGAAGGCGATGTAGGACAAGGTTCGGCTAATGGCCTCCACGCGCGCTGAAGCGTCGTCTCCCTTTTTCGCCTTGGCTTCAGCCTGACGTGCATTAGTTAGCAGACGAACTCCAACCGAAAATAGCGCCACGACCAGGAGTGCAGCACCAAGCGAGGTGGCTGCGACCAAAAATAGGTTCGACCAGTTGATTGACATTTACTTACCGCCCTTTTTCTTAGATGCTGCCTGCTTGGTTGCGCGTTCAGCCGACTTCTTGGCGGCTTCTGCAGCCTTGGCAGCAGCGCGAATGCTCTTAGGAGAAGAAATCGCCTTACTGGCGCCTTCAACTTCGCTAATCACGTTGTGGTGACCGATTTTGTTGCGTCGGGACACCTGGAAGATTGTGATTACCACGGCTAGCGTGATGATTCCGTCGATGAACAGACCGATAGGTCCAGCCATCACAAGGTAAGCCGAAAGCGCACCGACGATTGCTGATGCTGGAAGGGTGAACAACCACCCGAGCACGATCTGACCAGCTTTGTTCCAGCGAACTGCGCCACCCTTGCGACCAAGACCAGAACCGATGACCGAACCAGAAGCAACCTGGGTGGTAGACAGCGCAAAACCGAGGTTGCTTGACGCGAGGATTGTTACACCCGTTGAGATTTCGGCAGCGAAGCCCTGAGCTGGCTTGATTTCAGCAAGACCCGAACCCATGGTGCGGATGATTCTCCAGCCACCCGCATAGGTGCCGAACGCAATAGCCGCAGCAGCTGAAAGGATTACCCAGATTTCCACGTGGCCGCCGTCGGCCTGGAATCCGGTGGCAACAAGAACGAGAGTGATTACACCCATCGTCTTTTGAGCATCGTTGGTGCCGTGCGACAAGGCAACAAGTGACGACGAGAAGATCTGACCAACACGGAAGATTCCGCGCCCAGTGGTCTGACCCGCATTCTTTTGCGCTTCCGTGCGTGCGGTGATTAGGAACGCCAGCCGGGTGGCTAGCAATGCAGCCAGACCAGCGATTATCGGTGCAAACAGCGCTGGAATAAGCACCTTTTCGATTACCTTGGTGAAGTTGACCGCGTTCATTCCGGCGAATGCAATCGCCGAACCGATTAGCCCACCGAAGAGTGCGTGCGAGGACGACGAAGGTAGGCCAAGGAACCAGGTGGTTAGGTTCCACAGAATGGCACCGGTTAGACCCGCGAAAACCATCTCGGCACCGAGGTGAACGTTTTCATTGATGAGGTCTACCGAGATGGTTTTTGCGACAGCGGTGGATAGGAATGCGCCGGCAAGGTTCATTACTGCGGCGATTGCAACGGCAACGCGAGGCTTGAGAGCCCCAGTCGCAATCGGGGTTGCCATGGCGTTGGCCGTGTCGTGAAAACCATTGGTGAAATCGAAGAACAACGCTAGGGCGATGACCGCCACAACGATGATGATGGGCTCCATGAGCACCTCTCTGAAAAGTGTTTAGATTGGGCAAAACTATGCTGCTTTGACACTGTTCACCATATTGACAGAAGGTGAACAAAAGGTGAACTAGTTGAAGTTTATGCCCCAGCTTGCGACAAATTTAAAGCCTTTTTTCAACCACTGCAGGTCGATTCCCGAGTTGAACGAGTTTGGGCCCGAAGTCTGCGGCTCGATGGCGCAAGCGTAACGCTTGTCAGCGCCGACCTCTGACAAATAGAAGTCGGGGGTGAAAATCACAACGTGCTTGAATTCTGAGTCCTGCCAGATGTCGAAACCGCGTCCATCAGCCGCGGTTAAATAGGTGTGAGCCAGGCCAGCTTCATCGCGCGGCAAGTCAGTGAAGTCGTGGTCATAGAAGTTATCACCCACGCGCACACCCGAGCGCATGTCGAAACGAGAGTGAGCGGTCGGCATAGTTCCGGTTGGAATCTGACGCTCGTCGACGATTAGCACCGTCTCGGCTTCTGAACGAAGGAATAGGTCCTCGGTGTCAACGCCGGCAATCTTGAAATAAGGGTGGCCACCCAGTGCGTACGGAGCATCATCCTCCGAAAGGTTTTCGGCGGTGTGCGAGATTTTTAGACCAGATTCAACCAACTCATACTTGACGGTGGTGTAAACATCGAAAGGGTAACCAAGGCGTGCGTGAATCAGCGCGCCCAGGGTCACAGAAACCTCGGTCTGCTCGAGGATTTCATACTGGTGGTCCATTAGAAGGCCGTGATTTGCATTCTGCTGTTCGTGCAGGTTTACTGGCAACTCAAGCGTCCGACCCTGATAGTTCCACTTACCGCCATCGATGCGGTTTGGCCAAGGCGACATGATGACACCTTCGCAAAACGGACTCAGTGAACCGAATTTACCAGGTTCAACCAACTGGTTCTCATCGAGACTAAAGCCGCGAAGCGCTGCGCCAACCCTGGATATTTCAGCGACAAAATTGCCCGCCGAAGTTGCTCGGGACAGACGAATTGGCTGGATTACGGCTTGGGTCATTGACTTAGCCTAGAGGAAAGGGTCGGGCGTCATTACATACTTGGTTTCCAAGTATTCAGCGATGCCCTCTAAGCCACCCTCACGGCCAAGACCCGAGGCCTTGACCCCGCCAAAAGGCGCCGCCGCGTTTGAGACTAGGCCGGTATTTAGGCCAGTCATGCCGGTGTCTAGAGACTCAACCAGGCGCAGCCCACGCTTCAAATCCTTACTGAATGCATAACTGACCAGACCATATTCGGTGTCATTGGCCAAAGCCACCGCTTCATCTTCGGTCTTGAAGCGCACAATTGGCGCAACCGGCCCAAAGATCTCTTCGCTAAGAATGGTCGAACCCGGCTTGACGTTGTCAATCACGGTCGGCTCGAAGAAGTAACCCTCGCCATCGCGGCTCTCACCGCCGGTGATCACATTGGCACCCTCAGCAACCGAAGCATCCACCAAGCGCTGAATGTTGGTGCGAGCCTTCTCATTGATGACCGGCCCGCAGGTGGTTTCGGCCTCGATGCCGCGACCCAATTTAAGCTCACCCATCTTGGCAGCCAGTCTCTGACCAAATTCCTCAGCCACCGACTCGTGCACGATGAAGCGGTTTGCGGCGGTGCAGGCTTGCCCGATGTTGCGCATCTTCGCGAGCATTGCTCCGGTGACGGCAGCTTCAAGATCGGCATCCTCGAAGACCAAGAATGGTGCATTTCCACCAAGCTCCATCGATGCTTTTAGCACGCGCTGAGCGGCCTGTTCGAGCAACTTGACACCCACCGGAGTGCTACCCGTGAAGGTGATCTTGCGCAGGCGTCGGTCAGCGATGATTGGCGCCGAGGTTGCGGCCGAGGTTGAAGTGGTGATGACATTTACAACGCCGGCTGGCAGGCCAGCTTCTTCCATGGTCTTCACCAAAAGCAGCGTGGTGAGTGGGGTTAGCTCTGCCGGCTTGATAACCATGGTGCAGCCAGCAGCCAATGCCGGGCCAATCTTGCGGGTGGCCATGGCCAACGGGAAGTTCCACGGGGTGATGGCAAATGCCGGGCCAACCGGTCGCTGAGCAACCAGCATGCGGCCGGTGCCCTCCGGAGAAGTGCCATAGCGGCCAGAGATGCGAACGGCCTCTTCGCTGAACCAGCGCAGGAACTCGTTGCCGTAGGTAACCTCACCTCGAGCCTCGGAAAGCGGTTTGCCCATTTCGAGCGAGATCAACATAGCGAACTCTTCGGCACGCTCACGAACCAGGTCGAAGGTGCGACGAAGAATCTCGGCACGCTCACGTGGAGCAACTCGTGCCCACTTGGCCTGCGCCTCATCGGCTGCGGTTAGTGCTGCAAGCCCATCGGCAGCATTTGCGTTGGCGACTTCGAGAAGCACCTTACCGGTGGCCGGGTCTTCAACTGCGATGGCTTCGAGCCCGTTACCCTTTACCCACTTGCCACCGATGAATAGGTCGGTAGGAACATTGGCCAGTAATGCTTTTTCTGACAGCGACATTGCTAATCCGTTCTGTTACTAGTTGTTTGAGAGGGTCAGACCGCAACGGAAGAAGTCGGTGGCCAATTTATCGATGGCATCCTTGGCGTTGTCTTGCACGTTCGGGCCTAGCGCGTAAATCGCGAATAGCAGTGTCGATTTGTCACGGGCAGTGATGTAACCCGCCAAAGTGTATCCATGCTTGATCCAACCGGTCTTAGCGTGCACCTGACCGACCGCGTCTTTTAGGTCACCCTTGAAACGCGCCGAAAGCGAGCCTGACTCCCCCGACACTGGCAGGCCATCCCGGATGACGCTGAAGTCAGCGAAACCGTTAAGAACCAACTTGCTGAACCTTGCCAAGTATGAAGGTGGCACCGCATTCGAGGCGCTTAAACCTGAACCGTCCTTAATGATCAGGCCGGTTGATTCAAGCTGAGTATTGGCAAGGCCCTTCTTGATCGCGATGTTCAAGGATGAGAAGGAACCGTCGTAACCGAGGTCTAGTGAGACCAAACGGGCCAGCGCTTCGGCTTCGGTGTTGTCGCTGACCTGAAGCATGTGCTTGATCCAAACGCTGATTGGCTGAGAAGAAACCTTGGCGATCTCAACGGCGGCCGAAGGGGCCTTACCTTCAACCACAACAGCTCCGGTGGCGCTAGCGCCCAGGGCCTTCTTGAAGTACTTACCCGCGTTTAGCACCGGGGCGGTCGAGCGTGGTGAGGTATTTACCGAAGGGTTCTGACGGTCCCCGTCAACCTGAAGAGCGGTGACCTCAGACATGTAGCCCTGAGTCTGCTCGCTTCGCTCCCAAGTTGGATCCCAGCTGGGACCGTTGAACAAAGAGCCGTCCACGATTATCTTGGTGATTGGGGTGCCGGCAATTTTGGCATTCACGCCAACGGCAAGGGTTGAAAGCTTTGGTGCGTCGCGATAGACCGACTGCTGGCCGGGTGCGGTGCGCGAAAGCGTTGGGTCGCCGCCACCAACCAGGATGATGGTGCCTGGCTGAGCCGGGTCTTGATAGACGCGGGTGTCGACTCGATAATTCGGGCCGAGGATGTTGAGCGCCGCACCTGCGGTCAGCAGCTTCATGGTCGAAGCGGTGGCCGCAGCCGTGTTTGCACCACGGTCAAAAAGCACGGTGCCTGTGGCAGCATCGATGACGACCGCCTGAAAATTGCCAAGCCGAGGGTCGGTGGCATCGGTAGAAACCGAACAGGTGCGAGTGTCGGTTGCCGACGCGCTCGGGGTCGGCGAAGCGGAAGAAGATTGCTCTGCACTATTGCTAGCGGTAGGGGCTGGGCCACCCAGCCCACCGACGCTAAAACCACCGATGATCAGCGCCAAAACGCCAAGACCAATGCCCGCACCTTTGGCTACATCTTTGAGGTACGGAAAACCTTTGGTTTCTGTCGACACTTACTCTCCCGATCATCCAGCACGCCGAAGAATTGGCGAACTATGAAGATTTTACCCCCGCAGTTAGCGAGTTAGACCGCCGCCGCATTGATAGAAACGGGTGGCCGCTGTGTCCAGTGCCGGCCGGGCGGCATAGCCAACCTTTTTGCCGTCGGCGCTGCGCGCAAACATGGCATAGGCCAGGCGGCTGCCATCCTTGGCATCGATGATTCCGGCGAGGCTATAAAGGCCCGGGATATAGCCCGACTTGCCCTTCACATACTGCTTGGCGACGGCGTTTGGACCATTGAAACGACCGGCCAGAGTTCCGGTTCGGCCAGCGACCGGTAGATAGGTTTCGAGCGAGCCGAGACCACTTTGATTATTGGCAACCTTGACCATTAGCTCGGCAATCATCTTGGCCGTGACTCTGTCGGCCTGCGCCAATCCCGAGCCATCTTTCATCACCAAGCCGGCGGTGTCGATGCCGAGCGGGCCAAGCGATGACTTGACGAGCTTCTGAATCGAATCGAAGCTAGGGGTTAGGCCGGCCGCCTTGGCCGCGTGGCGACCGATGTATTCGGTTTCGGTGTTGTCAGAAACAGCGATGGCGTGTGCCAACCAGGTTGTGATCGGCTGCGACGTGACTCGGGTCATTTCAACCGCGCCGGCCGGAGTGGCCGCCTCAACTAAAACCGCGCCATCTGCCAAACCATCGAGTGCAGCTTTGAAGGCCTTGCCGGTTACCTGCACCGGGTTGGTCGAGCGATAGCCGTTATAGGCGGTGCTGGTTAGATCTGGATTGGCACGGTCACTGTCAACTTCAAGCCCGGTGATGTTCGAGATGTATCCGTTAGTTCTATCGCTTGCCTTCCAAGCCGAGCTGTAGGTTGGCCCGCTGAAGAAGGTTGAATCGAGAATGATTTTGGTAATCGGCGTCGAGATTGTCCACTTGGCAAAAACCTGAGCCGCGAGAGATTCTAGGCGAGCCGGCTTGTAATAGGTGGTGTAGCTGTCTCCGGTCATCCGTGACAGGGTGTGGTCACCGCCGCCTTGCAGAACAATGGTGCCGGGCTGGCCGGGCACGGTCAGCACCTTGGTCACGGCCTTATAGGTAGGCGGCAGGGTGACGATGGCGGCCGAGGCGGTAAGCACCTTCAACACCGATGCTGATGGCGTGGTTTCTCCACCTCGAATATCAATCAACACCTTGCCGGTGTCGGCATTGATCACGTAACCATAGAGTTTGCCAAGTGCAGACGAAGTGAGCACCTTGCCGGCACTGCAGGGCGCAAACGGGCCGGTTGGTGGCACACGCGGTTTGATCGTTGGGCTGGGTGAAGTTGACCTGGATGGTGATGGGGAAGGTGCGGCCGAGCCCGAAGCGCTCGGTGTTGGGCTGGCGGTTTCGGAAGGGCTTGGAGCCGGGGCCGGCGCTGAGTAGGCCGGAGCCGAAGTTGCCAAAACCGATAGCGAAAAAGTCAGCGCGGCCGCAACGACCGAGCCGGACCTTCGAAAACTCTTCACCATTTAAGCCTAGAGGCGAACAATCTCACCGTCGTGAGGCGCGTGGGACTTCCATCCCAGCTGAGACTTGATTCGATCACTGAAAGTCTCGGCCACGCCGGCTTCACCATGGACAACCAAAACCTGCCCAGGAGCCTCGCTTTCGGTGTTCATCCAGGCAATCAATTCATCGCCGTCGGCGTGCACCGAGAAAGATTGAATTGACTCGATGGTTGCCTTGACCGGAACCATCTCACCGTGCATCTTGACCTCGGTTGCGCCCTCCACCAGATTTCGGCCGCGGGTGCCTATTGCCTGATAGCCGACCATGATGACAGTGTGCTTGGCCTTTGGCAGCATGTTGCGAAGGTGGTGAACCACGCGCCCGCCGGTGCCCATGCCACTGGCCGAAATGATGATGCAAGGCTGCTGTGGGTCATTGATGGTCTTCGACTCATCGACAGTGGTCAGCTCAACCAGGGTGCCGGTGCTAAACGGGTCTTTGTTCTTCCACTTATCAATGATGTCTTGGCGAATCTCGGGTGAGCTTTCGTTGATGGCTTGGCGATAAAAAGCCAGAGCCTTCAGGGCCATTGGAGAGTCGGCATAAACCGGAACCCGAGGAATCTTGCCGGCTTCCATGAGTTCGCGAAGCTGCACGAGGATGACCTCGGTGCGGTCGACCGCGAAGGCAGGGATCAAAACCGAGCCACCGCGCTCGATGGTCTTGTTGATAGCGGCCTCGAAATCGGTGGTGATTGGAACGTGCTCTTTGTCGCCGTAGGTTGACTCGGTGATCACAGCATCGTAGCGACCAGCTGGGATGTGGTCTGGGTTGATCAGCAGCGGGTGGTGTTCACGGCCGAGGTCACCGGTGAACAACAGGTGCTTGCCAAAGAACTCAACCTCAACAAAAGAAGCGCCAAGGATGTGCCCGGACGGGTGAAAGGTCACCCAGGTTTCTTCGGCGATTTTGATACGAGTGTGGAAAGGCTCCTGAGTGAACTGCGACATTGCCTTGTTGGCATCGGCTTCCTCGTATAGGGCCTTCGGAGGGTTGTGCTTGGAGAAGCCCTTTTTGGCCGCGTACTTGGCGTCTTCGGTTTGGATGCGAGCCGAGTCAAGCAAGATTACTCCGGCAAGCTTGGCGGTGAATTCGGTGGCGTGAATATTGCCACGGAAGCCATCCTTGACCAACTTTGGAATATAACCGCAGTGGTCTAGGTGTGCATGAGTCAGAACAACGGCGTCGACCTCGGCCGGGTCAATCGGAAGCGGGTTCCAGTTTTTTAGGCGCAGCTCTTTGAGCCCCTGAAACATGCCGCAGTCGACCATGACTTTTGTGGCGTCACAGGCAAGTAAAAACCTGCTGCCGGTGACGGTGCCTGCAGCACCAAGAAATTGAATTGTTGGTTCCCCCGAAATATTGCTCATGTCGCAAGTCTATGACCGGAGTGGCAGACTAATGAGTATGAGCAAGGGGATGCGCAGCAACTATGTGTTGCTAGCCGCGACTGCGGTTTCACTCGCTGCCGGCTTGATTTCCAAGTTCAATAACCTCCCCGATTTCAGCATTTTTGCCTTTGCCGCTGGTGCGGCAATTGGCCTTGGCTTATCAATTGCGCTTCTGGCTTCAGCCATCCGCCACGGAGAGTTTGGCAGCGATGTGCTGGCGCTGATTTCGATCGTTGCGACTACTCTCACCAACGAATGGCTGGCAGCCAGCGTGATTGCCCTGATGTTGGCCGGCGGCCGAGCACTCGAGAGTTGGGCCGAGGGACGTGCCCGAAATCAACTCGAAGCTTTGCTAGCTCGCGCCCCGCTCTCGGCTCACGTTATTGACCAAGGCGGCCAGGTTCGCGATGTGCCCCTGGCCCAGGTCAACATCGGAGATCGCCTCCAAGTGCGCTCCGGCGAAGTAATCCCGATCGATGGAAACCTGCTGACCGACGGCACCTTCGACGAATCGGCGCTGACCGGTGAGCCACTGCCTCAGTTCAGGATTGCCGGGTCACCCGTCGATTCAGGTGTTCTAAACTCGGGCAGCGAGATTGAACTCTCGGCCACCAGCACCGCCGAAAACTCAACCTATTCGAACCTAATTCGCCTTGTTGCGCAGGCTCAGGCAAGCTCCGCCAATGGGGTGCGCATCGCAAATAAGTGGGCCGTGCGGTTTGTGCCATTTGCCCTTGGCCTCGCCGCGGTCTCCTGGTTAGTCAGCGGCAAAGTCTCCTATGCGGTTGCGGTCATCGTTGCAGCCACCCCATGCCCACTGATTCTTGCGGTGCCGGTGGCCATCATCGCCGGTATGTCAAAGGTGGCCAGCCGCGGTGCAATCGTGAAGGGTGGGGCGGCTCTCGAAAGCTTGGCTCGCGCCAAGACTGTTTTGTTAGATAAAACCGGCACCCTCACCCAGGGCGGTCCAGAAATCAGTGAGATCGCTTTTGCACCCGGTGCAGATGCCGACCAGGTCTTGACTCTGGCCGCGTCTTTGGAACAATCGAGCCCGCACGTGGTGGCCAAGGCAATTGTTCTCGAGGCTAAGCAACGTAGTTTGCAATTATCCCGTTCAACCGATGCTCGCGAGGAGCACGGCACGGGTTTACGCGGAGTGGTTGACGGCTTCAAGGTGGCGATTGGTCAGCCGGGCGAGGCGCTGCCGGCCTGGGGTCAATTGAGTCACTCACTGCTGGTGGCAGTCGACATCGACGGTGAACTGAAGGCGGTTATCGGGCTCGACGACCCACTCCGTCAAGAGGCAATTGAGACGGTGAAAAACCTGCGCAAGTTAGGCGTCACTCGGGTCGCGATGGTCAGCGGAGATCGCAAGGTCAGCGCAGATGCGGTCGGCTCCGAATCGGGCATGGACGAGGTTTTTGCCGATTGCAAACCGGAAGACAAGCTCAGAATTGTTGCTGCCGAAATGTTGCGAACCAAAGGAACTGTCATCGCGGTTGGTGACGGAATCAACGATGCCCCAGCACTTGCCGCAGCCACCGTTGGCGTTGCCATGGGTGCGCGTGGGGCGACGGCAGCCAGCGAGGCAGCCGATGTGGTGATTGTCGAGGATTCAATTTCTCACCTAGCCGACGCAATCGATGCGGCTCAAGGTTCAAGGAATCGGGCGCTGCAGGCAGCCGGCGTTGGCATGAGTTTGGCGACGCTGGCGATGGTGTTCGGTGCGGTGGGCATCTTCAACGCCACGGCGAGTGCGGTCACTCAGGAGTTCATCGATGCGGCCGCAATTCTTTGGGCGCTCGTACCGGCAAAATCTCGAATCAGAGGGTAATCAATGCGCGTCATCAATCATGAACAACTCAAGGTCATTCTGGGCAACCTACCGGCCAACCCTCGAATCGTGGCCTCCGGTAACTTTGCCACGCCGACAGTTTTGCTAGCCGCCGCAGACTCAGAGATTCCTGAGTTTCGCCTGAACATGCTCGGCGCCCAAAAGGGAATCCCCGACCGCGAGGGCATCACCTTTGAGTCATCATTTGTGGGGCCTGGCATGCGTCGCAGCCCGCGACTCAGTTATGTGCCCAGCAGGCTCAGTCTGGTGCCAATTTTGTTCCGAGACCACTTTCGGCCGGATGTCGTCTTCCTCCACACCTCATCCCTCCGCCACGGCACGGTTAGCCTCGGCACCGAAGTCAACGTTCTGCCGGCGGCCATCGAAGCCTGCCGTGAGCGCGGCGGCCTAGTGATTGCTCAGGCCAACCCAAACATGCCTTACACCTATGGCGATGCCCAAATTCAGGAACACGACATCGACTTCTTGATTGAAGTAGACGAGACGCTGATGGCCAAAGACCCGAGCCCTGTTGGTGAGGTTGCGGCCGAGATCGGCGCCAGGATTGCCGCCCAGGTTGAGAATCATTCAACGCTTCAGCTCGGCATCGGCGCCATCCCTGATGCGGTGTTGGCTGCGCTAGTGAACCGCAAGGGCATGAAAATTTGGACCGAGATGTTTAGCGATGGAGTGCTGGACATGGTCAAAAATGGCGCCCTGGATGAAGATCACCCCTTGACCGCATCCTTCTTATTTGGCAGCCGCGAACTCTATGACTGGCTGCATCTAAATAAATCGGTTCAAATGTTGCGAACCGAAAAGACCAATGACCCGGCGCAAATTGCAAAGCAAGCTCAGATGACCAGCATCAATGCCGCGCTTGAGGTTGACCTCCATGACCAGGCGAATGCCAGCTTTGTTCGTGGCGAGGTTTACTCGGGCTTCGGCGGTTCAACAGACTTCATCGTTGGCGCAATGCACGCCCGCGGCGGCCAATCATTTATGGCTCTGGCCTCTTGGCATGATAAAGCGCACAAATCCACCATCGTGCCGTTCTTGACCGAAAACGTGACCAGTTTTCAGCACAGTTATGTGGCCACCGAATATGGTCTCGCGGCTTGCTTTGGACACCCAGAAAGGGAGCAGGCTAAAAACCTGATTTCGATTGCCCACCCGGATGCTCGCGAAGGCTTGACCGGTGCTGCACGAGAGATGCGTCTGATTTAGATCCGAGCCTTTGAGAATTGGAGCCACCTTGGGGAATTGAACCCCAGACCTGCTCTTTACGAGGGAGCTGCTCTACCAACTGAGCTAAGGCGGCGTGTTGCCAAATATGCCAACCCGACAAGTTTAGTTGAGTGCATGTTCACGACCGTGAAGATTGCCTCAGCTGTTCAGGCCCAAGTTGCTAGATTTACTTCGAGGGGTGAGCTTGTGGAAAGTCGCAGAGTAGTGCTTGTCGAGGATGACAACCTGACGCGCCTCATGCTCTCAGACCAGCTGGCGAACGCGGGGTTCTCGGTAAGAACTGCGGGAAGAGCGGCCGAGGCAGAGGCAATATGTTCTGATTTCGATCCAGATGCAGTCGTTTTGGATGTCGATCTGGGATTTGGCCCAACTGGATTCGACCTAGCAGACTCTTTACGCCTCTCATCTCCCGGAATCGCAGTTCTTTTTCTCACTCACATGCCTGACCCTAGATTTGGTGGCCGCGGTGCACGCGACCTTCCCGAGAACATCGCCTACCTACACAAGAACAAACTGGCCGACAACAAGAGTCTAATTAGGGCACTCGAAGCTGTCTTGCGCGGAAACACAGCCGGTATTCCGAGGGATGACCGGGACCCAAAGCGCCCCTTGGCGAAGTTGTCGCTAAATCAAATAGACGTTTTGCGGATGATTGCCCTTGGGCTGGACAATCAACAGATTGCGGATGCCCGCAAGACCAGCATTCGAGCTGTCTACAGCCTGATCGGTCGCGCCATGCTATCCATCGGAGCCGACGATGACTCTGAGGGCGCTGCCAGAGTTGTTGCCGCCCGCGCCTACATGTTGGCAGCAGGAATTCCATTCCGAGAATCGACCAAATGAGAGTCGCTTCACCAATGAAGTCTTGGTCAAAGTGGCTAGTGGGCTTCCAATCAAAGTTGAGCGGCCCGGCTGCTTTTGATAACTCCGTGATTGGCTTATTCGCCTTCGGTTCAATCTGGGTCACAACCGTCGTTGACATCGGGCGAACTAGAGAATCTCTTTCTCTCTGGGCGCTTGCCGGTTTTGGTTCGATGTTAGTTGCAGTGGTTTGGCTAACCTTGGCGAGAGCTTTCATTCCGAGTGTTAGAGGTCGACAAACCAGCTTCTTCACTATCATGGCGATCTATGGGCTGGCCGGCACAATCCGGAACCTATCGCTTGTCTATCTATGTTCACTTATCGGGCTCACACCCCCGAACGGGCGATTGATCAACTCGATTCTGGCTGCCATTGCACTACTTACTTTTGCAAACCTGACCGCGGGCCGGCGACGAGAGTCACGAAAACTACATCAAGAACAACTCGCCGAGCGTCAAAAACTTATCTGGCTCAGTGCGACCTACGACGAAAAAGTCTTGCAATCGCAGCGAGATCTTTCTCGTCAACTAGATACGGAGTTGTACCCCTCAGTCAGGTTAATCCTCGAGAAATTGAGCCACGGAGAAACGACTCAACCGAAATCAGTTGCTCAAGACCTGTTGAATACCGTCGCGAACGTTGTCAGGCCCATGTGTGACAAGCTGTCCCAGTCGACGGACAACATCCTTGGCGACCTCGATTCAATCGTCACCGGTCAGGTCGGCGAACCCAGGGCAGACACGAGAGTGTCAATCACACGAGCGATTCGCCCTAATGTCACAGTCATTACCTTGCTGATAATCGCTGCAACAATTTCCCCAGCACTGGGTAAAGACTCTGATTTTGGCCCATTTATTTTCGAATCTCTTCTGGCTTGGGCAATTTTGGGACTCACGCAATTTATTTGGCCCAAGCGAAACGAGTTCGCTACGCCAGCGATGGCGACTCTAGCTTTGGCTGCGATATATGCGGTTGCATTTGCAACGGCCGCGCTCACCATAGGTCTGTCAAACACACCCGCCCCAATCATCTTGGTTCAGTTTTCGTTTAGCTTTGGAAGCGCTTGGATATTTGCTCGAATGGCGATTGCGAATGAATTGAGATCGATCGCCGAGGCCGAAGTAATCGAGAGCAACGAACAACTATCAAAACTCATCACTCGACTGCGCAAGCAAATTTGGATAACTCGTCGAAATGCAACCTGGATCCTCCATGGTCCAATCCAATCCGCCCTTGTATCCTCAGCGATGGCACTGGCTGATCCGAACGTAGACGCGGAAGAGAGATCAAAAACCCAGAAACGCATACTTGACGCGCTTGTCACTTTAGATTCTTCAGATGCCATGGTCCCCCAAATCACCGATGCCCTGGCTAACATCGCAGCGGTTTGGTCACGGTCCTGCGATGTGAAACATCGGATTTCTCCCGAGGTCCTCAAAGTCCTCCAAAGTGACCCGGGAACAACGGCCTGCTTAATCGAAATTGCCCGCGAAGGCGTGAGCAATGCCATTAGGCATGGAAAGGCGTCCGCTATTGAAATAGGTGTGAGCCGCGCTGATGATTCCCTCCTCAAAATTGAGATTCTCGACAGTGGAGTTGGATCCGGAAAAGGAATTGATCACTCAGGTTTGGGCACCGCCATGCTAGACCAGGTCACCCACTCTTGGCGCCTAGAAGACACCGGCAACGGCTGCCTTTTGACCTGCTACGTGATCAGCGAGCCTGGTTCATAAAACCTTTGAGATTCAGTTTTGCGGACATGTTCACAAGGGTGAACATTCAGAACCTCAAGCAAAAACCAAAGTTCTAAGGTGATTCAGCGCGACATCCACCTTCGCGCCTTTGTTCAATCCGATTTGGGGTCACTTATGTCGAAGCGCTGGTCTAGATTCACTGGAATTATTTTGGCTGTTGTATTGAGCGCTATTTCGGTTACATTCAGCACCCCGGTTGCGGCCAATGCGACTCCATTTTCAGGAACCCGCACACAAGGATTTGGGCTGGTAGAGATCTCGCGATTCTTGGGAAAATACCAGGTTTCGACAGATGGCATGGGCGCAAATAATGGCGTTGGCGTGCTCGACATTGTGAAACCAGCTGGTGCTACTACGGTAGTCGCAGCCTACCTAACTGCCGGCGGCAAGGATCGGCAAGGGCTTGAAGCGCCAATGCCCTCTGTAAGCCTGGATTCTGCGGATGTGGTCTTTACTCGCGAAAACTACAAGCCTGGCTCCGCCACCCCGTTTCGCGGTGAATGGACAAACTATTTCGCAGACGTCACGTCAATCGTCACGTCATTTCTAGGCGGCTCTCCGGCTCCGGCGGGAACCGCAGCAACACTTCCTCTCGCGGGCACGAAATATTCAATTCCTGCCGTTTACGTTATCGGTGACACCAGTGAGCCTGCAGGTCTAGCACTGACCGTTATTTTCAATAACCCAACCATGAATCATGATGCGAGCGTGGTGACCTACTTTGGTTCCTCTGACAGTGCCGGGCAGGATTTTCCGCTGACCTTTCAGACTCTGACCAGCGCCCAGGTTGGTTCGAGTCTTTCCTTCGGAATTGCCTGGAGCTCAGGAGGTGGGCAATACTCGAACATCAAGGGACGCAATAACCTGTCTGCAACTGGAACATGGGACTACTTGAGCGGTTCTGCCGGTGGATCTGACGACGGAGCCTCCCTCATAACGGTAGGTGGCGTCGAGGACGCCACGACGAACCCAACAAACCCAGCTCCTGGGGACGGCCAAGCTGATGATGAACTTTACAATCTCGACAATTTTCTGGCTGCGGGCGTTAACAAAGTCACTTTGAACATGACAAACCCCTCCGGCGATGACAACATCTTTCAGGCCGTGGTCTCTGTTCCATTCATCATTGCCCAGACAGCTAGCTTCGACTCTCAATCCGGTTCAGCTGTGCCTGATGTAACGTTCACGAATTCATTTGCACTACCAAGCGCTCCAACACGAAGTGGCTACACGTTCCTCGGATGGTTCGCTGCCAGCTCGGGCGGCACCCCACTAACCGGTACTCAATCTGCCTCGGGTGATGTAACCGTGTTCGCGCAGTGGGTGCAGAACACCCATAACGTCACCTTCGATCCGCACGGCGGAAGCACCGTGGCAGCGGACACCTACGAAACGTACATAAACCTACCTGCCGGGCCGACAAAATCGGGATTTGAATTTGCAGGTTGGTTCGTGGCTTCGACAGGCGGATCGTCGTTGACTTCACCGTACACGCCAACTGTTGCCGCAGACATAACGCTTCATGCGCAGTGGATTCCAATGCACCGCGTAACCTTCGACACACAGGACACCAACGCGGCAACCGGAACCAACTACACCGGCACCGTAACCCTGCCAGCAGCACCAACCCGCACCGGCTACACCTTCAACGGTTGGTTCGCAGCATCAAGCGGAGGAAGCGCACTAGGCGCAACATACACGCCGGCCTCGTTTGTAGACGTTACGATCTACGCACAGTGGACAGCTGTGCCACACCGCGTAACCTTTGATACACAAGACAGCAACGCGGCAACCGGAACCAACTACACCGGCACCGTAACCCTGCCAGCAGCACCAACCCGCACCGGCTACACCTTCAACGGTTGGTTCGCAGCATCAAGCGGAGGAAGCGCACTAGGCGCAACATACACGCCGACCTCGTTTGCAGACATTACGATCTACGCACAGTGGACACTGGCTCCGGTCACCCTGGTCAGCTCACCAAGTCAGCCTGAACCTACTGTTTACATAGTCACCTATGACAGCCAAGGCGGAAGCTCGGTTTCTCCAGGAACGTATACGGCCACTTTTACGCTGGCAGCAGCTCCGACCCGCACTGGCTATTCGTTCATCGGCTGGTTCATTAGTGCCACCGGAGGAGCCAAGCTGAGCTCTCCAGTTGCGCCGAATCGAAAAACGAACATCACGTTATTTGCTCAGTGGTCGAAACTTGAATATGCCGTTACTTTTGAAGCGCAAGGTGGGTCAGCAGTTGCACCTCAAACATTCCAAGAATCGATCGCGCTAACCGCCAAATCAAGCCGTCCTGGATACGTTTTCCTCGGCTGGTACAAGACTGCGGGAGGCGGTGGAATCTTGCCGGCAGAATTCAAACCAGAGGAAATCGGCGATGTAACCGTTTATGCCCACTGGCAGAAGAATCCAGTCTTAATTGCGTCAGGGTTTGCTGACGGATCTCCTCTGCTTAACAAGAGCACGAAGGCAGCCATCTTGTCCTTCGCTCAAAGAAACCCAGGCTTCAGCAAAGTTCAGTGCATCGGTTACACCGAAGGCCCAACAGTCCTTGCCTCTGACCTGCGCCTAAGCAAACTGCGCGGTCAGAACGCCTGCGCCATGGTGAAGCATTTACTAGGCTCGTCCATCCAAGTCATTCACGTTGATGCTGTGCAGACCAGAGTGGAGAGCGCGCAGCAACGCCGAGTAAAGATTCTATTGACCAAGTAGCCTCACTTCGAGGTGAATGCCAACTCAATTCGTCAAGGTAGAGCGCCAGACGAATACCCCTAGAGATGACCGTTCGGCCCGAAGTAACTCCAAGACGCTGCAGTGAGAGTGGTGTCTTGCGCGCCGAAACAAAGGCGGTTACTTGAAGTTTGATTGAGACCGTCAAAGCCGCAGATCCTGGGGAACCTGATTGACGCAGAGTCTTTCGTTGGAGAGCGAAAAAGCATCAGTTTTGGTAGACAGGCTAGGAGCTCATTAAGCCCCGAGTGAAAGCCACCATGCGCTCAAACGGAAATTATTCGAGTTTATTCCCTAATACCCCAGGCACCGATTCGTTGCAGTCTTGCGATTGCACCGTCCTCGATCGGGCTTTCAGGGCCGATGGCAAGCCGAATGAAACGCAGAACGCCGCGGGTTAGCGGCTGGATCAACCAACGAGGCTTTGCCTTGAGGCCGAGGAGCTCGCGGAACTGGGCCGGCAGCGAAACTACGGCAGCCTCGAACAGAAGGTTATAAACAGGCTTAGCCAGAGTTGGCAGCGGTGGGCGCTTGATGAACTTCACCACATCCAGAGTCTTTGGGGTGGCCACCAGCTCACGTTTGTAGCGCTCGATTTCAATCAAGAGCTCGCGTTCATTCATCGGCGCCGAGGTTAGCCCGATTGGCTCAACCGACTTTGACCAGAGACGGATGTAGGCGTCGGCACCTGACTCGCCAGCCACAGCGTCCGCGTCGGTACCAACCGGAATCTCACGCCAGGCATACATCTGGTGACAACGCAGAAATGACTCCATGAATGCGATGTGCACCCAAAGTAAAAGGTCGGGGTCGGCGGCACGATAAGGGCGCTGCTCCCCCTGAGCCGTCTCGTACTCACCTGTGACGCGCTTGTGCATGCGGTTGACGCGCTGTGCCTCGCCAGCGATGGCGGCGTGCGAGCCAAAAGTTGTCACGGTCAACCAGCGAATGGTGCCGGCCAGGCGGCCTAGGGCATCCTCCTCGTAACGTGAGTGTGTGGCAACACCGGTAAGTGAGCCCGGGTGCAGAGCCTGCATAAGCAGTGCGCGGATGCCGCCAACCAGGGTGCCGAAGTCGGCATGAACAATCCAAGGAGCATCTGATGGGAGATAGAGCCCGCCCTCATCTCCGGCAGCGATGACATCCAACCATGGCGGAACGCCATCGGGGTCGCCAGACAAAAGTCGACGGAATCGCTTGGACAGTGATTCTTGTAGTGCGTTGTTCGGCACGGACTCTCTTTCGTTTAGCTCCGAAGCTGTTCAACAGCAGGCACGCTCCCGCTAATCCCGAGAATGCGAAAACCCCGGCCATTTGACCGGGGTCTCGCATAGGACTCGATGAGTCCTATGACGCGATTTAGTGCACGGCAGCCTTGCCGATAGCGGCACCGGTCATCGAGCGAACCTCAAGCTCTGCGTACTTCTGTACGTTTCGCTCATTCGAGGTCACTGTTCCGAGCCAGCCGAAGAAGAAGCCGAGCGGAATCGAGACGATGCCTGGGTTAGACAATGGGAAGAAGTCGAAGCGATAACCTACTTCGCTCAACTTCAAGAGGCTGGTCTCTGCACCGGTGACGTTTGGTGAGAACACCAAAAGAATAAGTGCAGCGGCCAAACCGCCATAGATTGCCCAAACGGCGCCGCGGGTGTTGAACTTCTTCCAGAACAGTGAGTAAAGCACTGCCGGAAGGTTGCCCGAAGCGGCAATCGCGAACGCAATTGCAACCAAGAAGGCCACGTTCATGCCCTGCGCTCCGATTGCCAAGACAATCGAAATCAAGCCGATGACGATTGCCGAGATCTTGGCAACGCGAACCTCTTGCTCTGGTGAGGCCTTGCCGCGCTTGATCACGTTTGCATACAGGTCGTGTGCAAACGATGACGAGCTGGCCAGGGTTAGGCCAGCAACAACAGCAAGGATGGTGGCGAATGCAATTGCACCGATAACCGCGAGCATGATTGCACCACCGGTCGTGCCGGCACCGCCACCAAGGAACTCGGCTAGCTGAGGAGCTGCCACGTTACCGGATGGGTCAACCGGAACCAAAAGTTTCTTGGCATCGGCCGAGAGATTAGCCACGTTTTCGAGCGTCGTACAGTTCACCGAACCGTCAACAATCGCCGCACCCTTTGCATCCATCAAACATCCGGTGACATCAACCTTGTAACCGCGGAACAGGTTGGTGCGGCTCAAAAGTGCAGCCGCGCCGAAACCTAGCGCAATGGTCATTAGGTAGAAGGCACCGATGTTGCCGATTGCCCAGTTGACCGACTTGCGGGCAGCCTTGGCAGTAGGCACGGTGTAGAAACGAATCAGGATGTGCGGAAGACCCGCGGTGCCGAGAACCAGAGCCATACCCAAAGACAGCAGATCCAGCTTGCTGATCAAGGTCTTGCCCGCATCAACCAAACCGGTTGCCGGGTCGAGCATCTCCTTGCCAAACTTCAAGCCAGGCTGAAGGAAGGCTTCATGTTTGCCCGAATTATTGGCTGCAGCACCAAGTAGGTCTGAGATGTTGAAGTGGAAGGTCCATAGAACCATGAAGGTCATCAGGATGGCACCGATCATGAGCAAGAACGCCTTAACGATCTGGACGTAGGTGGTGCCCTTCATTCCTCCGACAGTCACGTAGACGATCATCAAGATGCCCACGCCGCCGATGATCCAACTCTTGGCACCTGGGTCGCTAATGCCTAGCAAAAGTGAAACAAGAGCGCCGGCACCAACCATCTGTGCCATTAGGTAGAAGACCGAAACCACGAGGGTTGAAGTTGCTGCAGCCCCACGAACCGGGCGCTGCTTCATGCGGAAGGCAAGGACGTCACCCATCGTGAAGCGGCCAGAGTTGCGCAGCGGTTCAGCGATGAGCAGCAGCGCCACCAACCAGGCAACCAGGAAGCCGATTGAGTAAAGGAAGCCGTCGTAACCGAACAGCGCGATGGTGCCGGCGATGCCTAGGAACGAAGCCGCCGACATGTAGTCACCGGCAATGGCCAAGCCGTTTTGGAAACCTGAGAACGAACCGCCACCATCGTAGAAGTCAGAAGACTTCTTGGTGGAACGGCCAGCCCTGAACACGAGCACCAGAGTGAACGCGACGAAGACGGCAAACAGGATGGTGCTCAGAGTTGATGAACTCACTTGGCGAGCTCCTTGTCTACCTGGTCGCGAATCTTTTCAGAAGCGGCATCTAGGTGCTTTGATGAGTGGCGTTCGTAGAGCCACATGATTAGGAAGGTTGATACGAATTGCAAAAGCCCCAGTACCAGCGCGATGTTGATGTTGCCGATAACCGGGGTTGCGATCCACTCACGAGCAAATGCGGTGAGGATTACGTAGAGGAAATACCATGCCAGGAACGCGATGGTCAGCGGGAAAGCAAACCCGCGGAACTTTCGTTTTAGGTCCTGGAACTCGGGCGAGGCCTGTGTTTCAGCCCAGACCCGATCTTGTTCTGACGATCCCATAGAACTCCAATGTTCTTGAAATTACCCACTGGCATCATTGCCAGAAGGTCGGGGAGTTTTTCAACCCCCATCCAGAGCCTACAGATTAGAAAGATTTAACAATCCGGGTCTGAACCCGGAACCACACTCTTTATGAAATAGTTATCAACGGCCGAGGCAACACATTCGTTCGACCGACCATAAGCCGTGTGGCCCTCGCCGTTATAAGTAACCAAGTGACCGTTGCGCAGTACCTTGTTGGCCACCGAAACCGCCTGCGAATATGGGGTCGCCGGGTCACCGGTGGTGCCAACCACCAGAATCGGGGCAGAACCCTTTGCGCTGTAGTCCTTCGGGTGCGCCACAACCGGGTAAGGCCAGGCGTCGCAGGTCAAGGCGCCAAATTGCCAGTAGCGTCCAAGGGTCGGGCTAGCAGCCACCATCCACGAATTCTGTGTTGCCATCGATGATTCATCGCTCGGCTGGCGCGCATCCAAACAGGAAATCGCGATGTTCGCCTCCATGAGATTGGTGGTGTACTGGCCGTTTGCTCCGCGGTCGTTATAAGAGTCGGCAAGGCCGATGAATGTGGTTCCATCGCCATCGAAGGCCTCGGCAAAAGCCTGACTCAACTGCGGCCAGTAGTCCTGCGAATAAAGCGGCATGATGAGGCCGGTGTTCGCCGCTCCCACGGTCAGCTCGCGACCATCCTTGGTTGGCAGCGGTTTTGTTTCGAGAGCCCGGAGGAAAGTTTTGATTTTGGCTAGGGCTTGCGAAACCGTGCCCGTGAAAGGGCAGTCGGAGGTGCTTAGGCAATCGGCCAAATAATTTCTGAGAGCAGAATCAAACCCCTTCAGCTGGGTCACGCTCTGCACAGAATCAGGAACTGTTGGGTCGATAACCCCATCGAGAACCATGTGCTTGATTTTGTTTGGGAAAAGCGCGGCATAGGTTTCGCCAAGCAAGCTGCCATAGCTGAAACCCAGGTAGTTGAGCTTCGCATCACCCATCACCGCACGCAGAACATCGATGTCTTTTGCGGCCGAGACGGTGTCTAGATGCGCCATAGCCGGGCCGGTGTTTTTAGAACAGGCCGAGGCAAACTGCCCAAGCAGCTCTCTGGTTGATTTCAGGTCTTGCGGAGACCCGAGTGGGAACCCGTTGTCGCCATAGAGCATGTAGTCGGTCTGCTTGGCATCGAAACACTTGACCTTCGGCTCACTCATGCCAACTCCGCGAGGATCAAAACCCACAATGTTGAAGTTTGCCCGCAGCGTCGAGGTACCCAGGTAGTCAACCGAATTCAGAATCCAGTCGTATCCGGATGCGCCGGGGCCACCCGGGTTGAAGATTACCGAGCCCAGAGGCTTAGCGATGTCGGCAGCCCGGTAGGCCACCGCCAGGGAGAGCGAACCCGCTGCCGGATAAGCCCAGTCGGTCGGCACAGAAACGTGAGTGCAGAGAATGCGCTTGCCGCAGGACTTCCAGTCAACCTTTTGCTCGTAGAAGGGCTTTAGGTCTAGGCCGATTGAAGAATCTGGCGATGCCGAAGGTAGCACAATTGGCGCGAGGCTGACCTCGGGCTGAGGCGAGGCGCAGCCGACAAGTGCCAGCAATGCCGCCGCAATCGCGAGAACCCCCAGACGCTTCATCGCTAACCCCTCTTAGTTCGCAGACTGACCCCGAGTGATTCGAGAACCATTAGGTCTCTAACGTTACGGTCAATTCTCAATCTTGCCTGGGCAATTGCCTCGAGCTTTTCAATCGTTTGCGCTGCAGTAGTTGCCAAGGCGTTCTCGGTGATTTGATTTTTCAGCTCGGCATTGATCAACGGAGTCTGGGCATCAATCTGAATGGTCAACACGTCACGATAAAGCGAGAGCAGATCAACCAGGATGCGGTCAATTCCATCGCGAATGCTTCTCGTGGCCCGACGCTTTTGCGCCTCTTCGAGCGCCTTTAGGTCAGCCTTCATATTGTTTGGAATTGCGTCACCAGGCTGCAAGCCCATCGTTCGCAGAGTGGCGGTGCGCTCTTCGAGGTCACGTTCGGTGGTTAGCGCCTCGGCATCTTTCTTGGCAATGTCGAGCCATCGTTCGGCTGTGTTCACCGCGGCAGTTACACCGTTGATGCCGAGCGCGGCGAGAAGAGTTTCGCGACGACGGCTACGAGCCTCGTTGCTGGTGGCCAATCGGCGGGCCATTCCGATGTGACTCTGCGACTCAGCCGCCACTTGACTGGCAAGCACCGGGTCAATTCCGTCGCGGGCAACGAGAAGCCTCGCGACCTCCTCCACCGAGGGAACCTTGAGGCCAACTCGGCGAACGCGAGAGCGAATGGTCGGCAGCATATCGGCCTCTGATGGGGCGCAGAGAAGCCAGATGGTGCCGGCCGGTGGCTCTTCGAGCGCCTTGAGCAAAACGTTTGAAGAACGCTCAATCATTCGATCGGCGTCCTCGATGATCATGATTCGAAATTTTCCCATCGAGCTACCGAACTGCGAGTCGGCAACTAGGGCGCGAACCTCATCGATTGAAATGACAACTTTTTCGGTGGACAAAACCGAAATGTCTGGATGGGTGCCGGCTTGCGAAAGGGTGCAGCTCTTGCACTGGCCGCAGCCACCCTCCGGGCAAAGCAAAGCGGTAGCAAAAGCATGCGCCAGGTTGGAACGCCCGGAGCCGGGTGGGCCGGTCATCAACCAGGCGTGATGCACGCCCTGATCGCGATGACGAATGGCAAGTTCTAGCTGAGAAACAGCTTCGGGTTGACCTAGCAGATCATCCCAGATGGGTGCGCTGCCGCTCACTGGCTGCCAAGCAACTGGCTGACGCGGGCTCTAATCTGAGCCTGCATTTCGTTTACAGATTGATCTGCGTCAATAACCAACCAGCGGTGGGGTTCGGCGGCGGCCATGTCTAGAAATGCCTGCCTGACCGACTCAAAAAATTCAATCTTTTCGCGCTCTAACCGGTCTGGTGCCTCACCAGTTTGATTGCGACGAGCGGCAGCCTTGGCAGCATCTAGGTCAAGCAAAATGGTGAGATCCGGTAGCAGGTTTTCAACGGCAAACATCGAAATCGCCCGAACATCCGCGGCCTTCAGCGCCCGGCCAACACCCTGGTAGGCCACAGACGAATCGAGGTATCGATCGGTGATGACAACCTCACCGCGCTCGAGAGCAGGACGAACCTTGGTGGCGACGTGGTGCGCTCGGTCTGCCGCATACAGCAAAGCCTCGGAGCGCGGGGCAACGTCGCCCTTGCGGTGCAAAAGCAGGTGTCTGATTTCTTGCCCGAGTTCGGTGCCGCCCGGCTCAAAAGTTCGAACTACGGTTCGGCCGGCGGAGGTCAGGAACTCCTCGAGAAGGTCAGACTGAGTGGATTTACCTACCCCGTCGATTCCTTCGAGTGAGATGAAGAGCCCTGTAGACATTACTTTTTCTTTCGAGAGGTTCCGGCTTTAATTACTCGGGTGGTGCCGACCTTTTTGGCCGGCTTGCCAGCCTTCGCAGGAGCCTGACCAGGCTCAAGACCCAGTTTCTCACGGCGAATGGCCAAAAGCTCAAAGGCTTGGTCCGGTGACATTTCCTCTAGATTCTCGTCCTTTGGAACAGTCGCATTGACCGCACCATCGGTGACATAAAGTCCGAATTGGCCGGTCTTGGCAAACACTGGCAGACCCGAAGCTGGGTCTTCGCCGAATTCCTTCAACGGGGTGGCAGCGGTTCGACGCCCTCCGTACTTCGGCTGAGCAAAGATTTCTAGAGCACCAGGGAGGTCCAGGCTAAACAACTGATCCTCGCTGGTGAGCGATCGTGAGTCTTTTGCCTTGCTCAGGTAAGGCCCAAACTTGCCATTCTGCGCTGTGATGTCAACGCCAGATTCTGGGTCAACACCAACCACGCGCGGCAAAGAAAGCAGCTGAATCGCGTCTTCCAAAGTTAGAGTTTCCGGGCTCATCGTCTTGAACAGTGAACCGGTTTTTGGCTTGGCAGCCTTAGGGTCATCCAAGACAACGTATGGGCCGTAGCGGCCATCCTTGAAAAGAATATCGAAGCCGGTGGCTGGGTCCTGCCCCATGACACGGTCGGTGATAATCGGTGCATCGATGAGCTGCTGAGCCTTCGCAACGGTCAACTCATCTGGCGCGAGGCCCTCAGGAATGTTGACGATGCGGCGACCGTTTTCATCGGCACCCTCTGAACCGGGCTCGACCATGATTTCGATGTATGGGCCATACTTGCCGGTTCGCAAGGTGATGTCATCGTTGATGGCAATTGAGTTGATGGCGCGTGGGTCGCTATCGCCCAGGTTTTCGACGGTGTTACGAAGACCTTCTTGCTTGCCGCCACCAAAGTAGAACTCCTTGAGCCAGGCACTGCGGTCGAGGTCACCCTCGGCAATGCGGTCAAGGTCCTCTTCCATCTGTGCGGTAAAGGCATAGTCAACGAGCTTGCCGAAGTTTTCCTCCAGGAAGCGCGTGACCGTGAAGGCAATCCACTCTGGAACCAGAGCCTGGCCACGCTTTGAAACGTAACCCTTGTTGACGATGGTGGAAAGAATGGCCGCATAAGTTGATGGGCGGCCGATGCCGTCTTCTTCAAGAGCCTTGACCAAACTTGCCTCGGTGTAACGAGGCGGTGGTGAAGTCTGGTGGTCCTTCGCTGTGACCTCGATGGCCTTCAGCGCCTGACCGACGGTTAGGTTAGGCAGCTTCGACTCTTTTTCAGAGCTTTCTTCGCCGTTACGAGACTCATCCGAGCTCTCCTCGTAGGCCGCCATGAAGCCGCGGAAGGTCACTACGGTTCCAGAAGCGGTGAACTCTGCGGTTCCACCATCGCTCAGTGGACCAACGGTGATCTTCGCAGTGGTGGTTGAAACCTTGGCGTCTTCCATCTGAGAGGCGACGGTGCGCTTCCAAATTAATTCGTAGAGGTCAAGAGCGCGACCACTCAAAACTCGAGAGAGCTCGGCGGGAGTCTTGAAGACTTCACCGGCTGGGCGAATCGCCTCGTGAGCCTCCTGAGCATTCTTGTTCTTGCCCTGATAAACGCGTGGCTTGTCTGAAACAAACTGAGCACCAAACATCGATGCCGCCTGGGAGCGAGCCGCGTTAATAGCCTGCGCCGAAAGAGTCGGTGAGTCGGTTCGCATATAAGTAATGTGACCCTCTTGGTACAGCGACTGAGCTGTATCCATGGTCTGCTTGGCCGACATGCGCAACTTTCGAGATGCCTCTTGCTGCAGGGTTGAGGTTGTGAAAGGAGCTGCCGGACGGCGGGTGCTTGGCTTGGCCTCGACTGAAGCCACGGTGATGCTGGCCTTAGGGCTGCGCATTGATTCGGCGAGCGCCTCGGCTGCCTTGCCGTCTAGAAGAAGAACATCCGCGGTGAGCTTTCCGTTGTCATCAAAGTTCTGTCCGGTTGCGATGCGCTTGCCGCCGATGCTCTGAAGCTTTGCGGTGAACTGTGGTTCACCGGAGGTGAGTGGGTCAAGCAAAGCCTCGACGTCGTTATAGCTAGCCGAAACAAAGGCCATGCGCTCGCGCTCACGCTGAACCACCAGGCGCATAGCCGGAGACTGCACTCGGCCGGCACTTAGGCCGCGGTTGATTTTGCGCCAAAGAACCGGCGAGACCTCATAGCCATAGAGGCGGTCGACGACTCGACGGGTTTCCTGGGCCTGAACTAGGTTTTCATCGACGGCACGGGTGTGCTCAAGTGCACCCTGGATTGCCTCTTTGGTGATTTCGTGAAACACCATGCGCTTGACCGGCACCTTTGGCTTCAATACCTGAAGCAGATGCCATGCAATAGCCTCACCCTCGCGGTCTTCATCGGTTGCTAGATAGAGCTCCTGGGCGCCAGCCAGCGCCTTCTTGAGGTCGGTGACGGTTTTGTTCTTGCCGGCAGAGATGGCGTAGTAAGGCTCGAAGTCATTCTCGATGTCGATCGAGAACTTTCCCAGCGAACCCTTCTTCTTTTCAGCAGGTAGGTCTTTAGGGTCAATCAGGTCACGGATGTGACCAATCGAGGCGAGGACAGTAAAGTCATCGCCAAGAAATTTGGCAATCGTCTTGGCCTTCGCAGGTGACTCAACGATTACTAGCTTGTGGCTATTTGCCAAAGACTTACTCCTCTTTATAGGTGACCAAACATCAACTGGTTGGCCCCGCTCTTGCTCTTGCGTTTAGAACTATACCCATGCCCTGAGTGTGCAAGTTAACAAAAGCTTCGAGTCCGACAATACGACACTCGTCCAGAATCGCCATATCTCGCTCTGATATTTGCTTAGCCAGTTCACAGGGATAACCCACGGTGAGGCCCCGCAAAGCATTGTCGGCCGCCAGGGCCGCGGAGTCTGCCAACGCGTCTAATCGGGCCTGAGAAATAAGGTTGAACGCCACCGCCTGACTCAGACCTAAGCATCCCAAAGCAAGCATGACCACCGAGATGGCCATGATGGTGCCCGAACCTCGATCGGAAGCTAGAGCCCCATTTTTCTGAAACATTGACGCTCACCAACCTCAAAGTTTTGCAAACCCAGCAGTTTGAAACTTCTGCTCACGTCGGCGCAGACAAAATCCTCGAGGTGGCTCACGGAGAGCAAAGCCATGGGGTCGGCTTGAGCAACCTGCGAGACCACCTCACTCTCGACTTCTCCCCTACCCAGCGCCCGAGCAGCCGTTGCCGAGATAGATACCAGTTTCATCCGCTCGATCTGCAACCCAAAGCCTCCTAGGGTGATCGCAATGACCAAAGCAACCGAGGGCAGGGCCAGGGCCAGCTCGGCCGTTACCGACCCTCGCTCACTGTGCGGCGGCGTCATTTGGGTTCGTGAAGGTCAAGGCGCTCTTCACGAGATCAAACAGAATCGTTCGAACCTCGTCACTGCGCATGATCACCACCAACAAGCCGGCAAAACCTACCGCGGCCATGGTGGCAATCGCGTATTCGGCTGTCGCCGCGCCGGTTTCATCGCGCAGCTTGCTAATCAATCGATTCTTGGTTTCCATTTCTTACTCCCTCTTATTGGTTCTGCCCTTGCGACAGAAGACTGATTGCTATCGGCGCAATGGTCGAAAGTACGAACGCGGGAAGCACCACCACCCCGAGCGGAATCATTAGGCGAACGGATAGCCGGGCTATGGCCTCGGCTTCACGAAAACGGACGACCTCTCTGGCCTGGTCGGCCTCCGCCGTCACTAGTGAGCCGATCGCGGCTCCACTCCGACGCGTCAAGGCGGCGAGTGCTTCGATTCGAGCCACCTGAGGCTCTAGGCTCTGGGCATCAGGACGAATGGCATCGATTGCCGCTTGTGTCGATTGAGACAGCGGTAACCCCGAATTCAAACCAACTCGAATCGCGTCAAAAAACAACCCTGGGTCTGATTCCTCCGGGTTAGCCTTCGCCAAGATTGATTTCGTCCAGACCCGGCCGAGAATCATCAATACGGCACCTAGGGCAACAGAAATGAAACCGATGGGATTAGTAAAGATGGCTCTGAATGGATTCATCCCCAACAGTTGAGCCAACACCAAACCGAGGATCGGCAAAATCGAAACCAGCTTTGCGGTTGCCTTCGGACCGGCAAATGCCAGTTCGACCTCGCGCGAGTGCTTTGCCTGGGCGGCAAAAACACCGGCTAAATTTTCAATCGCTGCGGCTACTGACCCGCCAACCTTGGTGGCTAGACCCCAGATTGCCTCGAACTGAACCCGTTGAACCTCAGCGAGGTTGACTATCCCATCTTCTA
>CANGGL010000008.1 GCA_947453465.1 Microbacteriaceae bacterium | reverse complement strand
TGGCTGTGCAACTGGTGCGTCAACTAGCACCCGTGCATGTGTAATTTTGCCAGATGCTGACAGCGGAACTCGCTGGGAGCCAGGCGACCGTCCAGCTCTACAGAAGGCTCTAACCGCCGCTGGTTACGAAGCTGACATCCAGAACGCTCAGTCAGACACCTCAAAGTTTGCAACCATTGCAGACCAGCAGTTGTCAAAGGGCTGTGGCGTCATGATCCTTGTTGACTTCCAGGGCGCAGGAGCCTCAGTTGTTGAGAAGGCAAAGGCTCAGGGCATCCCGACCATCGCTTACGACCGTCCAATCAAGGGCGCTGACTACTACGTATCATTCGACAACGCTCGCGTTGGTGAACTACAGGGTCAGATGATCGTTGATGGTCTAGCTGCAGCTGGCAAGGACATCAAGACCGCAAGCATCATCTACTCATCTGGCGACCCTGCCGATGGCAACGCAAAGATGTTCCTTGATGGCGCATTGTCAGTTCTAAACGCCGCTGGCGCAAAGGCTGCTTTCACCATGGAAGGTACCTGGGATGGAGCAAAGGCTGGAACCCTATTCGAGCAGGCATTCACTGCTGTAAAGGGTAAGGTCGACGCAGTTCTAGCTCCGAACGACAACAACGCAGCGTCAATCATCGCGATCCTAGACAAGAACGGCCTAACCGTTCCTGTTTCAGGTCAGGACGCATCTGTTGCTGGTCTTCAGAACGTACTTCTAGGCAAGCAGACTGCAACCGTCTACAAGCCATTCACCATCGAGGCAAAGGCTGCTTCAGACCTAGCAATCGCATTGCTAAAGGGCGAGAAGCCAACCGCTAACAAGTCCCTTGCTGATGGCACCCCGTTCATCGCTCTAGACCCAATCTCAACCTCGGCCGACAAGGTCAAGGATGTTGTTGCGGCTGGCGACGCAAAGGCTGCTGACATCTGTACTGCAGATGTAATGGCTGCTTGCGACAAGTACGGCGTCAAGTAATAACTAAGTAGTAACGGGGGCTCTGCGTAGGCCACAGGCATACGCAGAGCCCCCACCCTTTCCACCCCGCTATTTGGCTCAGCACGAGCCGTAAAGGAGATCCGAATGGATACCCCAGTAATCGAACTCTCAGGAGTTAAGAAGAGCTTCGGCCCGGTTGACGTCCTCAAAGGCGTAGACCTGAAGGCCTACGCAGGCAAGGTCACCGCTCTCGTCGGTGACAACGGAGCCGGAAAGTCGACCCTGATCAAGGGTCTCTCAGGCGTCCAGCCTTATGACGAAGGAATCGTCAAGTTCAACGGCGAAGCGGTCAATATTCACGACCCACGCCAAGCCGGTGCCATCGGCATCGAGGTTGTCTACCAGGACCTCGCACTGTGCGAAAACCTAGACATCGTTCAGAACATGTTTCTTGGCCGCGAGGAAATCAGCCAGCTGACTCTGAACGAGTCAGAGATGGAGCTTCAAGCAACCAAGGCACTTCAGAGCCTCTCCGTTCGCACCGTGAAGTCGGTTCGCCAGAAGGTTTCGTCACTTTCAGGTGGCCAGCGCCAGACAGTGGCCATCGCCCGCTCAGTGCTCCGAAACGCAAAGCTTGTCATCCTTGATGAGCCAACCGCAGCACTTGGTGTTGCCCAGACCGAGCAGGTTCTTAACCTGGTTCGCCGCCTCGCTGACTCAGGCGTTGCAGTCATCATCATCAGCCACAACCTGGTTGACGTGTTCAAGGTCTGCGATGACATCGCTGTACTTTATCTAGGCCGCATGGTCGCCCAGATCGAAACCTCTAAGACCACCCAGTCCGATGTAGTTGGCTACATCACCGGCACCAAGACCTACGACGGAGCTAACTAATGAGCAACCTAACTCCAACCGCAATCGGCAGTGGTCACGAAGGAAACCTTCGCGACCAGGTAAAGGCCTATTTCTCACGCGTCAAGAACGGTGAGATGGGCGCACTGCCTGCAATCGGCGCACTTGTTGTGCTTGCCGGCCTGTTTGGCTCACTGAGCCCGTTCTTCTTCACCAAGCTGAACATCGCCAACCTATTTGTTCAGGCAGCCGAGCTAACCACTTTGGCAGCTGCCCTGGTCTTCGTGATCCTGCTTGCCGAGATCGACCTTTCGGCCGGTGTGGCAGCTGGTGTCGCGATGGATATCTTCTATCTCTGCCTGAAGTCTGGCCTCAACTGGATCGTCGGCGTTTTCGTCGCCTTGATCTTTGGCGCGCTAGTCGGCCTAGTTCTAGGCTGGTTCGTCGCCAAGATCGGTGTTCCATCATTCGTGGTCACGCTGGCCTTCTTCCTGGGCTTCCAGGGCATCGCCTTGATCCTTCTGGGTGACGGTGGCTTGTTCCGCGTTGAGGTTCCTGAAATCAAGGCAATCATGAACGAGAACCTTCCTGCCGCAGCCGGTTGGGGTCTACTTGCCCTGATGCTAGTAATCAGCCTTTCGATTGGCCTTTGGGACCGTGCACGCCGTTCGAAGCTTGGTCTAGCGGTTCGCCCACTTTCCATCTTGCTTACCAAGACCGCTCTAATCGGCCTAATCGGTGGCTTCATCGTGTTTTTCCTAAACCAGAACCGTAGCGCGGCCTTCAAGCCAATCGCCGGTGTGCCAATCGTCATTCCAATCGTGGTCGGTTTGCTGTTCGTCGGCACCTTCGTTCTTGACCGCACCCAGTTTGGCCGCCACCTATACGCAGTTGGTGGCAACCCTGAGGCTGCTCGTCGTGCCGGAATCAAGGTAGGCCTGATCCGCATCTCTGCATTCGTTATTTGTTCGATGCTGGCCGTTGTCTCTGGTCTGTTCCACGTAAGCCGCATCGGTGTGGTTGAGGCTGCCGCCGGCCGCTCAATCGTGCTCAGTGGTGTTGCTGCAGCCGTTGTTGGTGGCGTGAGCCTCTTCGGTGGCCGTGGCCGCCTAGTTCACGCAGCAATCGGCGCAATGGTTATCTCGATGATCGACAACGGCTTGGGTCTTCTAGGCCTATCAGCCGGCATCAGCTTCCTCGTAACCGGTAGCGTTCTTGCCCTGGCAGCAACCATCGATGCTCTATCGCGCAAGCGAAGCGGTGGCTCACTCGCCAGAAGCTAAACCTTCTAAAGCAAAAGACCCTCACCGAATCGGTGGGGGTCTTTTTTTGCCCATCGAGATCTCGGCGGGCGACAAACTAGTGGTTATGGGTGACGTAGTGGGCTAGCCGGTAGGCGCTCCTGGGCAACCCATCGCTGGTTGTAGCCGGTTGACGAAGCCATCAGGTCGAGGAACGGTTGTGGATCAAAGACCTCTGGTCCAACCACTCCGGCACCGCGCCACTCTCCCCTGGCCATTAGCTCTAGCGCAATAAGTGGGTTGAAGGCGGTCTGCGCAACTACGCACTGCGCCTCAATCTCGGCCATAGTCTGGGCGTTATCGGCAACGTGATAAATGTAGGTGGCGCGATCCTTGCCATCCTTGTCTTTACCGGTAACCAGAACGCCAGCGCAAGTTTTGCCAGTCATCTTTGGGCCGATGTGGGCTGGGTCTGGCAGCACCGCGGCAATCATGTCGCGCGGCGAAACATCAACCGGGCCCTGGCTTGAACGCACTCGGGTTGGTCGGGTGGCGTCTAGGCCAAGCTTGTGCAGGGTCTTCAAAACACCGATGAACTCGCTGCCCAAACCATACTTGAAGGTGACCTTCTTGGCATTGATGTGACGAGGCAGCATGGTTACTTCTTCGTGCTCAACGTTCACGCATTCGACAGAGCCGATGCCTTCAGGGAACTCAAAGATTTCTGGCTCACTGAACGGTTCGGTGGTGTACCAACCGCGCTCGCGCTCGTAGATAACCGGCGGATTCAGGCACTCTTCGATGGTGGTCCAGATGGAAAACGAGGGTGCAAAGATTTCGTTGCCCTGGTCATCAAAAACCGCCAGGCTTCCGCCATCCTTGACGCTGATTTCATCGATCTCGCTGAATAGATTGTCGGCTGCATATCGCGCGAAGACATTTGACATGCCCGGCTCAACGCCCATGCCAACCAAGGCAAGCTTGCCAGCACGCTCCCACTGCTCACTGACTGCAAATTGAGAGTCGCCGAGCTTAATGCCCGGCTTGTGGAACGGGTCGGTCTCGTGGGGTTCCGAGAGGCTCATTGCCATGTCTACGTAGTTGGCGCCGGCGGTGAAGGCGCCGGAGAAGACGGTTGGCACAAACTTTGGCTCTACTGCGTTTAGCACGTGGGTGATGTTGTGGTTGCGGGCCAGCTCGGCAACATTGGCGGCACTGCCGGCATCAATCTTGGCGGCTAGAAACTTTGAGGCCTTCTCGGCTCCATAGCGGTTGCGAACCCATTCGATGCTTTTCTCGGCACGGCTGAAGTCATAGTCAGAGACCACCATGATGTCGAAAAAGTCTCGCGAACCCGCAATTTTGACTATTGCATCGCCCACGCCGCCGGCGCCTACCAAAAGAATTCTCATGCTGCCAGCCTACTGAGATTTCAGGCCGTCGAGGCTGAAATCAAGCCTTGCTAGCGCTGGGTGAGGTCTGCCTCGGGGTCGTTTACCCAATTAATCACGCCAGGCCAGAAACCAAAACCATCATCCAGCGATAGGTGCCCGGCACCCTCGATAATCACCGGCTCGAGACCCAACGGAATGCCATAAGTGGCGAGAACGCCCCTGGGCAACCACTTGTCTTTGTCGCTGGCCACGATGGTAAGGGTTTTGGTTGATGCGTGAGTGGCGGCCACCACATCTGCCTCACTAAGTGAAACCTTTAGCCCCTCAACTTCGCCGAGCAGGCGCGGGTCGGCCGGGGCAACCAGAAGCACTCGGTCAACCGGCGTTGCGATTAGGCCGGTGGCCGCAGCCTGAATCCAGTTGACGCAGCCCAACGAGTGACCGATAACGATGGTTTCGCCATCGAGCTCGTGCAATTCATCGAGCTGGCTTAGTTCTGCGGTGAGTAACTCTTGCCACTCGACGAGCTTGGGTTCATCGGTGCTAGGGAACTGCGGATAGATGACCGTGTGACCCTGTTGACGAAGCGCGGTTGCTAGATGCCGCTGCCAGTGCCCCTGCTGACGGCGGTTTGTCCATCCGTGAAGAATAAGAACTTTGGCCATGACTTCAGCCTAGACATTATTGCTTTAGGGCAGGAACCGAATTCGGTTTCATTACGAAAAATAAAGTTAGGACGCCGAGGGTTAGGCAACCGGCCACGAGGCAACCGATGCCAAACGATGAGCCGGTGCCAAGCATCGGGTAGAAGCCCGAGAGCAGCGATGTGAAGGTGAAGTTGAGAACACCGATGAGTGAGGCTGCCGTGCCGGCCTCGTTCGGGTGCTGAGCGAGGCTGAGCGCACCGGTGATGGTGGTTGTCGAGCCAAAGTTGAAGAGCATCAGCATCACCAGGGCCTCAACCACAAAGAGCGGCGCCATGGCCAAGCCGGCGAAAATGAGGCCGTAACCAGCGAGGGCAAATAGGCAGGCGTTGATGATCAGGATCCATTGGGCCGGGTACTTCTTGCCGAGGCGGGCGCCCAGCTGGGTGCCGATGTAGAGCATCACCGAGTTGCTGGCGAAGACGATGCCGAACATGGCCGGGGTCAGGCCATACGTGCCCTGGTAAAGGAACGAGACGGTGTTGAGGTAGCCGAACAGTGCGACGATTTGAAGCACCGAATAGATCAGGATGCCAACATAGATGCGGTCACCGAGGACGGCGCGAAACCTGATGAGCACCAGTTTGACGCCAGAGGAGCGGCGATTGTCTCGGTGCAGGGTTTCGATCAGGTATCGGTAGGTTGCGAACCAAACCATCGCACCGTAGGCAGCCAAGAACACGAATATGTCTCGCCACGGTAAGAATGTGACTAGCTGCGAGCCGATGAGTGGGGCCAGGATTGGCGCCAGACCGCTGATGAGGGCAACCCGGCTCATCATCTTGAGCATTGGGGCACCGGTGTAAAGGTCACGAACGATGGCGCCCATCAGCACCGCGGCGCCCGCACCACCAATGCCCTGAAGCAGGCGCGAGAAAAAGAACATGTCGATGCTTGGAGTGAGAAAGCAAAACAGCGAGCCGGTTAGATGTAGCGCACTGAAGATAAGCATCGGGCGGCGGCGGCCGATGGCGTCGGCCAGCGGGCCGGCAACCAACTGACCAATTGCGAAACCAATGGTCACGCCGGTGAAGGTGAATTGAACAGCGCTGTTGCTAGCGCCAAAATCACGACCGATGCTAGGGAAGGCCGGCAGCACTAGGTCAATAGTGAAAGGCAAAAGGGTTGAGAGCAAACCTATAACGATGATGTAGGTGCGGCGCTGGGCTGCGGTGAGGCTCTCACCGTCGAGAACCTGGTGCTTTTTTGAAATTTTTGCTTTGGTCACTCGACGAGCCTACTTCATGACCTACGAATACCTGTCAGGCATTAGGTATTCGTTACCAATTAGAAACTGAGAATTACTCTTGGTCTGGCTTTGAACCGATTGAGGTTCGGCTACCTACTGTCTTACTCGAGGTTCCCTTTCGCTTACGCAGGTAAGGCAACGCAACCAACCAGCCGAGGACGAAGAGAACGGCCAGGCCGCCACCCCACTGCCAGGCGCGGTCGCTGGCAAATGCGCCGGGTGCCGAGCTGTCTACGAGGTTGGTTGAAGCCGGGTTACCGTCTTCACCATTGGCAATGCCATCACCATCGATGTCTGGGTCGGTGCCGTTTGGCAGACCATCGCCATTGATGTCTGAGTCTTCGTTATTTGGCAGCCCATCACCGTCGATGTCGCCGCCCGGGCCAACTTGGGATTGATCAAATGTCTTACCCGCGGTTGGCGGGGTGAGCGCTGGCGTCGGCGAATAACTCGGCGTCGCCGCTTTTGATGGCTGGATAGACATCGCTCCGACGAAGATGGTGATGAGCAACGAAAGAATCATCACGATGGCGCCAGTTTTGACGATTTTGTTGCGGTTCATCCGGCTAGATTACCCCAGCGATCTTCATGGTTGCGACAAACATCAAGATGCCACCGATTCGGTAGACCCAAACTAGGCGTGGCTGGCGAACCCATCGAAGTTCGCCGTCGTTGCCCTCACGGCCGATGAGGCCGAGGATGCTCAGCGCGAGCATTGGAATCGGCAAGAGCGCGAATGACCAAAGGGCTAGATCTGGTGCGGCACCAAACCAGCCAGAGACAACCGTGGTGGTAAGCGCAGCGACCAGCAGGGTGAAGGCTAGGCCGGGGATACCCTGCGGCATGATGCGCCAGATCCACTTGTAGTTAGGGAAGCTCTCACGCCACCAGCCAAGAATGGTTGGCAAGACAAATAGTGCGCTACCGACCCATACTTGCCAGTGATTGCCCATCAAAGCAGCGGTGACGAAGATGAAGACGCTCAGGCGGAAGCCCGCCGAAACCCAACGCTGGAAGCTATGGGTATGTGGCACGTGGGTTGGGTGCAGCATGTCAAGGCGGCCCGAGAAGACTCGCGCGATGCCCTCTTCGATGAGCACACGGAGCACGATTGCGATGGCGACGGCCAAAGAGAAGTCGGTGACGTGGTTGGCAACGGCCAGGGTCACACCAGCCAGAGCTGGAAGGGTGCTGATCATGCTTGAGGTGACCCAGCCACCGACGAACGGCAGAACGCCGAGGTCAACGATGCGCTCCCAGAGGTAGCTGCCACCTTTTTCAGGAACCTTACGGAAAGCGCGGAAGCTGTTTGAGAGCAGGGCCGGGCCAAAGCCAACAATGATTACGCCGAGCATCATGCGGACATCTTCGAGGCCAACTGAACCGTGGTTCAGCAGGTGAAGGCCAAGGGTTCCGACCACGAAGACCGCGGTGCCGACCATTCCGGCAAACGCATCGAAGATGCCAACCAGGGCGATGCCCAGGAAGATCTGCCAAATTGGCGTCGACACGGTGTTGCCGTTGATTGCGATTGCCGAGATTGCGGCAATTACTGCACCGATGGTTGGCAAGGCAGCGAAGACACCGAAGGCGGCACGCAAGTATGACCCGTCGACCATTATCTTCGAAAGCACCGGTGAAATTGGTGCAGTGACCAACGTTGCCTTCACTGATAAGCCGTCAAGCAAACGGATCCAACGGCGGCGCCAGATCTTCCAGCGGTCGCCGCGGCCACGGCGACGAAGCTCAAACTGCTCGTGCTCTGCATCGATCGTGGCAATCGAACCATCAGGCGAGCTGCCGCCTCCGGATGAAGAGCCACCGGCAGCGGCGCCAGCGGCGCCGGCAGCGCCTGCCGCTGCGGCGGCAGCAGCTGCTACGGCTGCGGCAACTGCCGCTGCCTTGCCAAGTGCCTTGGTTACGGCCTTTACCGACTCTGGTGAACCCATCGGGTCAAACGGGGCCTGCGGAGCGTTGTCATCGCCGGTGGCACCAATGGCCGGGTCGGCAACCGGTGCGCCAGGAGTAATCACGGGGGTGTCGGTTGGCGCGCCTGGGTCTGATGGCGAACCTGGGTCTGATGGTGAGCCGGTGTTGCTGGTCGGCGCGGTGTCGGTCGGCGCAGGAGAAGGCGAGGCTGAGCTGGTTGCACTCGGCGACGGAGCCGCGCTTGGTGAAGTCGAAGGAGCCGGAGTTGGCCTAGTGGTTGGCTTTGGCGTCGGCTTGACCGTTGGCGCCGGAGTTGGAGAAACGGTTGGAGTTGGGGTCGGCGTAGCTGTCGGTGGAACAACCGGAGCGGCAGGACCTGGTGCAACAACCGGCTTAGGCGCGGTGTTGACGGTGGTCGAAGCAGGCACACCGGCACCAACGGCGTTCTTGGCAGAAACGGCAACCACATAAGCGGTGCCCAACTGCAGGCCGCCTAGTGAACAACGAGCCGGAGCAATGGTTGAACAGAGCTGGGTGCCGTTGACCGAAACGATGTAGTCAGAGATCGGTAGACCGCCATCGAAGGTTGCCGCACCCCATGAAATCAACAGGCTGCTGCCCGTGATTGTGGCACTCAGCTGAGTTGGTGAACCAGGTGCCACGTTTGGAGTCTGAACCGCGGTGGTGGTGTTCGAGGTTGCCTCGACCATGGCCAACGAGGTCACGGTGACCACCTTGAACTCGAAACCGGCAGGGTTATTGATGGCGCCCGACGAGGTTGAACCCGAGCCGGTACCGCCGGTACCGCCGGTGCCGCCGGAGGTAACCGCCGCGGCTCGAAGGTTTGCTCGCCCGGTGCGGATCGACGCTGCGCCTACTGAAGTGCCGCCCGATACCGAAGCGGTGCGAACCGATGCCGACGAGGTTGGCAAAGAAGCCGCGTCGATTGTCGTCTGAGTGGTGTCGGCCTGCGAGATCTGCTGGCTCGGGGCGCTCGCGTAGCTGGTGCCCTTGACCTTGCTATAGATGTCGTAGCTGGTGAAGGTTCCGGCGATTGCCTCTGGAGCCGTCCAGATTAGGTCGATGCCGCCGGCCGAGTTAGGCACGGCCTTTAGCTGCTGAACACCCATCAGTGCCGGGCCAGGGATGAAGCTCGGAGATGCCGGTGACGGTGAGCCGGTGCCCTGCATGTTGATTGCCGAGACCACCAGCGTGTAGCTGACATCGTTGTTTAAGCCGTAAAGCGTGCAGCTGATGGTGCCGGCGAGACTCTTGCAAGGGCCGTTTATGTCGGCCAAGTTGCCAGAGCCGGTAATAACGCTGCCATCGACGCCGGTTGCGGTGTAGGTGTAGGCGGTGATTGGAGCGCCACCGGTGTAAGAAGGTGCGGTGAATGAGACCGTGACTGCCTGGTTGAAGCTTGAGATCGAGGTAATCATCGGTGCACCAGGTCGGTCGGCGAGAACCTGGAAGTTGCGAACAACCTGGTTTGCGGCGCCATAGGTGTCACTACCCGACTGGTTGGCGTGAAGTTCACAGGTGCCGGCAGCGATTGGGTAAACCATCGTGGTATCGGTTGCGTCGGTGGTCACGGTGCAAATGTCGGTGGTCGCCGAGGTGATTGCCACGATCAAGCCCGAGTTGGATGAAGCGGTCTGAATGAAGGCCGGTGAACCGATTCGAACGTCAGCCGGAGCGTCCATCGAAATTGTCTGGTTCAAAGCGCCAACCAGGATGTCTTGGCTAGCCGTGGCTGACTCGTAACGGCCGGTGCCGGCCTGAGTTGCAAGAACAATACAGTGACCGAGTTCGAGGAACTTAACCACGCCGTTATTGATTTCACAGATCGGGTTCGAACCGGTGGTTGAAGCGCTGGCCAGGCTGAAGCTGACGGCCTCTCCTGAGCTAGACACAGCGGCTGGCTCGTAGGTGGCGTCAGCCGAAACGGTTGACGGAATCGGGTACATCGGAATAGTCGAGCTGAAACTCAAGGTCTGAGCCAACTTGGTGACGGTTACGGCGTAGGTGGCCGACTGCAGACCCTGGTTGTAGTTGCGGTCGCCTGCCTTGGTTGCGGTGAAGCTGCAGGTACCGGCGCTCTGCGCGGTCAGCACGTTGGTGGAGTTATCGAAGTCACAACCGGCACCGCTATCGGCACGCATGAAAGTAACGGCACCGGTGCCGTTACCGCCGGCGGTGGCAAGAGTGATTGACTCGCCAACCTTGATTGATGCTGCACTTGAAATCAACAGTGGGCGCTGGTCGGCCTTGGCCACCGCAATATCCAGAGGCGCAGAGTCAATCGGTAGGTAGTTTGCGTTACCTGGGCGGGTGGCGTGAACCACACAGCGGCTGCCAGCATCGCCAACAAACAGCGTGTTGCTGACGACCTTACAGCTGCCGTCGGTTGCCCAAACCAGAGGCGTGTTTGGGGCGTCAGAAGTGGCAGCAACCTGAGTGCCGGTCAAAATCTTCTTGCTGCCATAAACGGCATCTGAAACTGACCATCCGTGCGATGCGTCATCGGCGCTAGCAATTTCGGTCAGCGCAGGCTGGGCAGCCTTGGCAATTTCAACCACGGTGGTGATGCTGTTGGCTAGGTATGAACCGTTTAGTGGGACCGACATGGTGACCGCACAGGTGCCGGCACCCATGATGCTGATCTTGCCATCGGTGGCGTCAACCGAACAGGCCGGGCTAGTGGTGCTGAAGACTGGCGTACCGCCGCCGGTTTCGACTGTTGAAGTTGCTGTTGCCTGACCGAGGAACGAGTAGACGGTTGGCGGGTAGGTCAGAGTCAACGCGGTGACCTTGGTCAGCACGATGTTGCTCTCGGCGACAGCTGCAACGCCATAACCGGTATAGCTGAGGCCATAGGCCAAGCCAGGCGTGCCGCTCAGGGCAAGCGCAGTGAAGCGTGCGACACCGTTGACAGTGTTGGCAACATCGCCGACCGCCGTACCGCCGACCGCACCAACCACGTTGGCAGAGATGGCTCGGCCAGAATCGCTGAGCACGATGTTGTTGAACTGGTCACGCACCGAGATGATCGGCTGGGTGGCGAAGACATCGCCGGTTAGACCCCAGGCGCTGGCGCGGTCGAGGCTTAGGTGGTGCGGTGCACCGGCAGTGACGGCAAAGGCCACCGAATCACGCGCGCCAAGTGAAGCGGTTTCGAAGTGAACCTTGTAACCGGCGCCAGGGGCAGCCTCAAACTTTAGGTCGCCGAAGGTGACCACACCGGCCACGGCGGTTGCCGAAACGGTTCCGGTTGCCGAGGCACCGGTGCCGATTCCGGTTGCGGTGACTACGGTTGAAGAATCATCCTTGGCTAGGTTGCCGAACTGGTCGAGAACACGGATGACCGGCTGGGTGGCAAACAATTCACCGGCGCGGGCACCGGCAGGCTGGGTTTCGATCTGGATGTGGTCGGCGACATCGTTGCGAACCTGGAATGCGGCCGAGTTCACGGCTAGGTCAAACGCATCGGTGCTTGAACCGTTGTAAATCTGGTTCGGGATGTGCACGGCGAAGTGGAGGCGGTAGCTCAAGTCTGGGTCGCCACGGAACTTGATGCCGGCGAACTGAATGTGACCATTGGTGCCACAGGCATCCAAGGTGTCGACGCTTGAACTGAAGGCACCGTAAGCACCCGACGCGATGGTTACATCGGCACAGATATTTAGCTGCTGGTCGATGACGTTGCCGAAGTAGTCGTAAACGGTCAACTCAGGCTGGGCGACCAAGGCCTTGCCGGTGATTCCACCCAAAGGCTGCTGGGTTAGTGCCACGTGGTGAGGTGCGCCGGCGGCAACGTGGAAGGCCGCCGAGGTTGCACCGATCACATTGGTGCTTCCGGCGGTAGCGAACTGCATGACGTAATCAACACCAGGGATGCCGGTGACGGCAATATTGCTGAAGATTGCATCTCCGGTGTCTGTGGTCACGGTGGTTGCACCGGTCAAAGTAGCGGCGTTGACGCCGGTGCTTGGCGAGACCGTGGCAACAATGCTGAGCTCAGGGTGAGAGTTGACGAAGTTGCCCCACTGGTCAAAGACCTTGACCGCAGGCTGCTGACTCAAGACCTCACCGGTGCGCGCACCGACCGGCTGAGTTACCATCTGCAAACGGTATGGCGCACCAGGTAGGACGGTCAGGTCAGAAGCCGTGACCGGCGCCATCTGAGCTCCATCAAGAGCGAAGCTGAGGCTGTAAGTTTCTGAAACCTTTCCGGCCAACTTGAGTGCACTGAAGTTGGCAACGCCGCCCGCAACCTGCAAGCTGGCATTGCCGATTAGCTCGCCGTCGGCACCACCGGTGATACTCACGGTGATGCGGTCGCTGTTGTCGTCATCCACGTCATTTGAGTAGGCGTCGACAATCTTCACGATTGGTGCGGTGGTGAACACCGTGCCCGACTTCATGCCGGCAACCGGAGCCTGAGTCATTACGAGGTGAGCCGGTGCGCCGTGCTTGACCGAGAAGCCTGATGAATCAATGTTCATGCCACCGAGCACAAAATTGAGGCTGTAGCTCTGACCCGGCTTGCCAATGATGGCTAGGTTGCTGAAAGTTGCCACACCGTGATCGGTGGTTGCGGTTTCACCACCGGCAATGATCTCCTGCAGCCCCGAGTAATCTGCCACGGATGCGAGCCCCTGAAGCGATGCGGTAATCACCTGAGGGGTGGCGTCGGTCACAACGTTGCCAGCCTCATCGAGAATCGAAATAACCGGGGCATCGGTGAGGCGTTCACCGGTTGCGCCACCCGAACTTGGCTGCTTGGTTACAGATAGGTGATGGGCCAAACCAGAAGACAACTGAATGGTCTGAGTCTCGGTCATCGAAACGGCAGGGGCATTTGCGGTTGCCGCATAGCTGACCGAGTAGGTCAAGGTGTAGGCGCCAACCTTGGCCGAAAGACCCAGGTGGCTCAAAGTCGCCAGACCACTGGTGGTGGTCGTTGAAGCGTCGGTGCCGATTACCGAGGCGGCCGCCAGAGTAACTGCGTCTTCGGCATCAACCGAGATTCGGGCGCCACGGTTGTTGATTGGGTTGCCACTGAAGTCAGCAATCGTCAAGGTTGGTGCCGTGGTGAAGTTCTGGCCCGCGCGAGCTCCGGCAGCATCGGTCAAAGTGAGTGTTGAAGGCGCGGCAGCTTGCAACGGAATTCGCTGGGTGGCGTCGGAATTAATCTGGTTCACGGTGAAGGTCAACCAGTAGTGCTCTGCGGTCAAACCGGTCAACACGATGCCGTCGAAGGTTGCCACACCGGCAACTACCTTTTCACGGTAAACACCAGAGATCGAGCCGTGGCCCGGGCCATCGTTAGCATCTTCAGAAGCATGCAGCACAGCGGTCACATACGTCGATGAGTCGTTGGTGAGCGTGTAACCATACTGGTCGCGAAGTTCAACCACGGCCGGCGATGAAAGCGTTTGGCCGTTGATGGTTAGGTTGGCGGTGGCACTGCCCGGCTGGGTGGTTACCTCGAGCTTGGCGGCATCACCAGGGGTGACGGTGACCGCAGCAGAATCGTCGGCAATCAAGGTGCCCGCCACCGAATCGGTTGCGGTGAAGTGAAGAGTGTAAGCCCAGCTCGGCATACCCTTCAGCTGCAAGCCGGTGAAGCGGGCAACACCGTTTGCCGCCGTCTTGGTGTGATCAGTATCGATTAGAACCGGGGTGGTGCGCGCGTCTGAACCGCCGCCGGTGACACTTGCGGTCACTACGTTGGTGGCGTCTAGAACCGGGTTGTTCCAAGCATCGCGAATCTGAACAGCCGGCTGAGTGGAGAGCAACTCACCGTTCTTGGCGCCCTGAGGCTCGGTGATTACCTTCAACTTGTATGGGTCGCCGGCAAATAGCTCGATGTCCTGCGTGACAGTGAAGGTGTAAGGCAAAGCGATTGAGTAGCGAAGCTTGTAGTTACCTACCAGACCAGAAAGCTTCAGGCCGAGACTGTTGTCGAAGGTGGCAACACCGTTGATTGCGGCAACGTGATCGGTTCCGCCAAGGGCAACAGTCGATGAGGCAACCGGTTGGCCGGCGGCATCGAGAACGTCAACCGAAATCATCGAGGTTGAAGTGGTGACGTTGTTGTTGATGTCTTCAATTTGGATGACCGGCATGGTGCCGAAGGCTAGGCCCGACTTAGCGCCGGCGGCTGCCGTGGCGATTCGCAGGTGTTCAGGTGCACCGGCGAGAACGCGCAGGGTTAGTGAGTCGACGGTCTGCAGGGCAGCACCGTTCCAGGTTGCTGAGAACCGCAACTGGTATTGACCCGGCTTGCCCGAGAGCTTTAGCGCATTGAAGGTTGCCAGGCCATTGGCAGCGTTGACCTGCTTGCCACTTAGAACGGTTGAGTTGTCTCCGGCAATCATGGATGCGGTTACCACTGAGAGGTTGTCGGTGTCGGCAGGGTTTCCATACTGGTCGAGAACACGAACGATTGGAGCTGGCGAGATGGCCACACCGGTTTCGACGTCGCTCACGTCGGTCGAGATGGCCAACTTATATGGGTTGGCGTGCAAGACGGTGATGTCTCGAGAGTCAACCGACGAGCCGTTGCCGCTGACACCCGACAAGTTGAATCTCAGGTTCCAGGTTCCAGGCTTAGCAACGAAGGAAAGACCAGAGATGGTTACTGTTCCGCCAACCGCACGGAATGCCGTGGTGTTGTTCAAGGTCACTACGCTCGGGTCAACCGGAGTAGTGGCAGCCGGCACAAAATCAACCAAAACTGTCGAGGTCGAGTCGGTCAAAACCTTGTTGTTCCAAGCATCGAAGAGTTCAACGCTCGGGGCTGGGTCGAACGCCGAGCCGGTCTTGACCGAAAGCTGCGGTTGATCCTTCATCTTGACCTGTACCGAGGTTCCGGCCGTTAGGTCAATGCTCTGGCTCTCAGAGATCACACCTGAGCTTGCGGTGGCAGAGTAGGTGATGGCATAACCGGCGCCAGCGGTGCCCTTTAGACCAAGACCGGTTGCGGTGGCAATGCCGGTCACGGCATCGAAGGTGTCGCTTGAAGCACCGTTGTTGAACGCAAGGTAGGTGGCGGTCTGGCTGTTGGTGATTGCTGCGGTGACTCGAAGCGCCTTGTCGTTGTGGGCCACGCCATTGACATCAGTGAAGTCTTCAGAAACGGTGTTGCCCTGTGCATCCTGAACAATGATCGAAGGCTGACCAACAAACTCAATTCCGGCGCGAGCACCGGCTGCCTGGGTGAGTGCAAACTTGGCGGCCACACCGTGAGATAGGTGGAACTTGAGTGCGGAACTATCCTCTACTGCATTGTCAATATCGGCGCCTGAGTTAACGGCCGTGAAATGAAGCTGATAGTCACCGACCGGGCCGGTTAGTGCGAGGTCGGTGAAGGTGGCTAGTCCGGTGGTTGCGCTCGAGTGAACCGCGGTTCCGGCAATACTTACACCGGCAGGGGCATTTAGAACCGAAGCCGTAAACAGGGTGCCCGAGTCGCGCACCACGAAGCCATACTTGTCGAGCACTTCAAGAACTGGCTGAACCGCCATGACTAGGCCGCTGCGTGAAACCTGGGCGCCGGTGCCGCCAGGCTGAGTGCTGACGCGGAACGAGGCAGGTGCACCTGGAGTGATTTCAAATGCGGCTGAACGAACACCGGCCGGCTGGGTTGCAACCGAAACCAACTTGTAAATCAGCTTGTATCCTGTGCCCGGCTGAGAAATATACTTCAGACCACTGAAGGTAATGATGCCGTTCTGTGCGGCTACCGGGTCTGAAGCGGTGTCAATGCTCTCGCTGGTGTTGACGCCAGCCGGGTGAACCAGGGCCACCGAAGCGGTTGTCGAGTTGTCGGTTAGAACCGGGTTGCCCCATTGGTCAAGAACGCGAACCTGAGGCGCGGTTGCAAAGGAGATGCCTGCGCCCACGGTCTGTGGCTCATAGCTTGATAGGGTCTCGAGCTTGAATGCAACACCGGCGGTTAGAGCAATGCTCTGGGTAACTGAAGGTGCGGAGCCCGATGCCGTGACCAACGTATAGGTCAGCGTGTAGCCGCTCGAGACCGGGCCAAACAGGCCGATTTCGTTGCCGCTAAGGCCGAAGTTGGCAACACCGTTTATGGTGGCCAAAGTGTGCTGGTCCGCAATCCAGTTGGCATCGGTGCCATCGACAGAGACTTCAATTGAAGCCGCGGTGTCGGTGACCACGTTGTTTTTGGCATCGCGCACAGTGACAACCGGCTGAGTGCTGAAGACGATTCCAGCTCGGGCACCTGAGGCCTGGGCAACTGTGATGTGGTCGGCCACACCGTGGCCAAGTGTAAATACGTCAGCAGTCTGATAGGTGGTATCGATTGGCTTGCCAGCGTTTGTGGCGGTGAAACGCATGGTGTAGCTACCGATGACGCCGGTGACCTTCACATCGGTGAAGTTGGCGTCACCGTAGGCATCAACGCTGACTGCGGTTGCTACGAGATCGGTGCCCGGGCCGGCGCCAACCAGGGTGGCCGAAACCGAGGTGCTGGTGTCACCATCGACCACGTATCCGTTTGCGTCAACAACACGAAGTTGTGGCTGCTGAGTCAGCGCAACGCCGCTTCGGCCTCCACCAGGCTGCTGGGTGATCACGAGGTGGTCGGCAACGCCGTGCTTAATTTCAATCGGGTTCGAAGAAACAGTCGATGCCGGGTTCTGCAGGGTGAAGTCCAAGCGATAACCGGTGCCAGGCAGCTGTGTGAAGTTCAAACCAGCAAACGTGATCTGACCATTGACCGCTGTGACCGGGGTTGAGGCAGCCAGGCCAACAATCGGTAGGCCGTCCTTTAGCAACTGAACCGTTGCCATCGAAGCGTTGTCACCGGCGATGAAGTTGTTTGCACTGTCGTAAACCTTGAGCACCGGAGCGGTGGTGAAATTGGCGCCGGCAACCACCTGGGTCTGGATTGAAGATTTATTGTCTAGCTCGATGTGGTGAGCGTCACCGGCGGCCAAGGCCAGGCCGGTCTGAGTGATTGAAAGCGGGCCGGCGCTGCCGGCAAGGGTGTAGGTGAGGTCATAGCTGTCAACCGAACCAGAGATTCCAAGCTTCTGAGTTGCACCCAGGTTGATTGGCATCTGCGCGAAGTCGGCGACACCATCGATCGCATTCATGGCGTGGTCGCCCAACCAGGTGGCCACGTGACCGTTTGGAGTCGATAGGGTGACACCGATGCTGGCCTGAGCGAAAGCATCGTTGTTGGCAACCGCATTGCCGTCAGCGTCAAGGATGGCCACCTTCGGCTGAGTGGTGAAAGCGTAACCGACCTTGGCATCTGCCGCCGCGGTGACTAGCTTCAACTGTGCAGCTGCACCCGGTGCAAGAGAAATTGTGGTTGCGCTGTCTAGAACTTGGCCATTGATGGCATCGCCCGCGGTTGCAGAGCTGGCGGTGAATCGAAGAACAAAGTCGCCGATCTTGGCGTTCAATTGGAGGCCGGTTAGGGTCACAACACCGTTGGCGTCAGAGACCGCATCGGTTGAATCAAGCGTGGTCACGGCGGCTGTAGCGCTCTTCAGCGAGGCAGTCACGTGAATTCCGGCCACGGCCACGTCATAGCCGTTGGCATCCTGCAACTGAATCGCGATGGCACTGCCGTTGGCTGCGTGAATCGCGGTGCGGTTGGTCTGGCTCGCTTCGGCATCACGGATGAAGACCATCTTGGCGGCACTACCCGGAGTGATGTCGAATGCGTCTGAATCCTCGCCTAGAGATCCATTCAGGCTGAATCGCAACTTGAAACCACTTGCCGGCGCAATCAGATACTTCAAACCGGCGAAGGTGATCTGACCGTTTGAAGCGGTGATCGAGCGGCCTGCGGTTGCTGCGGCCCCGGCGGAATTCACGAGGGCCACGGTTGCAGCCGAGGTGTTGTCGTCGTTCACGTCGTTGCTCATTGAGTCAACCAGCTGCAGCACTGGCACCTGCCCGAAGACGTCGCCCGAGATAACCGAGTTGCTTGGCTGGTGCAGGATGCGATAACCAGTGGCGTCGCCAGACTCAACCGAAACCAGCTGGTCGATGGTGAGAGGCGAACCTAGGCCGGTCGCATAGCTGTAGGTGAGTGTGTAGTCGTCAACCTTGGCCTTCAAACCAAGGTTTGCGAAGTTGAAGACACCGTCGTTGGCGTCGGCAGAAGTTGCCGCAACGAAGGTTGCCGTGCTCTGATCGGTGGTGTCGTTGGAGCTCGCGGTGATGGCTGCGGTCACTCGTCCGTTCGAAGCAGAAACAGTGTTGCCCTCGGCATCTTGGACGGTGATGACCGGCTGGGTTGCAAAGTTCTTGCCTGAGTGCGCTCCAGCGGCAGACCGAGAGACCACAAGGTGGTGAGCAGCGCCCGCCTCTAGGGTGAAAGCAGCGCTGTCGACAAACTTGGTGTTCACAGACTCACCCGAGGTTGAGACACCCGAGACGGTGAAGCGAATCGTGAATGAACCGACCGTGGCATTTAGCTTAAGTCCACTGAAAGCGAGACTCTCATCGGTGCTGTCAACACTGGTGGTGGTGACACCCGTGAGTGTGCTGCCGTTCGGGGCGTTGAGCAGGCTGGCTGTGATTGTTGCGTTTGCGCCGGCCGGGATGAGGTTGTCATAGGCGTCGGTGATCTGAAGCTTTGGCTGCAGAGTGAACGCAACACCGCTCTTCTGGTTGCCCGGCACCCAGGCCAATAGGCGAACCTTGGCCGGAGCGTTTGCACCAACCGTTATGGTCTTGCCATAGGTGTCGGTGGCGGCAGGGCTTGAGCCAACCAGTGAGAACTTGAGGGTGTAACCGGCCGCAGCTGGCACGTTCATCACGAGCGCATTGAAAGTCGCGCGGCCAAGAACCGTGGTTACGGTCTGGCTGGTCGCCGCGGTCTGCGATGAAGCGGCGAAAACCTCGGCCTTGATGTTTGAGGCGCTGTCGTTCAAAACCTTGTTTCCAGACAAGTCGAGAACGTCGACCGAAACGGTGCCGAAGGTTTGACCTGCGGTTGCACTGGCCACTCCGCTGGCAGGGTTGCTAACGATGGCGATGTGGTGTGCCACGCCGGCCCCGAGCACGATGAGTTCCTGCTTCGTGAACGTCACTCCCCCGACCTCGACCGAGTAGGTGAGGGTGTAGGTGCCAACCTTGCCGTCGATTCGCATGCTAGCGAAGGCTGCGACACCATCAACCGCATCCATGGTGGTCTCTTGTGAGTCGCTGCTGAAGAACTTGGCCTCAGAAGCAGTCGAGCCAGAGCCTGCGTTTGGCGCGGTGTAGCCACCAATTGTCGCCTTGATTTGCGCCGCGGCGGCGACAGTGTTGCCATCGGCGTCCTTGACGGCAATGACCGGCATGGTGGTGAGGTTCTTGCCAACCTGGGCGCCCATCGCCGACTGCGTGATTGAAAGTGCGGCGGCAACACCCGGTGTAACCGTGATGGTGTTGGCATCGACGAAAGCAACCTGTGCGTTGGCCGCACTTAGCGCCTTGAATCGCAGCACGTATGAGCCGATCTTGGCATTCAACTTGAAGTTTGAAACGTTGGCGTAACCACCGGCGAAGTCGATCGCGTCGAAGGTTAGCGCGTTGGCCGCTGCGGTGATTCCGGTGACGGTACTGGTGGCGGTCTGGACGCTCACGCCAACGTGGGTCACGCCGAAGGCATCGGTAGTGACCAGGTTGCCATAGGCGTCAATTAGTCGAAGTCTCGGTGTGGTTGAACCAACGCCAGCGATGACCGCGCCGCTTGCGGTTGTTGCGGCCGGCTGGTTTACCCATTCGACGCCCGCGGCGGCAGCGTGGGTGATTTCAAAGACTTCAGAGTTGCGGGTGTCGATGACGGTGCCACTCGCATTCTTGAGCGCGAACTGCAACTGGTAGTCGGCGGCCGGGGTTGCCACAAAGTGCAGACCACGGAAGGCAAGTTTGCCGCTCTGGTCAACCGCCGCATCGAAGCTGCCGGCCGAGGTAGCCGAGCCGCCGCGCAACAACTGAGCGCTGACCTTGGCAACGGCGTCGGTTGAGTCAAGAGTGTTGCCCGAAGCGTCGTAGGCACGCAGAGTCGGAATGGTGGTGAAGTTTGCGCCGGTGGCGATCTTCTCGCCCGCGGTCATGTTGCCCAGAATGCCAAGGTGGTCGGCGAGACCGGCGGTCAGCTCGATGGTCTGAGTCTTGGTCAAACCGCCAACCGAATAGGTCAAGGTGTAGCTGCCGGCGGTGCCGGTAAGAGTGAGGCCGCTGAAGGTTGCCACGCCGCCGACCGAAGCCTGAGGTGAATGTGTGGCTAGGGTTGCCGCGGTGCCCGAAACTGCCACGTCAACCGCATCGGTGGTGATCACGGTGTTGCCATCCATGTCAAGGATGGTGACCTGAGGCTGACCCGAGAATGCGATGCCGCTGCGAGCACCCAAGGCTGCGGTGGTTAAGTCAAGGTGGTGAGGAGCGCCGACCGAGAGCACAACCTGCTGAAGCGCGCTTGCGCCAACCCAGGCAAGAGCCGCTGAATCGTGGCTGGCCGCAAAAGTTAGGTCTTTGGTGCCCACCAAACCACGGATGGTTAAGTTGTCGAAGACCATGGTGTCGCCAACGCGAGTTGCCGTGGCATTGCCTAGCGTTGCGTTGCTCGAGGTGACCGCGAGACTATCGGTTGAGTCGAGCGAGACCTGGTTGCCGGCGGCATCCTTGAAGATTGCGGTTGGCTTGACGCCGCTGGTGGTCGAATCAAGCGCATCACCGTTGACCGAAGCGTTAGCCGGCGAATTAACCCACTCAACCTTGGTTGCCACGCCAGGGGTGATGGCAAAGTTGTCTGAGAAGACATCAAGCATGCCTCCAACTTCGGCACCATTGATCGCGTGAATCTTGAAGTGCAGTTTGTAGTCTGAGCGAGCCAACGCCGTGAAGCGCAAGTTCGGGAAGGTTACGGTGCCGTTGACATCGCTGCGGTAGGTGGTGTTTGACAAGCTGCTGCCATCGCTGAGTGAGACACCAACCTCAACCACATTGTCGCTGGCATCAAGGGTGTTGCCCGAGTTATCAAAGATGGTCACTTGAGGGGTCACCGACATGTTGGCACCAGAGGCCACGTCAACCGGAGCAACGTCGATGCGCAGGTTGTATGGCGAACCTGGACGGACCTCGAGGCTCTGGGTTGCCGAGGCAACGGCATCGCTCGTTCCAGTCAAGTAATTGCTTGAGAAGGTCAGGTGATAGGTGCCCTTCAACACACTCAGCGAAAGCTTGGTAAAGCTCGCGACACCGGCCGCGTTTAGAGTTGCGGTCTTGTCTCCATACAACTTTTCGTTTCCGGCTGAGTCGCGAGCGTCACTCGAAACACTCAAAGTCAGCGCGCTTGAAACATTGACGCCGTCATACTTTAGGTCGTCAATTGGGTTGCCGAACTGGTCCTCAATCTGAACATCGATGCTGTTCGATGTAGTAGCAAAATCCTTGCCGGCGTCAGCCGAGGTGGCGCCAGAAAGAATGTGCAGCTTGGCAGCCTTGCCGTGGGTGAGCTGGAGGCCACCTTCATCAAGCGACTGGGTGCCCTGAATCTTCAAACCGTTGCGGTTCACAAGCGTAAAACGCAAGGTGTAAGGCTGTTTCGGCAGGCCGGTCAGAGCCAACCCGGAGAACTGAGCAACGCCGTGATTGATGAACATCGCATTGGCTAGCGTTCCGCTGGTGACGCCATCGGAGAGCGTTGCTCCGGCTTCGACCACTGTTGCCTGAACACGGCTGTAGCTGTTGGTGGAGACCAAGTTGCCAGATGCGTCAAGCACCCTCACGCGAGGCTGTGCACTGAGCACCTGACCAGTCATCACGTTTGCAACTGCAACGGTGTCGGTGCTGTCGATTGAGACCCGCGCCGCAGGGCCGTGGGTGAAGTTGATCGGGTCTGAATAAGCACTCACAACAGCGCCATTGGTCAACGTAGAAGTAAAGGTAAGAGTGTTGACCTCATCTACGTTGCCGCTGTAATAGAGTCCCGCAAAAGTTGCTGTTCCATCAACGGCGTCAACGGACACGACTTCGGTGCCGTCAGGATGCTGAGTGGTTCCGATTTTTCCGTGTACCGAATTCACACTGTCTGGAATAACACGCACTGTTGCGATACTGCCAAGAACACGGTTTTCATCGATGTCTTGAATTTCAATAACAGGCTGGTGCGGCATGACGTCAACACCGCTAGCAAACGGTCCGCCAGGCTGGTTGACAATTCCAAGTTGAGCCGCTGGTCCGGCAGCAAGCACCACGGTCTGCGAAACAGAGTCGGTGACCGAGCCGGTTACCGTGAAGGTCAAGGTGTAAGGCGTGGTGCTCGCGATTCCGCGAATACCCTCACCGATGAAGTTGTACTGACCCGAGGCATAGGTGTCGTTGGTGGCATCCAGACTGTAGGCAGAGGCACCGGTAGAAACCGACATGGTGATTGATGGAGCAGTGGCCAAACCGGTGGCCAAGTTACCGAACTTGTCGTAAACCCGGATGATTGGCTGGGTTCCGAAGGCCACGCTTGACTTTGCGGTATCCGCCGCCTGGTAGACACCGATGTTGTCGGCGACTGCCTGTGTCACGGTGAAGTCGAGGCTGTCGGCGCTGAAAGTTGAACCGCCGACGGTCGCGGTGAAACGCAGACCATAGGTTCCGACCAAGGCGTTTACCTTCATCGCGCTGAAGCTTGCCTGGCCGGTAATTCCGCCAGCTCGAACCGAAGCGGTGGCTCCGCTTACTCGATCAAAGTCAACGCCATCCCATGAGCTGGTTGCCGAAAGCACGCTGCCGCTCTGACGCAAGGCAGCCGCCACCGAGAAAGCGGTGTCTAGAACCGGGTTATTGTCAGCGTCGCGCAGGGTGATGATCGGCTTGTTTGAAGTGCCAAGGGTTGACCCGGCAACGATGGCGGCCAGGGCCTGGCTCGAAGCCGAAGGCTGCTGGTCAACCGTGATCTTGGTGGCATCGCCCGCTGTGATCTTGAACTGGTCAGAAAGGGCAACGTTGAGCACGGTTGAGCCGACGGTTGCCGAGTATTCCAACTGATACGTGTTGACTGCCGCGTGGAAGCCGGTGGTGCCAAAACTCGCCAAGCCAGCAGTGGTGTTGGCCGACCTGGTCGCCGAACCGTCGATGACCGAGGCGTTGGTACCGGCAAGTTTGAGGGTTGCCGTTACCGCAATTCCGCTGGTCGAGACGCGGTTGTTCGAGACGTCAAGAACCTCAACTTCAGGGGCAGAGTCGAAAGTCTTGCCGGTCTTCATCTGGGTTGGCTGGGTGACAATGCGCAGCTTGAAGGCCGGGCCGGCAGCCAAAGGCACTAGCGATGCTTGGCCGACCGAAAGGGTCTTGCGAATGGTGCTGCCACCCTCGACCACATCGTAGGTAGCCCAGTAAGTCAGAGAGTAACCGGTTGAGTTGGCAAGACCAGAAATGCCGAGCGAAGCGCCAGAACCTTCGAAGTTGGCGAGGCCGTTGGTGGCTGCCAAACCACTGTTGGCAATCATGCCGGCAGCGTTGGTCGACATGGTTACGGTTGCCGTGGCGGCAGGATCTGATGCATCAACCGTGTTGCCATCGATGTCGGCGATGATGACCTTTGGCTGAGTGGTGAATGCCACGCCCGATGCAGCACCGGCGGCCTCGCGCACGACAACCAACTTGGCGGCAGCGCCGGCAGCCATGGAGATGACAGCCGACTTATCGTTGGTGTCGATGCTCGAAGGCGCCAAACCAGCCGAATTGGTGATGCTCGAAGCAGTCACCTTTAGCTTGTAGTCTCCTGCAAGGCCAGCGATTGAGGTTCCGCTGAAGTCAACAACACCGTTGACCGAAGTCTTGTTGGTGCCACCGATAACCGGCAAAGATGCGCCGCCGGCAACTGGCTCGGCAACCACGGTCACAGTGGTTGCATAGTTTGGCCCGGCCAGGTTGCCGAAGGCATCCTGAATCTGAAGCTTCGGACCGTTGACGATTGCGGCGCGGTTCTTGACCGAGACTGTCGAGCCAACCCAACCAAGCTTGGTGGCTGCGGCAGGCAAAATCTTGAATGCGCTGGTGGTCACCGAAGTGATTCCCCCGCCAATAACTTCGAAGCTAATCGTGTAGTTTCCGGCGACGGTGAACCTCTTCGCCTGACCATCGAGGCCTGGGTTAGTGAAGTCGAAGGTTCCGGTGGTGGCGGTCTGGGTCGCGCCGACCACATCGGTCAGGTTGCCCGCTACATCCTGAAGCACGGCGTGAACCGAGACGCTCGAACCGGAGACCGGGTTGCCATAGTTGTCTTGAACGTCAACCGTCAACGCGTGAGCAAAGCCTTCACCGGCGATGATGCCGTTGCTGAAGTCACTGGCGTCTGAAGATACAACCAACTTCTTGGCTGCGCCGGCGGTTAGCTGAACATCCTGAGAAATGGTGCCGAGGCTTGGCATGTCCTTGACCGAGTAAACCAGGGTGACGGTGCCAACGTGACCAGCTAGACCGAGGTCGATGGTATCGGCAGAGAAGTCGGCAACGCCGGTGGTTACATCGCGGTAAGTCTTGCCAATCAGGTCGGCACCAACGGCGGCAACCTGCAGGCGGCCGGTGAAGTCAGAGACAACGTTGTTGGCAGCATCGCGCACGGTGACAACCGGCTCGGTGCCAAACTTTAGACCAGCCTTGGCAGTTGCAGCCGGCACATCGATGACCAGCTTGGTGGCAACACCGTGAACCAGGTTGATGTCAGAAGAAGCCGGGGCATTGCTCGGTATCGTCGAGAGCGCGCGCAACACAGCCGCACGGTTGAAGTAGGCCGGGATGGCTCCGGTGTGGGCTGAAATTCCGGTCACAAATAGGTTGTAGGTACCGACCGGAGCGTTGATGATCAGGCTCTTGAAGGTTGCGACGCCAAGCTTTGAAACCTCGGTTGCGCCGGCGGCCGGGGCAATCTGGGCGTTGGTGTTCTTGTTGCGGGCGGTGACGGTTACGTCATAGTTGCCGGCAACCACGCGATTGCCATAGCTGTCTAGAAGAGCAACCACTGGGTCACGGTTTAGCTCGGCACCAGAAGTCACCTCGGAGGCCGGGTTCACCAACCAAGAAACGCTTGAGACGGCAGCTGGGCTGACCTCAAACTGGGTGCTCAGCGCAGAGGTTAGGCCGGCTGACCGGAACTCAATCTTGGCAATGGCAGCCTGGGTGAAGGTTAGGGCCGAGAAGTCGATTTCACCATTGGTAGGAGTCGCCGCGGTGCGTGACTGAAGGTCAGCGCCCGTGACTGCATCGACCAACCATGGGGTTACCGAGGCGGTCGAATCACTGATGACGTTGCCATAGTTGTCGGTGATCTTTACCGACAGCCCTGCGGTGAATGATGCACCAGCCACGATGTCCTGAGGCTGGGTACCAACCATAATCTTTGTGGCGGCGCCGGCCTTCAATTGCAGCCCGGCTTGGGTGCCCGAGATTGATGGGTTACCGACAACCGAATAAGTGAGTTCATAGCTGCCGGCAACTGCACCGATGCCAAGGCCAACCGAGGTGCTAGCGCCAAAGTCAGCGATGCCGGCAGTTGCCGCGCGCGAAATGGTGTTGCCAGCACCGAACACGGTTGCCGAACCACTGGCCGAGACCGTGATTTCAGCGGTGCTGTTGCTAACCAAGTTGCCTTCGGCATCAACCACACGGATTACCGGCTGAACATCGAAAGCCGCATCAGACGATGCAACATAAGCGGTTGAACCGTTAGTGGAAACCGCGCGACCAGCCGGGGTGGCAACCTCTAGGTGGTGAGCAGCACCGTGGATGATGTTGAAGGCCGCTGAGTCTGGAGCGGTAATCGAGGTGACGATCTGGCCGGCAAGCTCAACCTGGGCAACACGCAACTTATATGAGCCGGTGGTGGCCGCAACGCTCAAGCCGCTAAAGGTTAGGTAACCCGAGCTGGCATCCTGAGCGCCACCCGAAACCACGGTGCCCGCGCTGCCTGAAGCGGCGTTCGGCGACGACAAGGTCACCCGCAAAGTTGAAGAAGGTGCAACCGGGTTGCCGAAGGCATCCTGAACCTGTAGCACCGGAATCAAGCCGAATGCCTGTCGCGATGCAACATCGATGCTGGTTAGTGACGAACCTGGCTGAGTTGACCAAACCATCTTGCTCGGCGCAGCACCAGAGATGCGGAAGGTGGATGAAACCACTGGCATAATCGAGCTGTTCGCGACCGAGTATTCAAGCTTGTAGGTGCCCGAAACCGTGTACTTGGCATCTGCGAAGGTGGCAAGACCGGCAACCGATGAGACAGCCGCGGCAGTGTCCAACTTGACCGAACGGCCAGAGACAGCGTTTAGAAGGGTCGGCTTGACCGCGACAACCTCGCCGGTCTGGTTGCCCCAGGCGTCCTGAACCTGAACCAAAACCGGGCTCGCAAAGCTTTCACCAGCAACCACGTCTTGAGGCTGGCTAGTTAGTGCAAGCTTGGTGGCATCGCCGGCACCGAGGGTCAGGTTCTGCACCTCGTTGATTGCCGCGTTGCCAACCATCGAGAAGCTCAGGCTGACTGAACCGGCAGTGCCAGCCACCGCCAAGCCCGAACCGAACGTGGCGACACCGTTCACTGCGGCCACGGTTGTGGTGCCACTCAGGGTAAAGCCGGTTGCCGAAACCTTGACGCTGTCGGTGGTGTCAACGGTGTTGCCATCGATGTCTTGGATGACCACGATTGGCAAGCGGGTGAAGGCCTTGCCCGCCTTTGCCGTGGCTGCGTTTGCGGCATCGGTCGAGCTGCCAGCAAGGGTTGCGATTGAAAGCTTCGAAGCGGCGCCGTAGGTCAATACGATGCCGTTTGAGTTGATTGGGAATGCTGACGAGACTGTGGCGAATCGAGTCTGGATCAACGAGTTGGTGGTCGATTCAACCAACAACGTATAGGTGCCCGCGGTTCCACCGATGGCGAGGTTCGGGAAGGCAACCAAACCGGCAATAGCGGTTGCGGTTTTGCCGGCCAGGTAACGGTTAGATTCGTTGGTCTTCAGGGTGACCGAAGAGCTTGAGTCGGTTAGAACACGGTTGCCGAATTCATCCTGGATGACCAGAACCGGCCCCTGAGCCAAGACCGCACGGTCGGTGACGGCTGCGCTCGGCTGAGTTGACCAGGCAAGTTTTGCGGCAGCCGCTGCGGTGATGTTAAAGGCCGATGAGGTGACCGAGATTGAACCGGCGGTGAAGACCAACTTCACCGAGCCAGCCTTGGTGAACTTCAACGAGTTTGCCGAGGCAAAGTCGGCGATTCCGGCAGTTGCAGCCAAGGTTCCGGTGGCACCGCCACTGAACTGGCCAGCCTGAACATCGACGCCCGAAGCTGAGTCAACAATCTTGGTCGAAATCGAGGCAGTCGAGTTATCGACAACGTTGTTCCAAGCATCGCGCAGGGCAACCTTTGGCGTCACGGTATTGCCTGCAACGATGTCTGAAGGCTGCGTCTCGATGGTCATCTTGGTTGCGGTTCCGGCCTTCAACTGGAAGCCGGCCTGAGCCACGGTGATTGCCGAGTTGGTGCTGAGCGCAAAGTTCAGGTCATAGGTGCCCGCAGCGCCCTTGATGACGACACCGCTGAACTGGGCAACGCCACTGACCACGTTTGCCTCGGCGGCAACACCTGTTGAACCAAGAACATCGGCTCCGGTGATCGACGCCTGAATGTTGCCGGCGCTCAGTGAGGTAACCACGTTGCCATCGAGGTCTTCGACGTAAACCATTGGCTGGCGAGTTAGTGTGATGCCCGCGCGACCAGCATCTGACGAGTCGGCAGCGGTGCCGACCTTGGTTGCCACTTCAAGCTTGCCGATCACACCGAAGGTGATGGTGAAGTTTGCGGTTGAAGCAACCGTTGGGGTCGCGATGACGTTTGCGGTGACCGAGTTCGTGACCGAGTCAACCTCAAAGTGATAGCTGCCAGCCTTGGCGCCAACTCGTAGGTTAGGGAACTCGATGATTCCGTTTGAAGAGGTTGCGGTGTTGCCGCTAATGAAGATTGGCGTGGTGAAACCATCGTTTGAAACGGCCTTGATGGTTGCGGTGGTAGTCGTGGTGCCAACCACCTTGTTGGCAAACTGGTCGCGAACCTCAAGCACTGGAGTCTGGGTGAAAGCGCCGCGCGATGTGACGGTTGACGAAGAGTTGGATGTCCAAGCCACCTGAGTCGGTGTGCCCGACTGAATGGTGAATTGGCTCGAAATGGCGTCGGCAACCGAGGTACCAACCGCAACATCGCTGAAGTGAAGTTTGAATGAGCCCGATGGCTGGAAGGCCAAACCGGTAAAGGTTGCCACACCATCAGCAGCATCCACCGACGCCGAAACCGTTGGCACACCAGCGATGTCGCCGCCATCGGTTCCGTTACCCAGAGCAACCTTGACGGTCATGCCTGAATCAAGCTTGTTGTTGCCGAAGGCATCCCTGACCGCAACCTTCACCACCGGGCTGAAGGCAATTTGTGAGACTGTGGTGGTTGGCTGCGATGTGATGACCAACTTGGTGACGGTTCCGGCGGTCAGGGCCAATGGAGCGCTGGCGTAGAGCTTGGTTGACTGACCGGCGATGGTTGCCTCATAAGCGATGGTGTAACCGCCGGTGATCACACGGCCGTTGAACCCGAGGTTAGAACCGGTGAAGTTGGCAAGACCATTGGCGTCGACCGCAACTGTATCGGTGTTTGCGGTGTTGACGTTTAGACCAACTACCGAAGCCTTCACCGTTGCGGTTAGGCCGGTGACCGGGTTTCCATCTGCGTCACGAATAACCAGCTGAGGCTGAACCCCGAGTGCAAGGCCGGCCTTAGCATCGCTGGCATCGGTGCTGATGGTTAGCGAGGTTGCTGCACCGTTGGTGATTGCGAATGAGTTCGAGGAGCGAGACGGTGCCAGTAGGCCGGTTGCGGCTGCGCTAAGCGTGTAGTTTCCGGTCGAAGCACCGATGGTAAGGCCGGTGAAAGTCACCAAACCACCGTTTGCAGTGGCCACGTTGCCGGTCAAGGTGTTGAAGCTGCCGGTGGTTCGGCTCAGAGCCACCGAGGTGGTGCTGTCGGCAACCACTCGGTTGTTGAACTCATCCTGAATTTCAATGACCGGAACAGCGGTCATGGCCACGCGCGAGGCAACGGTTGACTGCGGGTCAGTCACCCAGGCCAGGTGGTGCGCGGCGGCCGCTGTGACATTGAAGGTGTTTGAGTCGGCGGCGGTTAGTGAACCGTCGACAAAGTGAATCTTGAACGCACCTGAGCGGCTGAAGTTGAGGCCGGTGAAGGTTGCGACACCGGTGCCTGCAGAAACCGAAACCGCACTCTTGGTGCCATCGATGACGGTTGAAATATTGCCGGCATCAACCAGGCTCGGGGTTATGCTCGAGGCGTCAACCAACACAATGTTGTCGAATGCGTCGCGCACCGAAATTGTCACTGCGTTGGCAAAGCTGACCCCGGCGACAACCGCTGCCGGCTGAGTTTCAACGGCAAGTTTGGTTGCCAAACCAGCCTTCAACGGCAAGGCGGTTTGGTTCACCGAGAGCGCCGACTGGCCAGTGCCGAGGGTGAAAGTCAGCGTCGCGTTGCTTGAGATTAGGCCCGAGATTCCGACGCCGTTGCCAGCGAAGCTCGCGAGACCAGAAGAAACACTGGCGTTAGCTGAGCCGATTACGTTGAAGCCGGCTGCAGTCATTGTTACCGAGCCGGTGGCATCGGTCACTGTTGAACCGTCGAGGTCAAGCACACGGATGACCGGCGCCTTGCCAAACGCTAGACCCGCGCGGGCTCCCCCGGTTAGAACCGCTGCTCCGGTTGCCGGCACGTAACCATCTGCTGCCACATCAACACTCAGTGAGGCTGCCGCACCGTGGCTGATGCTGAAGGTGTTGCTGAAGCCGGTAGCTGACGAATCTATGGTGAAACCGCCGGTGTTGCTGGCTGAAGCAACGCGCAACTTATAGGTGGCTTCCTTGGCGCCAAGGGTCAAGGCGTCGAAAGTGATGACACCGTTTACGGCCTTCTTGGTGGCACCGGTTGTGGTGTTGACCAAGCCGCCGGCCCCAACGACATCGGCTGCCAAAGTAACGCTTGTCGATGAATCATCTAGCACGAGGTTGCCATAGGCGTCGAGAACATCAAGAACCGGCTGAGTGCCAAGTGCGGTGCGCGAGACTCCGCCGACTACCGTGTTGCCAGCATGCCAGATTACCTTGGCCGGGTTGGCCGCCTTGATGTTGAATGAGGTTGAACGCGATGCCGTGAGCGAGCCATCGCTGAACAGAATCTTGAAGTCACCGGCCTTCTTGAAACCAGGCGCAGAGATGGTTGCAACACCGCTCACCGCATTCACGGCGGATGCAGTTTCAACCACGGTCTCGGTGGTGTCGGCTGAAGCAAAGGTCTTTGCGGTCACGGCCGAGGTATCGGTGGTGACCACGTTGCCCCAGCGGTCTTGAACCTCAACACGAACCGCAGGCAAGAATGAGGCGTTTGCAATGATGTTTCCAGGCTGCTGAGAGACGCTCAGCTTGGCCGGGTCACCGGCCGTGACGGTGAAGTTGCTGATTGAGGTGCTGACTGTTGCCGGCATCACGTTGGTGGCCTGAGCAATCACCAGTGTGAAGCTGACTGTGTAGTTTTGGCCGACCACACCACCGATGGCTAGGTTGCTGAATGTCGCGAGTCCGTCAACCGCATCCACGCTGTCGCCAGCAACAATCTCACCGTTGGCACCGGTGATGGTTGCCACAACGTGCGCCCTCGAACCGTTTGCATACTGGCCGGCGGTGATGTTATTGCCACCGGCATCCTTGAACTGAATGGTCGGCACAGCCGAGCCGGTCACAGTCTTACCGGCACGCACGGTCGGGGTGGCCCAAGTTAGTGACAACGATGCTGGGACGGCGATCTGCAGGTCGTAGGTTCCGGTGGCCGTAGTGGCGATGCTAACGGTGGTTGCCGATGCCGCGGCGAAGCTGAAGGTTACCGGCGACTGACCAAAACCATCGGTTATCTTCAAGCCGTCGAATGTGGCCGAGCCAGCCGAAGCGGTCTTGCTGTTTCCGGTTGCAGTCCAGCCGGTTGGCGCGTTGGCCGTGATCACATAGCTGGCGTTGGTTGAGTTTTGCGCCGATAGCGCGATGCCATAGGCGTCAACGATTGTTGCCTGTGGGTTCGGTGAGATCAGCGCGTTCTGGTAAATAACCGCAGGGGTTAGGACCGGTACGTTGTTCAGGGTCAGAGCCGAAGCCGCTCCATACTTAGGGATTACACCGTCAACGGCTGCAGGCGTGAAGCTGGTGCCGGTGGCCTGAACATAGGTGACCGCGGTTGAACCAGTAGCCGTGGTGTTCAGGGCCAGCTTGGTGACGGCATTTGCGCCCGAGAGCGAGATTGCCGCACCCGCCTCGACTGCGAGGTTTGGCACGGTGAATTTGTTCGCGCTGGCAGTGACCGATGAGCCGCTTCGAATGTGCAGGGTGGCCTGAGTGCCGGTGTTGCGCGTGATGTCTGCGGCCACCGTAACAGCGCCCGAATTGGTGTTACCGATGCGCAAAATATCTGCGGTGATGGCGCTGATCATGGCCTGGTCGATAGACAAAGAACCAGCGGTTGTGGCGCCAAGGCGAATTGGCTTAGCGGCCGTGGAGGTTGAAATTTCAACCGCTCCGGTGCCGGCAGTGACGGTGCCCGACAGGGTTAGTGAGTCGGTGATGAAGGCGATGTCGTTGTTGCCAGCCGACGCGCTAACCGACTTGCCGGTGGCGACGCTGAGGCTGGTTGAACCGTTGATCAAAATGTATGGCTGATCGGCTGGCCCCGCGCGCGTAGGAGCCGATGAAGTCAGGTTGTCGAGAATAGCGACAGCGCCACCCCAGACGTTGACCGGGCCGTTGACCGTGGTTGCCACAGCCGAGCTAACCGCGCCGGTGTTGCCAGCCTTACCGAGGTTCAGGCCGGTTGCAGTGGCACCGAAGGCCATACCAGCGGTGGTGAATGCAGTGCCAAAGCTGTCAGAAATTGGCTGAATGGCAATGGTGCCGGTGGTGCCAAATGTGGCCAAATAGGCGCTGTTGTTATAAATCTTGTCTGCATTTACCACGATGTTTGAACTCGAGGCGCTGACGTCGGTGGCAGTCGGGGTATTGGCTACGGCCGTTGGTGCCTTGCCGATGTTTACAAAGTTGCTCACTATCGGGCGTCGGTTAAAGCTGATGCCGGCCATGTTGCTGGTGGTCCCGGTGGTGCCGGTCAGAGTTATCTGACCACTCTTAGCAATGATGTCGGTGAAGTTGAGTTCGAGACCATCTCCACGTGGGTTGGTAGCCGAGGCGTCAAGTGTGCTGCTTGAGCCACCCTTTCCAGTTACGGTTACCGCACCGCCAACACCGGTCGCAGAAATTCGCGTGCCGAGTGTGGTGCTGTTGCTGCCACCTTGGCCGTGGAATGCCAGGATTCCAGATGCTCCGTTTGAGGTGGCCGCAGAAGCATCGCCCTGAACGATGATTGCCGCAGATGTGGTGTTTGCCGAAGTCACAATGTTTGGTGCAACGTTTGCGGTGTCGCTGGTGTCGAAGAAGATACCTCGCGACCAAGTTACCGTCGTCGATGTGGTCTTTCCCAAGATGTGCACGCGGCCGGCGCCGGAATCGATGGATGAACTGCGAACCTGGATGCCGTTTTGCTGGTCTGTGGTTGCCGATGCCTGCGAGCCTTGACCGGCAACAAAGATGTCTCCGCCACCGGAGCTCAACTTACCCATGGTTGCGATGTAAACGCCTGAGTTTGAACCAACGGCAGTACCCGAACCTAGTCCGCGGGCATAACCATCCGGATAACCGTCGGCAGCGACATCGGTAGAAGCCACGATTCCGCTGACAGTGCCGCCATCATCGAGGCCACCGGCAAGAGTGATTCGGCCGCCCACCGTGGTGATGTTATTGAAGGCACCGAGACCAATTCGACCGAAGCCGGTGTTTGCAGCATCAGACCAGAGAGTCACCGGAGCGTTAGCGAAGGTCGACTTGATTAGGCGCGGTGTGGCGCTGACGCCATCGTTCGAGACGATCGAGCCGGTTGCCTTGAGGCGAATACCGGACGCACCCGCACTCGAAATGAGGTTGGCGTTCAAATTGATGTTGCCCGCATAAATTTCGATTGGGCCTGCGATTGAGAGTGCATTCGAAACGGTGACATCCGCGCTGTTTTGCGTTGCACCTGACACGGTTCCATTCAGCCCAGACTGACCAATGGTCAAGCCGGTCACGTTGCTAAACGCGAAGGCGCCGGTGTCACTGGCGCGGTCGAATGACTGGATGAGCGCACCGTTTGCACCGGGCTGCACCTTTACAGTTCCGGCTGTGTTGATGGTTGTGGCATACAAGGTCGGCTGAGCAATTAGGAATGAGTCGGCCGTTATGACGACGTTTGCTGTCGAAGTAGACATATCAACGGTGTTGATCGTGGTGGTTGGCTGCGAGCCGATATACGAAACAGCGGCATAGTTCACGCCACTCAGCGCATAGGTGGTGTGGTTGAACGAGAGACCATAAGACAGGCTCGAAGTTGGGGCGGCACTGTCACCGTTCAGTGTGATCTGCCCACTCTTGGCCAGCACAGCAGAACCATTTAGTTCTAGACCGTCGCCAATCAGGTCGGTCAGTGAAGTGTTGGCAAGGTTTCCGGAGCGACCGGTCAAAGTAACGCCACCCGATGAAGTGTTGGCAATCACGTTGCGGGGGCCGCCGCCAGTGCGGTTTGCCCATGAGATGGTGGAAATACCTGGTGAATTTGCAGTGGTGGTCGCCGACGAATCTCCAACGATAACTATCGCGTCAGCAGCCGTGTTCGAGCTAATGATGCTCAAATACTTAGTGTTATCTGCGGTGCTGACACCCTGTAGTTCGATACCCGAAGCAAATGAGCCGGCCACTGTTCCCGCTCCATTGGTTTGGCCATAAATGTGCACCTTGCCGGCACCGGCTGCAACTGAGACACCGGCTTCAAGGCGAACACCCTTTGATCCGGTGAATGTAGTTAGGTTGGCACCGCGGCCCGCGATCAAGACATTTCCACCAGCAGAGTTGATGGAAGTCAACACGCTGATTTGAACGCCAATTAGAGCAATATCGCTGTTGGCCGTGCCGTTACCCCAGGCATAACCATCAGGCTGGGCATCAGCCGAGCTGCGGCCAGCCTCAAGAATTGTGCCACCATCGTCGGCGCCACCGGCAAGGGTGACTGAGCCACCTGAGGTGCTGATCGAACCACTGCCACCGATTTCGATGCGACCAGACTTGTTGGCGTCAGAGTCTGCCCAGAAGGTTAGCGGGCCGCCGGCAGTGGAGAAGGTGCGGCTGGCGTTGGCAACAACGTTGTTTGATGCCTTCATGAAAATCTGGTTGGCGGTCGAAACCGTGAGGTTTGCGTTCGGGTAGACGTTGGCACCATAGGCATCGATCTTGCCGGTTGAGGTGACCGCGGTGCTGATGGTCACGTTCGAGCCGTTGCCGTCCTTGCCCAAACGCAAACCAGATGGGTTGGCGCCGAAGGTGAAGTCGGCATCGAAGTCAAAGGCATTTGTGAATGAGGCGTCTGTCGGCTCGATGACAATCGGGCCGGTGACGCTGAACTTCAATTTGTTAGATGCATCAAAGGTGTTGCCCTGCAGCAGCACACCGCCGCCAGCCGAGTTGATGAACTCGGTGCCTGCGTTTGGCGCAAACGCGATTGCGCTCGTCGAAACAGCTGGCATCTTGATTGAGATTGAATCGGCAGCGGTGTTGCTCGACTGGAAGACGGTCGTGCCGCCCCAGGCGTTGAATTCGACGGTGGTATTGGTGTTGTTGGAGCTCGCCGATGAGTTCTTTGCCAAGATAGCAATCTTGCCAACACCGGCATAAATCTTGGTTCCGCCCATGACTGCTACCGCGCCAGTCCAGTCGGTAGTTGAACCTGTCGTCACGAATGACTGGCCCATAACGCTGACGTTTCCGCCGGCACTGTAAATGCTTGGGCCGGTCGAGCCGGTTCCTAAGGTGCCAAGCTGCACACCGGTGGTGTCAGTTCTCGCGGCAGATCCTTGTCCGGTGGCATAGCCACCAGGAACTGTTGCGTCGGCGGTCGAGGCCGCACCACCGCCGATAATAATGTCTGCGCCGCCGGTGTTGGCGGTTGAGTTACAAAGTGTTCCAGTAGGTGCCGTACAGACGAATGACTGCAACGCGATGATTCCACCGTTGGTTGAATCTGAGTCAGACCAGAACACGATCTTGCCGGCATTAGTTCTCAATGTGGCCGCGGCTGTGTCGCCGACCCAACCCGTCGCCTTGTGGGTGATTCTCGCTCCGGCGGCCGAGGTGATCTGGTTTGCCGTGACCGAGACGTTGCCGGCAGTTGCCGTCAGAGCAATACCGTTGGCACCTGCTGCATTGAATACGCCCGAACCGGTTGCCGATGTGCCGGTTGCGGTGATGTCTCCGGCGATGGTTTGGGCAGCCGAGATAGTCACGGCGCCAGTTCCCTTTACGGTCAAGTTTCCGTTATTTGTCGTGGTCTGAGTTGCGCTTAGCGTTACTGCTCCACCGGTCACATCGATGTTGCCGGCGACTGTATTGGCTCCTGCGATGCTTAGGTCAGCGGTGTTTGTGCTCTTACCGAACTGCAGGTAACCGATTCCATTGACGGCTAGGCCGGTGCCAAAAGTTTGAGCACCACTAAAACTTGCGGCGTTACTGATGAAGTAAACGTTGGGAGCGTTTTGGAAAGTAGCAACCGGTGTACCGGTAGCGATTTTGTCGGCACGGATGGTGATGTCGCCCGACTTAGAGGTCGAGCTCGTGCCGCCGATTATGTTCGTGCCAGTGTTTCCGAAGGAAACCTGCTGCGTGCCTCCATCGATGGTGATGGCACCACCGAAGGCATAGATGTTGGAGTGGTTTAGCCCAACTGCAACGCCTGTGTTTGAGCTAGCCGAGCCAGTGATTGCAATATTTCCGCCACCGGTCGCCGAAATTGCAAGCTGGTTAGCGGCGCCGTTCCAGGAGATGACACCGGACCCGTTTGTCGAAGCTCCACTCGAGTTTCCAGTGATCGAAATTGCGGTGCCCGTGGTCTTAGCCGAGGTGACGGTAGTGGTGAAGCCACCGTTCCAGTTCAACTCAATTGCATGACCGTTGTTTCCGCCGGTGGTGTTTACGGCCGAGCCTTCAAGAGTGAGTTGGCCGATGCCTGAGTTGATGTTGGTTCCAGACCAGTCCTTGATGCCCAAGCAAGATCCGGCGTTGTACTTATTCTTGCCACGAATGGTGATGTCACCGCCGAGGCTCGCAATCTTCACCGAGTCGGTTGCCACAGCGCTGGTGCCAAGTTCCACACCGTTGCAATAGCTGGAATTGGTGGCCTCGGCATATCCGGTCGGGGAGGCCTCTGTCGCAGACCCAGCACCGCCGATGTAAATCGGTGCACCCTGAGTCTTTATGTCGGTGTAGTTGCCAATTTGAATAGCTCCACCGCCGCTGAAATCGGCGTTTGAAATTATTGTGACTGGGGCCGTGCTGTTCGCACCGGTTACCGAAATCTGGTTTCGAGCAGCCGAGGTTCCGTCGGCGAAGTCGATATCGGTGGTCGATTTGACCAGGACACCCGTACCAGAAGTTTCGTTTGTACTTAGAGACCCAAGGAGCGTGGTTCCGCCGCCGTAAATCGAGATGTTGCCTGTTGCCGTCAGCGATGGAATTTCAATGTTGGCAGAGTTTTGATTTCCGCCGTGTGTTCCAGCCTTGCCCCAGAGCACGTTTTTGTATGTTTTTGGGAAGACTCCGCCCCAGCCAACCGAGGCCTGACCGCGGTCGAAACTCGCGCTGACCGGCTGGAAGGTCAGGTCGCCCGTGTTCCAGAAATTGGCGTTCCAAGGGACAATCGAGTCGCCAGAAACGGTCACATTGGAGGTACTGGTCGGGATGCTGATGGTTGCATACTCGGTTTGGCCGGTTGAAACTGATGCCGTCATTGCGCCAACATAGTTGGTCTGCCCACTGCCGCGGGTGTTCCAGCGCACAGCATGGTTGCCGTGGGTGCTATTGGCCCAGGTGCCGGTGACCGAGATCGGGCCGCTGTTTGACAGGATGTTGTAGTAGTTCAACTCAAGAATATTTGATTCTTGATTTCCAGCAGTGCCCCAGGCGCTGTTGTAGTAACTGGCACTTCCCTGCTTGCCAGCAATCTTGATTCCGCCACCGTTTGGAGTGACCACGTTGGTGCCAGCGCTGTAATAATCCTGAATTGCGAATGAAGCCACGGAACCACCGCTGTTGCAGCTGGTCATGTCACCGTTCATGACAATGGCATCGGTTGCTGTTGACTCAGAAATAATGTTGTCGGTGACGCCGCCATCACCGTTCCATCCTGTTCCGATGCCGCGGTGCCAGTTATTCGTGCAGTCGGCCGGGGCCTTGCCATAGATGGCAATCTTTCCAACACCCGAATACATCAGTCCACCGCGCAACAGCACGCCGTAATCGGCGTCGCCGGCTACCGCCGAACCTCTGCCCGCGATGAAGACATCGCCGCCGGTTGCTCCGGTGGTTCCGCTCGATGATGCGATTTTGTAGCGGCCAATTAGGTCAACGCCGGCGTTTGCCCCCCATCCGTTATTGCCGTTGGCATAGTTGTCTGGGTAGCCATCATTTGCGGTTCGGCCGGTAATTTCAGGGTTGTTCACAGCACCATCATCGGCACCTCCGGCCAGGGTGATCTTGCCGCCATTCGACTTGATGACCGTGCCGCCATCCAGATAAATGGCGCCATAGCCATCGTTATCCGAGTCACTCCAGAAGGTAATGTCTGCGCCACCGGTCTGGAACAAACCGTTGCCACCAGGGTTTATGTTGTTAGTCGACTTGATCAGAATTCCGGTGTTTGGTGAACTCGCGTTGCCGGAGGCAGCCATGGTTGTGGTCAACTGAACGCCGGCGTTACTGAACCAAATTTGGCTGGTATAGAACTTGATGGACCCGGTGGCAGCAATGTTGCTGTACCAGTTGTAATAAGTGTTTTCGGTTGGCTTGCCGATGGTTACGTTGCGCGGGTTGCCGAGGATAGCGATTCTGGCAAATTGCCAGTGAGTGCTGTGTTGCTCAGTGGTGAAGGCATTGCCCCAAGACTGGAACTTGATGTCACCAGAGGTGTTGAATCGGTAACCAGAATTGCCTAGATCATTCGCGAATTCATAGCAGACGAACTTGGTCGCAGTCATCGTGATGTCGCTGTTGCTGGTGGTGAAGTCGGTGACCATTCCAGCAGCATTGGTATAAGTCTTAGAGGTTGCCTCGAAGATGGTGCTCGCGGCACCGAATCGAGCATCTACCTGGCCGTTATCAACGCCTAGGTAGATTCCAGCAGAGTTGAATGAACCATTTGTGTCACTTGAATAACCGGAGAAGTTGATTGGCCCATCCTTGGCCAAAACGTCTGCCCAACGCCAGACGATTCCTTGACCGTAGGAGTTGGTCGCTGAGGAACCGATGCCGGTGACGCTAATGCCTCCGCCCGGTGTTGTGCTTGGGTTAGCGGAATCTTTCAAACCAGTTGCCATGATGTGCAATGAGTTGTAACCCCACTGAGCCGTCTTTGGCGAGTAATTTACTCCTGTGACTCCGTGGCCGTAAGGGCTGGTGTTGGCGCTCGAGTCACCATAAATTGTGATTGCCTGTGCCGTTCGGTTAGCCGAGGTAATGACCGAACCAGAATCGACTGAGTCTCCGTTGTAACCGTGAAGCATCAGGCCGTAGTTCCAAATGCCCGAACTCATGGCGGAAGCCTTGCCCCAAATGCCGATGCGGCCGGTGCCCGAGTCGATGGTTCCGGCAGTCAGAATCAACTCTGCACTCGTGCCGTTGTTTGGGTTGACCGGTGAGTCCATCGCACCCAGGTAGACGTCGCCATTGCCAGAGAGCAATGAGTAGCCAGCGGTTAGGAAGATTCCAGAGTCGGCATTCGCAGCGTTTTGACCCACTGCATAGCCATCCGGGATGCCATCCCCGGCAACCATGGATGACCAGGCGCCCTTGCCTGAAGTTATGGTTGCGTCAGCACCACCATCATCTAGGCCACCACCTAGGTAGATGCCACCCCCTTGGCTCTTGAGCGTGTTGGTTCCACCGATTGAAATTCGGCCACCATTCGAGACGGTGCCGGCCACCTTATCGCTGTCGGCCCACAGAATCAGGTTTCCACCATTGGTCTGGAGGGTGATGCCGGTGTTGGTGCCAATGTCAGTGCGCGCCTTGGCCAAGAACTTGTTACCGGCACCGGTAATGGTGACGTTGGCATTGAAGTTGAAAGTGCCACCATAGATTGAGGTTTCTGACCACGCCGACCACGCCTTGCTAACTGTGATCACCGAGTTGTTGGTAGTTTGCCCGATGCGCACAACTCCACCATTACCGGTCGTAGTCAATCCAGCAAGGTCGACGGCCGCACCGAAAGATGTCTGGCCCGAAGTTGATTCGACTGTCTTGTTGCCGAGACCACCTAGGGTGAAGTTGGCTGTTGCTGAGAACACAGGCTTATAGCTCTGGACCAGAACGGCTGTTCCCGAACTAATTGTTGCGGCCAGGAACTTGTCAACTGGCCCGTTGGTAGATCCGGAAATGTTGACACTACCCGTGCCGCTCGTGATGGTTGCCGGTCGAGAATCGTCGAAGTAAAGCTGGAATGGATTGCTGGCGTTAGAGGCGCCCGAGATAGAAATGTTTCCAGAGGTAGTGGTCACACTGGTGCCGTAAATTCCAAAGCTGAAGCCGGCGGTGATTGGAGCAGCATTGGTTCCGGTCAGATTAATGTCACCAGTGGTCGTAGAAATCGTTGGCGAGCCGGTGCCAACGTTTCCGATGATCAAACCGTCGTGCCACTGAGTAGTTTCTACGTTTGACGCGTTGGTCTGCCCGGTGATCGAGATTGATCCGGTGGTCGATGTGATTGCTGCGGTGCGCTCTACTTCAACTCCCGAGCCATAGTTAGTGCCCTTGCCGCTTGAATCCTGACCACGAATGACGATGTTTCCAACACCCGATGAGAGTGCGCCCGCCAGGCCGATTCCGCTATAGCCCAAAGCCGAATTAGCCGTGGTGCTGGTGCCCTTGGCAAAGCCGGTTGCGGTGTCCAGACCACCCGAAAGAGTGATGTTGCCGCCATTTGAAGTAATGGTGCTGCCGCTAATGGTTTCGATTCCACCATCGTTGGCGTTGTCTGAGTCTGACCACAGAGTCACTGGCTGAGCCTGGGTGGTGATGGCGCCAGCAGCCTTGAGAACTACGTTGCCGGTTGCTTTAAGGGTCACGCCGCCGCTTGTTGAAGTTCCACTCATCGCGCCAGAAACGTTCACGTCGCCACCGGTTGAGGTGCCGGCCACAGGCGAACGGAAGGTATTTGAAGCGCCAAAGTTCAGTCGCTGTGTGGTGGTGAAGTTCAGTGCACTGCTGCCCGAATCGAAGTCAGAGTAGGCAATGTTGATGCCCTGGTAGTTGGTGGTTTGGTTGGTTACCGAACCGGTGAAGCTGGTTGCGCCCGAGGTGCTAAGCACCGCAACGTCATTTGCTGAACCATGGTTGGCACCGATGCCGATGCCGAAGTTGTCATTTGTTTCTACCGTTGGCGCTCCATTGGTTGAACCGACCATTGTCACCGCACCAGTGCCGGTGTCGATCTTGCCCGACTCCCAGACAACACCATAAATGTTGCTTACGTTTGTGGCTGCCCACCCAAGCGCCTGCGCCTTGAGAGCTCCGCCGCCAGTTTTAATCAACAACTGGTTGGCAATGTCGGTGTTAACACCGAGTTCAATGCCCCACCACATTCCTGTTCCGTTGGCATAACCTTCAGCGTTCGCCGATGGTACGGTTACGCCATTCCAGGTTGTGGTTGCTGAACCGCCACCGATGTAGACGAAACCGCCATTGGTTTCAATCGCGTATGCGGCTGCAGTGCCATCGATGTGGACGGCACCACCGTTTAGATTGTCAAAGTTGGTGTCAATCAATACATTTAGCGGTTGACCAGTTGAGGAGATGCGCCCGCCCGAGTTGATTTGGAAGTTACAAGTTGACCTGATTGTCAAGGTGCGGGCCGAGGTGGCTGCCTCATTGAGCACCGCGGTTGAATTCCAAATCACATTTCCCTTGGTGCTGTCCATCGGTGAAAGTGGGCTAGAGGCTCTCAGAGTTACGTCTCGCAGTGCCAGTTGATTTTGTAGGGTCGTAATCGAAATGCTGGATGCCGGAGCTGTGGCAATCCAGACACCTGTATTTCCATTGAAATAACCGGCAGTGTCGGTTGAGCCGGCAACCACGTTCAAGGTTTCGGCATAGCCAACCAGCGTGAGGGTGGTTGTTGCGTTTCGGTAACCGGGTGATTCAAAAGTGAACGTGACAGTATTACCAACCTGTGCGCCGGTGACCCAGATGTTGCTAAAAGTTGCCAGACCGGTTGCATCGGTGTTGACGGTTACCGTGCCGGCCGGGGTTCCAATGGAGCTGAGCGCAAAGGTGACTGGGACGTTTGCAGTGGCAAGCGAGGTGCCTGCAGTGGTCTGAAGTTGAACCTTGGCTGCCGTACCGCATGCCTCGGCAGCATTAGCAAAACAGAAAGCTGGGGCTTGAGTAACCGAGCTCTTATTTTCGGTCCACGTGATGATTACCGCGCCGGCGGCACCAGCACCACCCGGGTTGCGCTGATAAGTTCCGTTGGAACCGGAGGCATAGGCGTCGCAAGCCATACCTCCACCACCACCGGCACCATAGAAGCTGCCCGGGTGACCAAAGCTTCCACCTAGGTTATTGGTTGTTACGTCATCGAGGTTGAAGTGATAGTTTGAGCCTCGGCCACCACCACCGGCTCCACCGGCGGCACCTAGAACACCGGCCGAGATTGCGTTTTGCCCGTTGTAACAGGTTCCACCTCCTCCACCGCCTGCATAGTTGCGTGCAGAGACGCCGGTAATTCCAACCGATGGGCCTGCCGCACCGGCAGCACCGATCGTGATTACTGAAACGTTTGGGTTGATTGGGCCGATGCCACCGTTGCCGCCATTTGCTCCCGTGCCTCCGGATCCACCCGAACCACCAACTGATGCCGTTGCGACCTGCCAACCACCACCGGCGCCACCGCCCTTCGCGGTATAAGTCATTGCACCGGTGATAGTGGTAGCGCCACCGGCCGTTGCACCAGTTGCGTTCGACCAGTTGCCTCCGACACCACCGGCACCCACGGTCACAGTCGCGATGCTTCCACCGGTCACAGCTTGTGCGCTGCTGTAACGAACTTCACCACCTGCACCACCAACACCTCCGTCAGTGCCACCGCCACCACCGGCACCGACGGCGATCACTCCAACCGAAGTTACATAAGTAGGTATGGTTACGGTGGTCGAACCGGTGACTGTCACAATGCAGTTGTCGCCATTTTGAGTTACTGCAGCATAGCTGGTGTTGCCGACGTCTGCGGTGCAGGCATCGTTGTTTGAACTTGAGCGAATTGTGGTTGCCGAGGCAGCCGAGCCGCCCAGAATATTGCCGGCTAAAACCATTCCGATTAGGGCCATAGATCCCAGTGAGATAGCGCCAACTTGGCGCTTTCGACCGGCCTTCGAGAGCGCACGGAAGTTAGCGAGAAGCGGTAGCTTCATCTAAACTCCTTCCGCGAGACGGTTCATGGTTTCGGGTACGCCAAGGCAAACCCGAACAACCTTCAAGTTTAGATTGAAGTCGGTCCCCCGATTGGGGGACTTGGGGTTAACCCCATGTTTTCCTAATAAATCCTTCTACAACCTTCGTGATTGCCACCACCACAAACTCCGTAGTTCGAAGGGAAACAATTCTGCCCGGGTATTAGAAAACCCCGCCCGACCGAAGTCGAACGGGGTTTTCAGCTGTGAAGCAGGTTATTACTTTAGAACAACCTTTGCGCCAGCGCCCTCTAGAGCAGCCTTTGCCTTCTCAGCAGCGTCCTTGTTTGCGCCCTCTAGAACGGTTGCAGGTGCACCGTCAACAAGAGCCTTTGCCTCGCCTAGACCTAGGTTGGTCAGTGCG
>CANGGL010000007.1 GCA_947453465.1 Microbacteriaceae bacterium | reverse complement strand
ATTTTGGCAGCGGATTTAGGTGTCGAAACAGTTTCAGCCACTTCTTCGCCTGTCGCAGGTTCGGCAGTGCTGAAGGCTGGTGACTTCGTCTCGAATCAGATGATCGCGGTGACGGGACAGCCGCCCGAGTTTTATGCCATCGAGTGGGTTCGCCTGGATGCGTCTTTCGCTCGCACCGAATGGGTGGTTTGGTTGATTATTGCAATACACACGCTGGCCTTCGTGGTGATTTTTCTAGATTTCTTAAAAGCCAATGGCAAGCAGCCATTTAGAACCAGAAGGGGAGCAAATTGACTCTCGCGAATAGACCTCCAATGGGTTGGAATTCTTGGAACTACGGACTGAATGACAAAAATCGCGCGGATTTTTCACGAGTGACCGAGCAGACGATGTTAGCCCAGGCTCAAGCGATGGTTGACACTGGAATGCTTGCCGCGGGCTATGAATACTTCGTGCTCGATGATGGCTATCAAAATGCTCGCCGCGACTGGCAAGGGCGGCTTCAAGGGCATGCTCTTCGATTCAGGCACGGAATCCCTCAGCTGGTTAGTGATGTTAAGGCGCTGGGTCTAAAGTTCGGCATTTACTCGGTGCCGGGGACGCTAACCTGCGCTCAGCAGTATGACGATTACGTAGCCGGTGACCTAGGTTCGTTGAATCATGAACGAGTCGACGCCGAAGCCTTCGCCGAGTGGGGCGTTGATTTTGTGAAGTACGACTGGTGTCGAGCACACCTAAACGACGGCCTCGACCCTCAGATTGCCTTCAAAAAGATGGCAGATGAACTGCAGGCGACCGGCCGTGACATAGTCTATTCAATCTCTGAATATGGCCTCTATCAGCCGCATAAGTGGGCGCCAGAGTTCACCAACATGTGGCGAACAACCGACGATCTTTTTGCCGATTGGGGTTCTTTGATGCGAACTCTCGACCTCCAAAAAGAACTATATCCATACTCGCGCCCAGGTGCCTGGAATGACCCTGATATGTTGCAGGTAGGAAACGGTGACTTGACCTCGGCTGAAAACCGAGCGCACTTCTTTTTATGGGCGGTGCTGAATGCGCCACTAATGGCCGGCAATGATCTGACTCGCATGACCGACGAGGTTCGCGAGTTGTTGATTCACCCGGGAGTTATTGAAATAGATCAAGACTGGTCGGGTGAGCAAGGCAAGCTGACTTGGCATGGTGGTAATTTGCAGGTTTGGTCGAAGCGAATGTCGCAAGAAGCAGGTGGCGGGGTAGCAGCAGTGTTGCTCAACCGTTCGGGCTCGGCTGGGACATTCAACCTTGAGCAAACGCTCGGCGCTTATTCAACGGCCAAGGATGTTTGGTCTGGCGATGAAATCAGCGCCGCTTCATCTGTTGAGGTTGAGCCGCACGGGGCGATCCTGTTGAGGCTAAGTTGATGAGCATGACAGAAAAAGTTTCAATTCGCGGGGGAGATCTGGCTGTTCGCGTTTATGAGCCTGCCGTTCACAAGGCCGATGCAATCCTGATCCACGGTTACACCGGTAGCAAGGAAGACTTTGCGCTCATCGGTCCGCAGCTGGCCGAAATGGGCTATCGCGTGGTGACCTCAGACAACCGTGGTCAATTCGAGTCTGATCATTCCGCAGATGCAGAAAACTACAAGATTCTTTCTTTGGCTCAAGATCACCTGGCCCTGGCACAGCACTTTGGGTTACAGAAGCCTCACCTGTTTGGCCACTCTTTCGGCGGGCTGGTAGCTCAGCGCGCAGCGGTTGAATACCCAGATGAGTGGTCATCGCTCACAATCTTTTGTAGTGGTCCACACGGCATGCCTGAGTGGACGCCTCTAGCCGCCGACATCGAGTATCTAGGCGACCACTCTATGGCTGACCTATGGGAGGCAAACGGTGAATCACAAAAACCAGGAAACGAAACCGGTTCGCTCAAACAGCGCCGCTGGTTTGCCAGTGACAAAAACTCGATCATCACTCACGCGAGACACCTGATGTTTGAGCCATCGGTGGTGGAACGGGTGAAGTCCACCCGTCTGCCGGTTCAGGTAATTCGTGGCGCAAATGACGATGCCTGGCCGCACGATTTGCAGGCACAAATGGCGACTGACCTAGGCACTGATATCAAGATAATTGCCGATGCTGGGCACTGCCCAAATGAAGATCAGCCAATTGAAACGGCCAACCTGGTAGCCAATTTTTGGGATTCAGTCGAATGAAAGCCGGCGCTTCAATGCGTAGCTAAATTCGAACGTTTTACCTATGGTGCAGGGGAGAGCACCCAGAGAACCTCAATTGGGTCTTCGCTCGGGTTTCGCCAGGTGTGCGCGTCTCGTCCTCTGAAGGTCATGGCATCGCCGGTGTTCAATAGGTGACGATCTGGGCCAAGGGTTACCTCGAGTTGACCGCGAAGCACATATACAAATTCAACCTCGCAGTTCAGCGAATAGAGTTCGTCTCCGCCCGAGCCGCCGGAGGCAATCTTCGAGTGCAGAACCTCGATGCTGGTTTGGTCTCCCGAAGAAAGCATGAACTCCTGGGCATCCGAACCACCAAAGTTCACTTGAGCGCCGTCGCCGGCACGCACGATGGCTTTAGCAGGCGCATCGAAGAGTTCGCCAACCTTTAGCCCGACTGCCTGGCAGACAGCCACCAACGATGCCACGGATGGTGAAACCTGGTCACGCTCAAGTTTGCTGACGAAACCCTCGGTGAGGCCCGCCGCTGCGGCCACTTGACCCAGGGTTAGGCCACGTGCCAATCGAGTGGCGCGAATTCTTGGGCCAATTGGAATGTCCATGGTTAGTTGACCTGGATCGCGACAGCACGAACAGGAGCGCCATCGATGCCCACGAATTTCATCGGCAATAGTGAGACAATCGGGCGGTCGAAATCAATGGCTTCAAGATTGGTTAGGTTCTCGCAGATCACGCCGCCGGCTTTGGCAATCAGGTGATGGGCTGGGAACCCGACTCCACCGTGCGTTTCATCGGGGGTTTCATCGATGTTGATCGCATCGAGCCCAAAGGTGAGAACACCTAGCCCAAGCAGGTGTTTGACTAAATCGGCGTTCAGGTATGGGTTGTTGAAATATTCATCCGTGCCGTAAAACCGGCTCCAACCGGTCTTGAAAAGAACGATGTCGCCTGGCTCGATTTCGGCAAGTTGGTCGCCAAGCGATTCGATCGTGATTTCTTGACGGCTGTTCAGTTGGCCGCAATCGATGACCACAGCCGGGCCAATAAATAGGGGGAGGGCAATCTCATCGATGCGTTTGCCAGAGTCATCAAAGTGAAAGGGTGCGTCAACGTGAGTGCCTGATTGGCTGCCCATTGAAACGCTCATTAGGTTGAAGCCGTCTCTCGCAATCGTGGAGTGTTGCTCGAGGTGGGGGACCGGGTCACCCGGGTAAACCTGAGTTTCGGAGGTGACTGGGTGTGAGAGGTCAACGACACGAACTATCTTCATAAGAACAAATTATTGCCTCCTGGTCAAGATAGGAATAGCATTCCCATAAGTAATGCAGTGTCGCATTTTTCGAAAGGACCACGATGAGCAACAGCGCTCAAGGCGTAAAGCCAAAGATCACAGAAATTGAAGGCTTTGGAATCGAGACGATTCCTGACTCAGCTCGAACCTCGACCCCGTGGGATCTCTTTCGAATTCAGTTCGGTGGAGCCAACACTTTCGCAACCGTGCTGCTCGGTACCTTCCCGATCGCATTTGGTCTGTCATTCTGGCAAGGCGTTGGTGCGGTTGTTCTCGGTGTAATGGTAGGCACACTCTTCTTGATGCCCATGGGTATCTTTGGGCCGCGCACGGGAACCAACAACGCTGTTTCGTCTGGCGCCCACCTAGGTGTTCGCGGTCGAATCGCTGGTTCGTTCTTGTCTCTGCTCACAGCAATCGCCTTCTATTCAATTTCGGTATGGGTCGGTGGCGACGCCCTGGTTGGCGCATTCGTGCGACTGTTCGGCGCGACAGATTCGCAAGGTCTGAGAATTGCCCTCTACGGCGTCATCGGCCTAATTGTGGTTGTCGTGGTTGTCTATGGCTACCAGTTCATGCTGTTCGTAAACCGCATAGCTGTGTGGCTAAACACCGTACTTATGCTGTTGGCCATCGTGGCTTTCGCAGGGGTATTTGACCCTAACTTTGCCGGCGCACCAACCGAGCTAGCGCTTGGTGGCTTCTGGCCAACCTTCATTCTCTCGGCTCTGATTGCAATGTCGAACCCAATTTCATTCGGCGCATTCCTTGGTGACTGGGCGCGTTACATTCCAAACGGCACATCAAACGGCAAGTTGATGTTGGCAACCTTTGCCGGCCAGACGATGACTTTGATTCCGTTCATCTTCGGTGTCGCAACCATGACCCTGGTCAAGGGCGGCGACTATGTCGTTGGTCTCATCGGCGCAGCGCCAAGCTGGTACGCCTACATGATCATCATCGTTGCATTCGTCGGTGGTCTGTCGACCGGAACCACCTCGCTCTATGGCACCGGCCTCGACTTCTCATCGGTGTTCCCTAAGTTCAGCCGCGTCAAGGCAACCATCGCTATCGGTTCGGTAGCGTTCGTGTTCATCGTGGTTGGCCGCCTATTCACCGACTTGCTCGGTGCAGTGAATGGTTTCGTCGGCGCAATTGTTGTGACCACAACCCCATGGATGATCATCATGGCTATCGGATTCTGGAACCGTCGTGGTTGGTATAGCCCGAACGACCTTCAGATCTTCAACCGCGGGATGACCGGCGGGCGCTACTGGTTCGCCAACGGCATTAACTGGCGTGCGATGTCGGCCTGGATTATCTCAGCGCTGCTCGGTCTTCAGTTCGGCTACTACCCACCGGTAATCATTGGTGTGTGGAGCGGCGTTGCCGGCGGCATTGACCTAAGCCTCGTTGTCTCGATTATTTCAGCAGCCGTTCTATACATTGGTGCGCTGCTGATATGGCCAGAGCCAGACTATGCATTCGGCCCTAAGGGTCCTCGCATCGGCCGCACTATCAAGAGCGCCATCCCAGAAGTTAAGTAGGAGATTAATTGACCAACCAAGTGCCCCGCACCAACTCGGGAGACAAAATTGGTCAAGTGGACGCAACGGTTGTCCCCCGGTTCGCCGGGGTGGCAACTTTTGCTCGCTTGCCCCGCATCGACGAGGTGGCCAAGGCCGACATAGCGGTAGTAGGCATTCCGTTTGATGCGGGCACAAGCTACCGCCCGGGCGCTCGATTCGGCCCCTCGCACATCCGTGAGTCATCTCGACTGCTTCGGCCTTATAACCCAGCGCAAGAAGCCAGCCCCTTTGCCCTCGCCCAGGTTGTCGATGCCGGTGATATTGCGGTGAATCCGTTCAACATCGAGCAGGCTGTTGATCAAATCGAGGCAGGCATGGATGATCTGCTGGCTGACGGAAAGCGAATGGTTACCCTTGGCGGCGACCACACCATTGCCTACCCGATCTTGAAATCTCTGTATAAGAAGCACGGCCCGATTACCGTGATTCACTTCGACGCGCATCTGGACACTTGGGACACCTATTTCGGTGCTCCGCTGACTCACGGAACACCTTTCCGCCGAGCTAGCGAAGCCGGATACCTAGATTTGGAGTCTTGCCTGCACGTCGGAATTAGAGGGCCGCTTTATGCGAGTACCGACCTTTCTGATGACCAGCGTCTTGGGTTTGAAGTCATCACTAGTGTCGACATGGACACCCTCGGCGTTGCTGGGGTAATTGAAAAAATGCTCAAGCGAGTGGGCCACAAGCCGGTCTATGTCTCCATCGATGTTGACGTTCTTGACCCGGCATTTGCACCGGGCACCGGAACACCGGAGATGGGTGGTCTAAGCAGTCGAGAGATGCTGGCAATTCTTCGCGCTTTGGGCAGCGTTAATTTAATTGGTGCCGACATCGTTGAGGTTTCACCGCAGTATGACTCGGCTCAAATAACGGGCTTCGCTGCCGCTCACATGGCCTACGAACTGATCACATTGATGGCAAAGGACCTCAAATGAGTGAAATCGACGATGTTCTCTCGGCTGCCGCAAAAATAGTAGAAGATTTCGGAAATCACCGCACCGCTGATTATTTCGCTGGCTTCGCCGAAAACGCCTCCTTCATGTTCTACACCCATGGTTCAAGACTCGATTCCCGTCAGGCCTACGAAGAGCTTTGGGCCAAATGGGAACGCGAGGACGGCTTCAAGGTGCACGCTTGTCGTTCGAGCAACCAGTTGGTGCAGCTTATTGGTTCAGGTGCGGCAGTCTTTAGTCACCTAGTATCGAGCGACATCGAGTTTGCCGGCGAGGTTTCGACCATCGAAGAGCGCGAAACCATCGTGTTTGCCAAGGTTGATTCAGCTTGGATTGCGGTTCACGAACACCTATCGCCGAAGCCTTCTGAGAACTCGGTCGAATAATGCTGATCCACCCTTATGACTCGGGCCAGTCCGAAGAAGAATGGCGTCGCTGGCTCGCCGAGGGTGGCAAATTCGGGACCTTAGCGGTCAGTGCAGCTCCGGGCGAGTCACCAATAATGGTGCCAACCCATTTCGTTTTGCAGAATGACAAGATTCTCATTCACCTGCACAATGCAAACGGTGTGATTCCTTACCTGCGCACCGGTGCCAAGGTATCGCTATCGGTAATTGGCGACTATGCCTACATTCCAAGTCAGTGGCGCGCCAAGGATGACGCGAATCCTCAGGACGGTGTTCCGACAAGCTATTACGCGGCTGTGAATTTTGAGTGCCTGCCAACGGTAATCGACGACGCTGAAGGGATTGTCGAAATTTTGAAGGCGACTATGGTCGATTTTCAACCAGAAGGTGGCCACGCTGAACTCGGGGTGGGCCTCATGCCCTACGGGATAATGGTTTCGATCATCACCGGTGTAGAACTCCAAATCACCAGGGTCGACTCAAAATTTAAGTATGACGACCACAAAACCGTTGAGTTTCGTGAGCGAATTATCGAAAACCTCATGAAGCGGGCACAGGGCAACGATATGGGTGCCGCCGCGCAACAGCGCCGCCGCCTAGAGCAAAATGCAAAATAGAAGTTAGAGTTCTAATAAGAGCCACGGTGGTTCTTGAGAGGAACATCATGGCTCAAAAAGAACAGCAGTCGCAGAAGAACACCAAGAAGGCTCCGGCTAAGAGCCTAAAAGAGAAGCGTGCTGACAAGCAGGCAAAGGCCGCAGACAAGCGCTAACACTTGTCTGCGCTAGGCCACCAGGCCTGAGAATCGAACGAAACAAGCACCCCTGAAGAGGAGGTGCTTTTTTCTTTACCGTCTAAGGGTATTGTTGAAAATATCCACAGGATGCGAAGTTGCATGGATGGTGGGACGTAAGGGGAATACGTGAAGATCGCAAAGGTCATCGCTGCGGGGTTAGTCCTAGCAGGCAGTTTGACATTTACTGGCTGTGTGGCCGTCGAGCCAACCGCGGTGCCGACAATCTCTAGCCGTGTAGAAATCGATGAAAAAGCTGCTGCGGCTCTGCCAGATCACTACAAAGTGGATGGCGTGCTTAATGTGGCAATTGACCCAACCTATGCCCCTAACGAATCCACCGATGTTCACGGCAACCCGGTTGGCTGGGAGGTTGAGTTAGGCAATGCCATCGCAGCTCGACTCGGCCTGCGCATGCAGTTCACAAAGGTGGCCTTTTCAGAGATACTCCCTGAGGTTCAGAAGGGTACCTATGACCTTGCGCTTTCATCCATGTTCGACACCGAGGCTCGACGCACCAAAGTTGACATGGTGGACTATTACATAGCCGGAACCCAGTGGGCACAGCGAGTGGGTGGCGCTAACGTTGACCCAAATAACGCGTGTGGCTTGGTGGTCTCAGTTCAAACTTCCAGCTTTCAAGAAGAAATTGACCTAGTTGCACGAAATAAAAAATGCATCGATGCTGGCCGAGAGAAAATTCACGTTCTCAGCTACACGGTTCAGAGTGACTCAATTGAAGCCGTGAAGCTTGGTCACGCCGATGCTGTCGTTGCCGACTCGCCGGTTGCTCAGTATGAGGTTAAGAGTTCAAATGGAAAACTCGAGATCAAATACCCTCCCTATGACGAGAGGTATTACGGAATCGGTGTCCAAAAGGGCAACGCATTGAGCGCAGCTTTAAAATTGGCAGTCCAATCCCTCATCAATGACGGCACCTATCGAACCATCCTTGCCGCTTGGGGTGTCCAACAAGGAGCCATCCCGATGTCGCTCTTCAACTCAGGGAACTAATCGTGGTTACCGTTCTTGAGTTGCTGACCGAGCGTCACAAGCTGAACAAGTCCGATTTGTCGAACCGAGACCAGACAGTTTCTGACGACGAACTTTTATCGCAGTTGGTGGCCCAAGGTGTAGTCTCAGCGGCTGATGTCGCCCGCGCGATTGCCGAAAAGAGCAATCTAAATTTCGTTAGCCTCAAGGACTTTCCGGTAAATCCGGCGACAATTGCGCTGGTTCCACCGGACTTATGCCGAAAATACTCTCTAATTCCTATCGCGCAATCTGGCACTGATTTGACCGTGGCAATTTCGGACCCCTCGAATGTGCTTGCCATCGATGATGTTCGTGCTGTCACAAAACTGCAAATAAAACCGGTGGTGGCCACCAGTGAAGAAATCGCATCGGTGATTAATCTCTATCTGAGGTCAGACCAGGAGATGCAGAGTCTGACTAGCGCGATTGAGTTGGATCACGTGCAAAGTGGTTCGCCCGTGGCCGATAAAAATGCCGACCAAACAGCACCGATCGTGCGTTTTGTGAATCTTCTGATATCGCAGGCCATCCAAGACCGCGCTTCAGACATTCACCTTGAGCCAGCTGAGTCTGATCTGCGAATCAGGTTTCGAATCGATGGTGTTCTCCATGAATCGCAACATGCACCTAAGGCGGCACAGGCCGAAATCATATCTCGAATCAAGGTAATGAGTGAGATGGACATTGCGGAGCGTCGAGTGCCCCAGGATGGGCGCATGACCTTCTCCGCCGGTGAAACCAAGAGAGACCTGCGCGTGGCCAGCTTGCCAACGGTTTGGGGTGAGAAGCTGGTGCTCCGAATTCTCGACAGTCACACCACGAATATGACTTTCGAAGAACTTGGCTTGCAGCCAAGTAACTTGAAGTCCTACCAGGCGGCAGTGACTAAGCCTTGGGGAATGACCCTAGTTACCGGCCCAACTGGTTCTGGTAAAACGACAACCCTATATGCCAGCCTTGCACTGGTTTCTGGCCCGCAGGTAAATGTGATCACCATCGAAGACCCGATTGAATATCGGATGGATGGCATCAACCAGATGCAGGTCAACTCAAAGGCCGGTCTAACCTTTGCCACGGCTCTGCGCTCGATGTTGCGCGCCGACCCAAACATCATGATGGTCGGTGAGATTCGTGACCGTGAGACCGCGCAGATTGCGGTTGAGGCGGCGCTAACCGGTCACTTAGTTCTTTCTACTTTGCACACCAACGATGCTCCGAGCGCTGTCACTCGACTGGTCGAACTTGGCGTTGAGCCGTTCCTTGTTTCATCCTCGCTCGACTGCGTGGTTGCTCAGCGATTGGCTCGGAAATTGTGCGAGCTTTGCCGCGAGGCCTACGAGCCGGATGCCGAGCACCTAAAGACCGCCGGGTTCCCAGTCGGATCCGCCAAGAAATTCACCTTTTTCAAACCGAAGGGGTGCGAGCACTGTTCGCAGACTGGCTACCGTGGCCGCATTGCGATCCAAGAGGTAATGCCAATCACCGAAGAAATCGAGGAGTTGATTCTCGACCGCGCTTCTAGCACCGAGATTGAAAAATTGGCTTTAGAGCAGGGAATGACCACTTTGCGTGCCGATGGTTTCACCAAAGCTGCGATGGGTTTGACCAGTATCGAAGAAGTTTTGCGAGTGGTAGCGTGACCAAGGAGGGGCAGGTTCACATGGTTGACAACGACATCACTAAAGCCTTGTCAAGTCTGGCTGAGAAAAGGGCTTCAGATTTACATGTCATTTCTGATGCCATCCCGCGAATTCGAATTGATGGAAAACTTCAAAATCTACCCGATGCTGATGTTTGGTCGCATGATCGGGTAGACGAACTGATTCACTCGCTGCTGCGGCCAGAACAGCTGGAACGTTTCAAGCGCTCGCTTGAGTTGGATTTCTCTTTTACCTTGCCTAATCTTGCACGATTCAGGGTCAACGTTTATCGTCAGCAGGGCCTGCTCGGCGCCGCTTTCCGCGTGATTCCAAAAGACATTCCATCCTTGGCGTCGCTTGGCGTTTCCAGTGTTGTGAGTGCCTTCACGCAACTGCCGCGCGGATTAGTTTTGGTCACCGGGCCAACAGGCTCCGGAAAATCGACTACGTTGGCCGCGATGATTGAGCTAATTAATGCTGCTCGTGCGGTGCACATCATGACGGTTGAAGACCCGATTGAGTTCACTCATGAACCCAAACTGGCCATGATCAATCAGCGTGAAGTTGGCACCGACACCCTAAGTTTCGCAAGTGCATTGCGTCACGTTTTGCGGCAAGACCCAGATGTCATTTTGATTGGCGAGTTGAGAGACCACGACACAATTTCAGCCGCTCTTACGGCTGCTGAAACAGGGCACCTCGTCTTTGCGACGTTGCACACCCAGGATGCCCCGCAGACCATCGACCGAATCGTCGATGTTTTTCCGGCCGACCAGCAAGAGCAGGTGCGAATTCAGTTGGCAATGACTCTAAAGGGTATCGTCTCTCAGGTGCTCCTTCCTCGCGTTGAGCAGGGGCGCGTGCTGGCCTCGGAGATTCTCTTGGTTACTCCAGCCGTAGAAAACCTAATTCGTGAAAATAAAGTTTTCCAGATCCCATCTGTGCTGGCTTCGGGCCGGGCACTAGGCATGAACACGCTCGATCAAAGCCTGGCAAGCCTCGTGCACGATGGGTCTGTTTCGGTGAAGGCAGCCTACGACGTTGCGCGTGATCGCGACGAGCTCACACGTCTATTGGGTTTTGAAAAGGGCCCGTTCGACCCAAGTGAGATGGGCATCGCAGGCGGAATTGTTTATAAAAATCGGCGGGGGATCTAATGGCTAAGGTAATCGAGTATTCCTATCTAGCTCGAAACATCAAGGGCCGAACTGAAAAAGGGTCGATGGCGGCAGACTCGAAAACGATGGTGATGTCGAAGCTGCAAGCCAAGGGGTTATCTCCGATCTCCATTACCGAAGGCACGACAACATCTTCGACTGGCTCGGCTGTGTCAGACGCAATTTCAATTAAATTGCCGACCTTCGCAAAACGGGTGGGTTCAAAAGACTTAGCAATCATGACGCGTCAGATGTCGACCATGGTTTCGGCTGGTCTTCCGCTTTCGCGCGCAATCAGCATCCTTGAGGCTCAGACCGAAAATAAACGCCTTGCGAGCACGCTCAGTGATGTCCGGCTCGATCTTCAGGCCGGCATGACCTTTTCAGGCGCGCTATTGCGAAGGTCAGACATCTTTCCGGTCCTGATGACCAGCCTGGTTGAGGCTGGTGAAGCAGGTGGATTTCTAGACAAGGCGCTTGATTCGGTCGCCAAGACCTTTGAGAATGAGGCAAAACTTCATACCTCGATCAAGTCGGCGATGACCTATCCGGTGGCCGTTCTGCTGATGGCTGTGGTTGGTGTTTTCGCGATGCTTATTTTTATTGTGCCGATTTTCGAGAAGATGTTCGCACAGCTCGGCGGAACCTTGCCAGCGCCAACTCAGATGTTGGTGACATTATCGCCAATTGCGGCCTGGGCATCACCGTTCGTTGCGGTTTTTGTGTTCCTCTTTGCTGCTTGGTGGACGCGCAATCGATATGTCACCTGGGTTAGGCGCATCATTGACCCAATCAAGCTTAATATTCCAGTCTTCGGGCCACTCAATAAGAAAATCGCACTCTCTAGGTTCTCTCGAACCTTCAGCAATATGATCGGCTCCGGTGTGCCTATCTTGCAGGCGCTCAGCGTTATCGGCAAAACCTCAGGAAACATTGTGATTGAAGATGCCGTGACCAGAGTTCAAGACTCCGTTCGGCTGGGCACTACTGTCAGCCAGCAAATGGCCAATGAGAAGGTGTTCCCGAACATGATCACCCAGATGATTTCAATTGGTGAATATTCTGGTTCCCTAGAAGTCATGCTCTCGAAAGTGGCCGATTCATTCGATGAAGACATCGAGGCCACTACCAGTCAGCTCACATCGCTGATTGAGCCGCTGATGATTGCATTCATCGGATTGGTTATCGGCGGAATGGTCATCACCCTGTACCTGCCAATTTTCAGCATCTACAACGTAATCAAATAGAAATCAAATGATCGGAAAATAATTTCGATATTGTTTCTACTCTCAATTCTGAAGAGTAGATTGAATATATCGACGGCGGTTGCCTTCGAGAGAATGGGGAAAATAATGAAAACACAGTTCATCCACAAGTTGGAAACTAAGTTCGGCGTAAAACCAAAGTCAGATTCAGGATTCTCACTAATTGAGCTTCTTGTAGTTGTTTTGATCATCGGCATCTTGTCAGCCATTGCGATTCCGATCTTTTTGGGGCAGCAGAACCAGGCAAAGGACTCCGCAGCGAAGTCTGACCTAGCCAACGCAAAGGTTGCCATGATTTCATACTCAGTCTCGAACTCAGGCGCTTGGGCGACTGCCACTTCTCAGTTGACTGCCTTCGGTTTCGTTCAGTCCGACGGTGTTACCTCGGTGACCATCGATTCAGCCCCACCGGCTGGCGCAGCATTCTGCATCTCTGCAGTCTCTGGTGCCAACAACACCTTCCACGTGCAGGACACCGGTGGCGTAGCCACTGGGCCATGTTTATAAGCTAAGCAACAAACAAACGGTTGGGGTTCTGCCAATAGGCGTGCCCCAACCGTTTATTACAAGGGGGAGTGAAATTGAACGACAATCGGCCTGAATCAGGCGTTCGTGACCAAGGTTTTAGCTTGGTCGAAATTGTCGTAGCCATTTTTATCTTGGCCGCACTCTCTCTAGCACTCATCCCTGCGCTTGTGGTTGGGGTTCAGCAGTCGAAGAACAATGCCGTAATTGCTGCGGCAACTGAAATGCTGACGTCGCGATTAGATGATTCGCGAGGGCAAACCGCTAGTTGCCAGGCACTGACGGCATTCGCCGCCAGCACAGTCGCCGATCAGATCGAGTCGCATGGAGTCTCGTTGCACTTGCAACAGTCGCTAGATGCCTGCCCGAGCAGCTATCCCGGAACGGTTCGCTTCACGGTTACTGTAGTTCGCACCGACACAGGCGCCGTTTTGGCAACGGCTTCGAGCCTCATCTATTTGCAGAGCGCATCATGATTCAAAAACTAAAACGCGAAGACGGCCTCGGTCTAGTTGAGTTGATCATTTATATGGCCTTGACTCTGGTTATTCTTTCGGCGGTTGGCGGCGTGGTCATTTCTATGATTACGGTGCAGAATCAAGTGATGGGCAGCGCCAACGCCGCCGAGCAAGCTCAGCTGATATCGCGCAGCATCAACTCTGGCGTGCGCAACTCAACCGCTGTTCAACTTCAAGCTGTCAACACCACCGATCAAATTCTTCGAGTGCGCACTGCATCTGCGGCCAACACTGCGGTCTGGTCTTGCCAGGCATGGTATTTCAGTGCGGCTGATAAGGCACTTCGCATGAAGACAGCTGCAACAGCCATTGCCACCCCGTCTCAATCTGACTTGACCGGTTGGACGCTTCTGGCCAGCGGTGTTTCGCCCGTTCAAGGGCAAACTATTTTTCTGCAAAATGGCGTCAAACTCAGCATCATATTTTCTGAAAAAGTTGCCAATGAAACTCCAATTATTATCAGAACCTCCGTTTCGCAGCGCGGTGGAGTCAGGATAAGTGCGCCATGCTTTTGAGAAAAAATGTGTACGCAGGGGCTAGCCTCGATAATCGCGAAAAGGGCTCTGCGCTGTTAGTCGTGGTTGGCGTAATGGCGCTCGGATTGCTCATCTCTGTTTTATTGGCTTCGTCTTTGACTGCCACGTTTACCTATACGTCCACAACCAAGGCCGGAATTCAGGCTCAGACGGCCGCCGAAAGTGGTGTGGCCGCCGCTTTGGTTGGACTAAATACCGTTGGTGACTGTGCCGCGAAGGGTGGCGTCTATGCCAGTAGCGGCAACCCTAACTTCAGAGCAACCATCTGGCGTTCACTTGATGGTGCAACCTGGGTGAAGGCGTGCCCTGACCTAGTTAGCACTCAGGTGCGAATCATTTCAACAGGCTATGCGCAGGGAGTTGCGGTGGGTGCCGCAAACAGTCAGAATCAGCGAATTGTCGAATCGACCTATAGCTTCGGCACAGGCGGGAGCGGTGGAAACTCGCCCGGTGCAGCGATGTATGTTTACGCGGCCGGCAACCTCGACACCTATCAGATCAATTCATCTGGAGTGATTGCCAGCGACATAGCGGTTACCACCGGTAACTTTTCTTGCACCGGACCAACACTGATCCAAGGAACAGTCTTGGTTGGCCAGGGGTCGGCAAACCTGACCAACAACTGCACGATTTATAACTCGGTTCTGGCTAGCGGGTCAATCGTGATGACCTCGAATTCTCAGATTCATGGTGACGCCACTTCATCTGGAGCAGGAGTCTCAATCGCGAACGTTACCGATACGATCGGCGGAAATGTTTACGCCAATGGTGCGGTCAGCACCAACGGAAGCATCGTTGGGAATGTTGAGGCTGTTGGTTCCGTGACCTTGGTTCAAGGCAGTTCGGTGGGTGGAAACATTAAGGCCGGAGGGGTGGTGTCAATCTCCAGCAGTGTTGGGGGTTCAGTAACAACTCCCGGAAATCTAACCTTCAATGCCACAGGAAGTGTCGGAGGTTCAATCACCATCGGCGGCACACTCACCTATGGAAAACTAACCAATTCTGCTGCTGCAGCGGCCCTGACAAGCCAGGGCAAAGTCGTTGGTGCAATTCTGTTTGGCCAAACCGGGGTGAGCGCGCCAGTCGCTAAGCCGGCGCCTTTACTTCCGCCATGGGTAGACATCTCTTATAACTACTCAACCTGGCAGGCTAACGGTTTTGCAACTCAATTACTGTGGCCTTCTGCGCTCGGTTGTCGAATTGGCGATGCCAGCAGCACAACCCCTTCTGGAGTGCTCTATCCCTGGTACCAGCAGCTAAAGAATCTGTCGGCCCCGACCGTTGTCGATGCACGAGGCTGCGCTTCTGTCTCAGGAAACATAGCTCTGAGCCTCAAGACCGACGTTGCGTTCATCGGCACCAACTTCGATTTTGACTCAATCAACCTAACATCTGGTGATGGGCAAGGGCACAAGATCTGGTTTATCGTCCCTGATGCTCAACCAACCGTAGCTGGCCCACAGTGCACAAAGCATGGTGGCAATTTTGTCGTGAATACAACATCATCGGTGAGCTCTACCATTGATGCTTTTGTTTATGCACCGTGTTCAATTGCAATTAATAACGGAACCACCTGGACAGGGCAACTTTACTCGGGTGACATGGTTGGTGGCGGCGGCACTCGAGTGCTTAACTATGTGCCGCTTGGGGTGCCGGGAACCAGCATCGGTGGTGGGCCGATAACCCCTACCCTCGGGCAGGTTGGTGGGTTGCTATTCGAACGTAATCGATCGGACAACGGGGAATGATGCTATTTATCAACCTGCTTGCCGTGGTTTTAGGGCTGGCTTTTGGTTCTTTTGTGAACGTCATTGTTTTCAGAGCTCGGGTGCCCAAGGCCAACCTAATTTCACCAAGTTGCTGCCTGAGCTGCGGGGCCAGAATCAGTGCTCGAGACAACGTGCCGATAATTTCTTGGTTACTTCTCAAGGGCAAGTGCCGAAGCTGTGGTGCGCCCATCTCAGTGGTCTATCCAGCCGTCGAGGCAATCACGGCTGTGCTCTTCGTCGCGTTTGTGAATTGGCCAAGTCCGCTCGGTGCTTCACGCAACGAAACGGAATGTGCTTCGGGAATCCTGGTCACGCTAGCGCTGTGGTGGCTGGCCTGCGCTGGTGTGGCTCTGGCAGCTATTGACTTGCGAGATTTTAGATTGCCCAACCGACTCGTATTTTCCCTATATGCGGCTGCGGCAGGCAGCTTCTTGGCTGCTAGCTTATTTCAAGGTGACTTTGGTGCGATGCTGCGAGGTCTGCTGGGCGCGGGCATTTCACTTTTAATTTATGGGGCCATCGTGCTGATTGCGCCATCTGGTATGGGTGTCGGTGACTTAAAACTGTCGGGCGCCCTTGGGCTTTATTTGGGATGGTTTGGTTGGGGTGCACTGTTTCTGGGTTTGCTGTTTGCCTTCGCGCTCGGTGCCTTATTCGGTCTCGGCCTCTTGCTGTTTAAGAAGGCGAAGGTTCGCTCAACGATCGCCTTTGGGCCATGGATGATCCTTGGTGCATGCTTAGCAATTTTGTTTGGAAATTCGATTTGGGAAGCCTATCTGCTGGTTCTGCAGCGGGCAGTGATTTAAGAGCGTAGGCTAACGATGGGGAGGGCGTTTTGACCAAAAGAGTTGTAGGCCTTGATGTGGGTCGTAAGTCGATTCGAGCGGCGCAGTTGCGCTTTTCTGCTGGAAAGTCGCCTTGCATTGAAAAACTTTACGAAATAGACCTTCCAGAAGGCGTCTCCGAATATGGCGAGATTCTAGATCGCACGGCCATGACTGCACTGCTTGGCAAGCTTTGGCAAAAGGCAGGTTTCGACACCCGCCACGTGGTCATAGCGGCCGGGAGCCTTCATGTCTTTGCTCGCGAGATTGATGTGCCTCAAATGAGTTTGAAGCGCATCCGTGAATCGCTGCCCTTCGTCTTAGATGGCGTGCTGCCGCTGCCTGCAGATCAGTTGTTTCTCGATTTCTACCCAATCGAAGAAGGTGTTGAGGAGACCGGCCTGACCTTTCACGGTTTAGCTGTTGCGGCTGAGAAAAACCATGTTGAGACTCTTGTAAATTGCATCACCGCGGCAAAGCTTCGCCCAATCGCCGTAGATTTTGCTCCATTCGCACTCTTGCGCTCGAGTTTTGACAACTCAAAAAGTGAAAAGCTCCAAATATATATCGATGTTGGCGGCGGTGCAACCTACTTTTTGATCGCCAAAGGCCAAGTTCCACTGTTCGTTCGCATTCTGCCCAATGGCGGCAACGACATCGACCGGGCTATGGCGGGGGCGCTTCAAATCAGCGAAGAGGAGGCTGAAAGTTTGCGTCGAGCAGTGAGTCTGACATCAGAGGCCAAGGATGGCGCGGAAGTTAGGAATGCGACTCTCGCAGCTCTGCAGGAGCTTCTCAGCAGCCTCTCAAGCACAATCGACTATTACGAGCAATCGCACAAAGCCACGTTGCGCAAAGCCTGCCACGTAACGCTATCGGGAGGCGTGGCAAAGTTATCGGGTATCGACAAGGTGCTCGAAGCGGCAATCAGTATGCCCGTGACCATAAATGGTCAATTCAGAAACGCTGAGGCCTGCGATGGTCTCAAGGTTAAGGAAAGCGAAGAGAGCAACTTCTTATTAGCTATCGGCCTGGCGTTAGCGGAGGTAAATAATGCCTAGTCCTCAAAATAGCCTTCCACTAGTCGGGCAAGTTGCGGCTGCCGATTTCCTTCCGCCAAGAATAAAAGACCTACACGATGGGCGGCGTAACCGCCACAAATTGGCTATTGCAACTCTAATCGTGACTGCGATTTCGGTCACTGCCTTTTTAGCGAGCAACGCAGCGTTGAACGTTACCACCGAATCTCTAGTGGCTGAGAGAAAAGCCACTGACAAGATTCAGATCGCCCAATCTGGCTATTCCGACATCGTTTCATTGATGCACGAGTCTAGAGTTCTCGGTTTGGCTTACTATGTCGCTTCCGAACCCGAGGTTGACTGGCCAACCCTGCTTGGGTTGATTCTGAAGCCGCTAAGCGGGGGAGCCAAGATTACTTCGATTGACTTGACTGGCACATCGTCGTCTAGTGCCGCGACAACAGCTCCGCTAACCGGTCAGTCCATCACAGTGAGCGTGGCCGTTGACTTGACCGGCAAGACTTACGAGGCCGTCGAATATTTTTTGCTTGACGCCCGGCAGTGGCCCGGCTATTCGAATGCTGAGGTGACGGATTTACACAAGACAGCAACCGGCTATGTGGCAACTCTCGACGTGCACCTAGGCTTGGCGGCGCTGGTAGCCGACGCTGACCATCGTGCGGTTCTGGAAGATAGGGCGACCAAATGAAACCTAAGCAGATTTGGACTCTAGGAGCGTTCGCCTTGATGTTTGCCATCGGCGCTGGAACCGTTGGGTTGGGTGTGCTACCGAACATTGCGCAGATCTCCGTGCTCGAAGAAACGCGCATGCAGACTCGCGAAGACAATATTCTTAAGTTGACCTATTTGGCTGATCTAAAACTGAAGGCGGCCGACAAAGCTGCTCTCATGGTGGCGCTCGAAAAGAAGCGCCAGCTAGTCCCATCTCGCCTTTCCAACGTCGAGTTTATGGACGAGTTGAAGACCATTGCCGATCGCAGAAACGTGGTTGTGCAGAAACTAAGCACCACGCGCCCACAGCAATTCTTGGCTCCTGCGCCGGTCAAGACCAACACAATTTACACCCAAGCGGTGACTGAGCTCGGTAGTAACTTGCTTCTTGTTTCAAATCTAAGTTTTTCGCTGCAGGGCAGAATGGTAGACATCGTGAACGCCATTGATGATCTGAATGCCGGGCCAAGATACGTTTTGATTACCCGCGTGGTTGTTCCAAAGGCCGATGGTCTTGGCGCAGCAGTTGTCACCGGCGATTTTACCGCTCAGATTTTCACGCTCTCTAGCAAGTAGAGCCAAAGCAAAAAAACACCCCACTCTTCGAGTGGGGTGTTTTTTGTAGGCCCCGTCGGGATCGAACCGACGACCCACGGATTAAAAGTCCGTTGCTCTAACCAACTGAGCTAGAGGCCCATACGTGCAAATGCACGAATCTCTAGTTTACCTTTGCCGAGGGCGACTATTTGAAGAGTCTCGTTAATTCGATTGCTTTGTTGAAGCGAACGTATCTAGTTTCGTCAAATTCTGCTGGCCTGAACTCTCGGTCAAGGGTGAAAACCCCGCGAACCTCGTCGAAGTCTTTCCATAGCCCCACCCCAAGACCGGCCAGCATGGCGGCGCCCATTCCGGTAGTGGCGAGGTTCTTGCCACGCAACACGGGGATGCCCAGGCAATCGGCCTGCGTCTGAAGCAACAGGTTGCTGGCCGCCGCTCCGCCGTCGACGCGGAGCGATTTGAGTTCTTGACCCGCATCCTTGGCAATTGCGTCAACGACACCGCGAACCTGAAATGCCATCGCTTCGAGTGCCGCACGAGCCAAGTGGGCTTTGGTAGTGCCGCGAGTAATCCCAAAAATCGCGCCTCTAGCCTCAGGGTCCCATTGCGGGGCTCCCAGCCCGGTGAGCGCTGGCACAAAGACCACGCCGCCCGAATCTTCGACTAAGTCAGCCAGCCGGTTTACATCTGGGGCTGTTGAAATAATCTGCAAACCGTCTCTCAGCCACTGAACTGCAGACCCGGCCACAAACACCGAGCCTTCAAGTGCATAGGTGAGCTGACCGTCTGGAGTTTGCCAGGCAACAGTCGTCAACAAGCCGTGACTGCTAGCAACGCGCTTCGAACCCGTGTTCTGAAGGATAAAGGCGCCCGTGCCGTAGGTGCATTTATTATCGCCGGCTTCGAAACCTGCTTGGCCAAACAAGGCGGCCTGCTGGTCTCCGGCCATGCCTGTGATCGGTGCTTCTATGCCCAGAAAGTGCTCTGCCGAAGTCCTGGCTAGAGGTCCAAAGTTAGGCACAATATCGGGCAGCGCCTCGCGTGGGATATCGAAAATGGAAAGGAGCTCGTCATCCCAGTCTGCAGTGTCGATGTTCATCAGCTGCGTTCGCGAGGCATTCGAAGCATCTGTGATGTGGCTCGCGCCGCCAGTGAGTCTGGCCACGAGATAAGAGTCGATCGTGCCGATTGCGGTGTTTTGGTTTCGCACATCCGCCCAAATTTTGGGTTCGTTCCTAGAAATCCAGAGCAACTTGCTTGACGAGAAATATGGATCGAGCCCAAGACCGGTCTTGGAACGAACTAAATCTTCGATGCCCTGGTCTCGTAGCTCGATGATCAGGTCAGCGGTTCGACGGTCTTGCCAAACTATTGCTTTACGCGGGGATTTAAGAGACGTGCGATTCCACAGGGCAACTGTCTCTCGTTGGTTGGTGATTCCGATAGCGCTAACTGAAATGTTTGGGGCACCTGCAAGAGCTTGTGCAGCGGAGGCCAAGACAGCTTGCCAAATTTGCTCCGGGTCATGTTCAACCCATCCTGGATTTGGAAAATGTTGCTCGAATTCTTGGTAGCCCTTGGCGATAATTTTGCCGTGCACGTCAACTAGCAAACAGGTCACGCCGGTGGTTCCGGCATCGATGGCGAGTATGGTCACACGCTGAGGCTATCAAAGGAATAGAGTGAAACTAACTAATGGTTTGGCTAGTGGTTTGGAAGAATTATGCGCAGCAGGTTGCAAGACCTTGCGACAAGCACCTATGACGTGGTGATTGTTGGCGGCGGAATCAATGGTGCAGTAACTGCCGCGTCGCTTTCTGCCGCAGGCTTGAAGGTGCTTGTCGTTGATAAGGGAGACTTCGCCGGGTTCACCAGCCAAGAATCAAGCAACATGGTCTGGGGTGGCATCAAATATCTTCAGAGCCTCGAACTCAAATTGGTTTACAAGTTATGTGTCTCACGCGCTCGACTCATGAAAAACTACCCGACTCGCATTCGGTCGATCGGATTCTTTGCCGCAATAGGGCCAAACTCGCCGGCCGATGAGGCTCTGACCTTTCTCGGTGCGCTGGCCTACTGGTTCATTGGCAAATTCACTACGCCTGGCCCCCGACTTTTCAATAAGCTGCAGGCAGGCAAGTATGAGCCGAGTTTTGTTGGCACCGACGCAACCGCCGCGGTGCAATATTTCGACGGTTTGTTGCTTGACAATGACGCCCGCTTCGTTTGGGATTTCATCAAGCGCGCCGAGACAACAGGGGCAGCCGTTCGAAATTACACGAGACTGACAGCAGCAAGCCATGCCAGTGACGGCTGGAGGCTTGGTCTCACGGACGAGCACACCGGTCAACGGGTGACTGTTCGAGCGAAGGCTATTGTGAATGCGGCCGGCCCTTATGCCGACGGACTCAACAGTTTGATGTCTAACCAGACTGAAGCTCACCTCGCATTTTCGAAGGGCATTCACCTCGTTGTCCGCAAGCTGACCCAGGATGACCGGGTTTTGGCTTTCTGGGATGAGGAAGAGCGCCTGTTTTATGTAATTCCGATGCACGATCGCAGTGTGATCGGCACCACCGACACCCGCATTGCACAGCCAGAAACAAGTGTCACCGATGAAGATCGGGACTTTGTGTTGCGACAAATCAATCGATCGATGAACCTCGATGTTGCGCTTACCAAGGATGACATCATCGCCGAGCGCTGCGGTGTGCGACCGCTGGTGATCAGCACTCCGCGGCAGAACAAAAAGAGTGAAGTGATCGACTGGCACAAACTTTCACGCAAACACGCAATTGAGGCAGACCGTGAGCGCAAGATTGTTACCATCTTCGGCGGAAAACTCACCGACTGCCTAAACGTGGGAGAAGAGATGCGCGCCGAAATGCAGGCCCTCGGTTTCAAAATTAAGAATGAGCGCTGGTTCGGCGAAGATCACAAGCTGGGTGCCACAAGAGTTGGCAAACTCTTGGAGGCCAAAATCAAAGACGCCGATGTCAGGTTGCGAGTCGCCGAGGGTATTTGGCGACGTCACGGTTCAGCATCCACTGAGATCATTCTTGGCTGGACGGGTGCAGATGTCGCTGAGGTCTTCGAAGGTCTAGGTTTCACCGCAGGTGAGCTGCGGCACATTGCAAGAACAGAGCACGTCGTCACTGCTCGCGACCTTTTGCGACGCCGAACTCCAATCGCTTTGGTTCGCAGCCAGTCTGAAATAGATCGCAACCAAACTCTTCAGGGAATATTGACCGAGTTTGGGCTGGCATAATCGAAGAATGCCCAATCTGCCTACAGTCCTCCGCCCGATCGAAGAGTTGCGCGAGCGCCACAGTTCAAAGTGGCGTCGTTTTAACCGCGACGTTTTGCCGATGCACGTTGCCGAGATGGACTACGAGATTGCGCCAGGCATTAAATCTGTGCTGATTGACTTCGTAACCCGCTCTGATTTGGGGTACACCGGACCGGTGCCTGAGGTTGGCGAGACCTTTGCAGGCTTCGCCAAGCGACACTGGAGCTGGACGGTTGAACCTAAGGATGTGCGCCTTGCCACCGACGTTGGTGTTGCTGCGGTTGAGATTCTACGCGCGGCGGGTAACGCCGGTGACAAGGTTCTGGTCAATGCACCGGTTTACAGCGCCTTTTATCACTGGATCGAAGAAGTTGGTATGGAGGCGGTCAACGCACCGCTAATCCGTGAATCAGTGGGCGGCCCAACTGAGGAGGAGCCGGACTCTTTCGAGAAGTCCGTCACCGTTTGGCGCCTTGACCTAGCCGCCATTGAAAAGGCCTTCAAGGCCGGTGTGAAGCTTTATTTGCTTTGCAACCCGCACAACCCGGTTGGTCGCATGCACACGCGTGCAGAACTTGAGGCTGTTGCCCAGCTGGCCGACAAATACGGCGTTCTAGTCATCAGTGATGAAATTCACGCACCGATGGCGTTCCCAGGTGAAACCTTCACTCCTTACCTCGATGTCTCCGATGAAGCTAAGCGCACCGGCGTAACCGTTACGGCGGCAAGCAAGACTTTTAACTTGGCCGGCCTAAAAGCCTCAATCATCGTGATTCAGAGCGATGAGGTTCGGGTGAAGTTGGCTAAGTTGCCAGAGGCAATGCACTGGCGCACATCATTGCTCGGTGCATTTGCCATGGCCGAGGCCTTTGAAAACGGCGATGCCTGGCTCAAGGGCACAATGATGACCCTGGCCGATTCGCGCAAGCTGCTGGCCGCTGAAATCGCTGAGAAGCTTCCGACCGTAGACTTCCATCTACCAGAGAATGGCTACCTTGCTTGGCTAGATTTGACCTCGCTCAACCTTGGTGACAAGCCGGCCGCGCTGCTGCTTACCAAAGAGAAGGTGGCGTTTGTGCCGGGCGAAGATCACGGTAAGGGTTACGAACAGTTTGTTCGCATCAACTTTGCCTGCCGCCCAGCCAGCATCCGTGCCGCAATCGACAAGATTGCCAATCAAGCGGCCAAGGCTGCCCGCAAATAGGTTAAGCTTTCAGGGCCTGCTTCAGGTCGTGAATCAAGTCATCCGAGTGTTCGAGCCCAACCGAGAGACGCATCAGGTTATCGGTGATGCCCATGGCAACCTGAATCTCAGGCCCAAGTCGGCGATGAGTGGTTGAAGCCGGGTGAGTAATTAGTGACTTGCTGTCGCCGAGGTTGTTCGAAATGTCGATTACCTTGAGTGCGTTCATGAATTTGAATGCGGCAGCCTTGTCTCCGTCAATCGCAAACGCAACCGTCGAGCCACCGCCGCGCATCTGCTTTTTGGCTAGCGCGTGACCCTTGTGAGACTTGAGCAGCGGGTATGAAACCAACTTGATGCCCTTGTGCTCGGCCAAAAATTCGGCAACCTTCAAAGCTGTCTCGTTCATGCGCTCAACGCGCATGGTCATGGTTTCTAGCGACTTCAAAAGCACCCATGCATTGAATGCGCTCATCGATGGGCCGGTGTGACGCGCAAAAGGCATGACCTTGGTCTTGATGTATTCACGTGAGCCAAGGATGGCTCCGCCGAGAACGCGACCCTGGCCATCGATGTGCTTGGTAGCCGAGTACATGACTACGTCCGCGCCCAACTCGAGTGGCTTTTGCATGACCGGTGAGGCCATTACGTTATCGACAATCACGGTTGCGCCAACTTTGTGAGCTAGTTTGCTGACCATGGCGATGTCAACGATTTCCATCAGAGGGTTCGATGGCGACTCAATGAAGACAACCTTGGTCGGCTTGGTTAGTGCTGCCGCCCAAACCTCTTCCTCGGTGCCTTCGACCAATTCAAAGGTGACTCCCCAAGATGGCAAGATTTCGGTGAGCACAACGTAGCAAGAGCTGAACATCGATGCAGAAGCAACCACGTGGTCACCTTGCTTGACAAGGCAGGCAACCGAAGCGAACATTGCCGACATGCCAGAACTGGTTGCGAAGCAGGCCTCGGCGCCTTCGAGGGAGGCAAGGCGGTCTTCGAACATGGTCACGGTTGGGTTCGAGAAGCGGCTGTAGAGGTGGTGCTCGGTTTCCTCTTTGAATGATGATTCGGCCTGCTCGGCGGAGTCATAGGTGAAGCCAGAGTTTAGATAAAGCGCCTCACCGGTCTCTCCGAAACCACTGCGGGCCAAACCGCCGCGAACGGCGATGGTATCGCTGCGCAATTCCCAGTCGGGCAGTTGTGCCTCGGTCAAGTCAGAATATCCCCATGGGCGAGTTCTCTTGGTCATTACTTGATTATATCGCTGGTGACCGGCTTAGGGCCTCGAAGTCGGCTTGGCCATTCAACGAGCAGCATGGCAGCAATCATGATTGCACCGCCCAATACGGTCTTGAACTGCAAGACTTCTTGGCCAACCGCAACTGAAATCGCAGCCGCAAAAACCACTTCGCTGGTCAAGATGATGGCAACGCGCGAGGCATCCATGTGGCCCTGGGCCCAGGTTTGCACAAAGAAAGCAATCGCTGTTGAAAACAGCGCGGTGAAGAGAATGGCAAACCAGCCATCGAAATCAACCGGCATTTGAATGCCGTCTGGCACAGCGCCAACCCAGCTAACCACCGCGGTGACAGCAAGTTGAATCACAGTCAGCGCGTAGGCGTTCAAGCCCTTGCTCCACGCGCCCAAGCCTGTGATGTGGGCAGCAAACAGCAGGGCACAAAGAATTACCCAGAGTTGACCAACCTCGATGGTGACACCGTTGATTGAGATCAAGGCCAGACCGATGGTTGCCAGCGCAACGCCCCAAACCACCTTTGCGCCGGCCTTTTGACCGAGAGCCAGCCAGCCGAGAATTGGGGTTAGAACGACGTATAGACCGGTGATGAAGCCGGTGATGGCCGCGGTGGTCATTGAGAGGCCGATGGTTTGGGTGATGTATCCGCCGCTGAGTAGCAGACCGAGAATAATGCCCTTCTTCAAAAGTTCCTTGTTGAACGCTTTCAGAACCCGGGGGCGGGCGACGATCATGATCAGTGTGGCGATGGTGAAACGCACGGCCAGAAAGTCAAAGAGAGGCTGGCGCTCGATGGCGTCCTTCATGAGCACGAACGCGGCTCCCCAAACTACGGCCACCGAGACAAGGGCAATCGCGGCCCAATAGTTGCGTTTCATCCAGCCAGTCTAGCTAGCGATTGCCGGTGGCCAACGACTTAGCCATCGATGGGAAAACCAGCCCGTGCATTGGCCAAACCGCCCACCAGTAGGCGTGCCCGAAAAGACCTCGCGGCGCATAAATCGCTCGCTGAGTTAGCTCGCATCCGCCGTTGGGTAGCGGCTTCAAGGTGAACTCAAGCCAGGCGAGGCCCGGCATTTTCATCTCGGCTCGAAGGCGCAAGAGAGTTGGCCTCTCGATTGCTTCAACGCGCCAGAAGTCGAGAGCGTCGCCGGGCAAAAGCGTGTTCGGGTCACGACGGCCTCGTCTCAAGCCAACACCACCCACAATCTTGTCCATGACGCCTCGGAGCTCCCACGCCCAGGTGGCTGTCGAGTAACCGTTGTTTCCACCGATCGACTCGATGCGCCGCCAGACTGTGTCGATCGAATCGGTGGTTTCCACGGTTCGAACATCTGTGTAGAGCGAGCCGCCGGCCCAGTTTGGGTCGGTAGGTAGTGGCTCGGATGGGGAACCCGGGAACGACGCATTGGACCAACGGGTCTCGACGCGGGCATCCTTGATTTTGGTCAGTGCCAGCTGAACTGCCTTTTTGAATGGAGTCAGGCCTCCAACCGGGTCTGGAATCAGATCGCGAATCGAATCGTCGCGGGCCACAACCTCGTTTTTGAGGCTGGCTACCAGGCGGCGAGCCAAGGTGTATGGCACAGGAGTGACCAAGCCAACCCAGCCGCTCGAAAGGCGAGGAGTTAGAACCGGGACCGGGATGATGATGCGCTTGCGAAGCCCAGCGGCCTCGGCGTACTTTTCCATCATCTGCTTATAGGTATAAATCTCTGGCCCACCGATGTCATATGCGCCGGTGATCTTTGGGTCTAGGGCTGCCGCCCCGACTAAATATCGAAGAACATCGCGCACCGCGATCGGCTGAATGCGCACCTGGACCCACTTTGGGACGGTCATGATTGGTAGGCGTTCGGTTAGGTAGCGAAGCATTTCAAAAGATGCCGAGCCAGAGCCGATGACGACCGCGGCTCGAAGCTCGATAGTGGGGATGCCCGAAGCTCTGAGGATTTCACCGGTGTCGGCGCGAGACTGCATGTGTGGAGAGAGTTCTTCGGTTGGTGCGATCATGCCGCCGAGGTAAACAATGCGGCCGATGCCTGAGGTTTTCGCACACTTCACGAAGTGCTCGGCTAGCGCGCGCTCCTTGGCTTCAAAATCATTCTTCGACATCAGGGCGTGCAGCAGGTAATAGGCAATATCGGCGCCCTGCATCGCTTTGGTCAGGGCTTGCTCATCGTTGGCATCGCCCTCGACAACCTCAACCTGCTTAATCCACGGATGATCTTTGAGTCGGCTGGCATTGCGAGCGATGACTCTAACCCGGTATCCGTGATTCAGCAGCTCGACTACTAATCGGCCACCGATGTAACCGGTGGCACCGGTGACCAGGCACAGCGCAGGCAACCCTGCCTTGTTGGTGAGAACCGGCAACCCTGCGCTGAGAATGTCACTCATGGTTGGTTCAAGCGGGGCCGAGTCGATATTGTTCCCCAGACCTAAGTCGATGGCGGGCCTGGCGTGTAGCTCTCGATGGCGACGATGCGGCGTTTTGCACCGGTTTTTGCGAGAGTCAGGTGAATCACAGTCATTTCGCCCGGGGCCAAGGCAAGTGTTGATTTGAGTTGCGTGATTTGCGCGGCGTTTCCATACGAACCAATCGAATCAACGATCGTCGGAAGGGCGGGGCGATGCGTGCAGAGTGCAACCGAGCGACCGTCTTCGATAATGTCGTGGACGACCTTTTCGGTCCGTTGTGGGCCGCTTGCATTGCCCAACTCGCTGAGTTGGGAGCGCTCGATTAGCTTGATCTTGCGGCGCTTTGCGTATGGCGCAAGCGTGGTTTTGCAGCGAACCCAGGTGCTTGTAACAAGGCGCTGGGGAGAGAAGGCGCCAAGCAAAGGCACCAGTGCAATTGCCTGAAGTTCTCCAGCCGGAAGTAGAGGGCGGTGGCCGTCATCTAGGCCCTTTCCGCCTTTCCAGTCAGAACGAGGAGTTGCCTTGGCGTGACGCAGAATAATTAGTGGCTTGGTTCGCAGTGATCGCTGGGCGTAGAGGGTCATCAGTTCATCTAGAACCCTTTGGTCAAACTCGTAAGTCAATACTCGACGGGCATCTTCCGGTGTCTTCCAGGTGACTTCGGCGACTTCCTCAGATGGTTTGAACTTTGACTTTGCCAATGCGCCGTCACTCACTCGAGCGGCCCAGTAATGAACCTCCTTGGGGATGTTGTCACCCACCATGTAGTTCACTACTTTGAGCCGCACGCCAAGTTTGATTTTGAGGCCGGTTTCCTCAAGAATTTCTCGAACTGCGGTCTCTGGCAGGCATTCGCCGGGGTCTTGCTTTCCCTTCGGAAAGCTCCAGTCGTCGTAGCGCGCGCGATGGATAACTGCCACGAGGAGTTGCCCCTGTACCTCGCGCCAAAGAAGAGCCCCCGCTGCGTAAATTGTCATGCCGTGCGGGAGTTCCTTTTCGCGTAAACGTCTTGCATTGTCTTGTCTTGAACATCGATGAGGGGTTGACCATCGGCGCCATACTGGTGGCGAACCCAAGCGCCGTCCGAACCCAGGTGCCAGGTGGCCGACTGGTCAGACATGCCGAGCTCGAAAAGAGCCTTCATTTCACGGATGTGGTCGGGCTGAGAGAGGCGAACCAGGGCCTCAACGCGGCGGTCGAGGTTTCGGTGCATCATGTCGGCCGAGCCGATGAAGACAGCCGGGTCGCCGCCGCCCTCAAATGAGAAAATTCTCGAGTGCTCAAGGTAGCGACCCAGAATTGAACGAACCTGGATGTTTTCGCTAAGGCCCGGAACCCCTGGCTTGAGTGAGCACATGCCGCGAACCAATACATCCACGGTCACACCGGCATTGGATGCACGGTACAGAGAGTCGATGATCTCTTCATCAACCAGCGAGTTCATCTTCAGGCTGATTCGGGCCGGCTTGCCAGCCTTCTTGAAGCCAATCTCGCGTTCGATGCGTTCGGTTAAGCCCTCGCGAACACCGTTTGGTGATACCAGGAGAGTCTTGAAGGTTGCCTCGGGCGCATAGCCAGAAAGCTGGTTGAAGAGCTTGGTTAGGTCTTCACCTACTGACTCGCGAGAAGTAAGCAAACCGAAGTCTTCATAGAAGCGAGCGGTCTTCGGGTTGTAGTTACCCGTGCCGATGTGACAGTAGCGGCGAAGTTGGTTGCCTTCTTGGCGAATCACCAGAGCCAGCTTGCAGTGAGTTTTCAGGCCAACAATTCCATAAACCACGTGAACGCCGGCCTGCTCAAGCTTGCGGGCCCAGGCAATGTTGTTCTGCTCATCGAAGCGGGCCTTAATCTCAACCAGAGCAAGAACCTGCTTGCCGGCCTCAGCTGCCGCAATCAAGGCGTCAACAATCGGCGAGTCACCAGAGGTGCGGTACAGGGTCTGCTTGATGGCTAGAACCTTAGGGTCAGCCGCCGCCTCCTCGACGAAGGCCTGAACGCTGGTAGCGAAAGACTCATACGGGTGGTGCAGCAAGATGTCGCGCTGGCGCATCGCATTGAAAATGCTGATGGTGTCGTCTTCAACCGGCTTCAAGAATCGGTTGGTGATCACCTGGTGCGGCGCAAAGTGAAGCGCAGGGCGTTTGATGCCGCTGATTTCAAAGAGGCCGGTTAGGTCAAGCGGTGAAGTCAGGTGATAGACATCTTCTTCATTGATGTCGAGCTCGCGGATGAGTAGCTCGAGCACCTGAGGGTTGATGTTGTTTGCGACTTCGAGGCGGACCGGTGGGCCAAAGCGGCGACGCAACAGCTCCTTCTCAAGAGCAACGAGTAGGTTCTCGCCTTCGTCCTCGTCAACTTCGAGGTCTTCGTTGCGAGTCACTCGGAAGGTGTGGTGCTGGAGAACTTCCATGCCAGGGAAGAGCTGGCCGAGGAATTCACCGATGATGTCCTCGAGCGGAACGAATCGAACATCCTGGATTCCGGTGTTGCCAGGGATGCGAACAAATCGTGGAAGCAGTGGTGGCACCTTCACGCGCGCGAAGTGCTCCTTGCCGGTGGTCTTGTTGCGAATGACCACGGCCAAGTTGAGAGAGAGACCAGAGATGTATGGGAACGGGTGAGCCGGGTCAACCGCCAAAGGGGTCAGGACCGGGAAAATTTGGTTTTGAAAATATGCGCTTAGCGAGGTCTTCTCGGCATCCTCTAAGGCTGCCCAGCGAACCAGCTTGATGCCCTTTTCTTTGAGTTGTGGCTTGATGTCATCGATGAAGGCCTTGGCGTGACGCTCTTGAAGGCGGTGAGCTTCTTGGCTGATCTTGGTGAGCACTTCTTGAGGCGAAAGCCCCGATGCTGCGGTGACCGCGAGCCCGGTGGCAATTCGGCGCTTCAGGCCGGCAACTCGAACCATGAAGAACTCATCCAGGTTCGAAGCAAAGATGGCGAGGAAGTTGACTCTCTCGAGAAGAAATTGGTTTGGGTCTTCGGCCATTTCGAGAACGCGCTGGTTGAATGCAAGCCAGCTAAGTTCGCGATCGAGGAAGCGGTCGGCGGCAAAGTTATCGACCGATTCAGGCAGGTGGATGGCCATAGTTTCTTCAGAAGACATAGAAGCAATCTTGACACGTATAGGTTGCCGAGAGGTAAATCTTTGGCTAAGAGGGTGAACCCTGTGCAGGAGTCACACAGGTGCGATTTATCGCCTAGTACTCGGCATCGCTTAGCTGGTGCTCAGATTCGGTGTTGAAGCGGTAGCCAACATTGCGAACCGTGCCAATGAGGGCATCAAGTTCTTCGAGCTTTGCGCGGAGGCGACGGATGTGGACATCAACTGTGCGCGTGCCACCGAAGTAGTCGTAACCCCAGACTTCACTCAGTAGCTGCTCACGAGTGAAAACACGACCGGGGTGCTGGGCCAGGAAGCGCAGTAGTTCAAACTCCTTATAGGTGAGGTCAAGAGTGCGCCCGCGAACCTTGGCTGAATAGCTGGCCTCATCAATAACGACGCCGGAGGCGTGAATTTTTTCTGAACGCTCGGGTTCGACATTGCGAGCCAGTGCGAGGCGAATGCGGGCGTCGATTTCTGCCGGGCCGGCATTCTCGAGAATGATGTCGGTGGCTTTCCACTCGGCATTGATCGCCGCGAGTCCACCCTCCGTGACTATGACGATAAGTGGCGCAGACAAGCCGGTGGTGTGCAAGATTTTGGCCAAAGATTTGGCGGCGGCTAGGTCGCGTCGAGCATCCAAGAAAATTAGGTCTGCTGCGGGGGCATTAACCAGGCTGGCCGGTTCTGCAGGAATCTGACGAACGCGGTGGCTAAGCAGGCCGAGCGCGGGCATAACTTGTTGCTCTGCACTTGCAGCAAGAACAAGAAGTTGCGCCATGATGTCTCCGAATCGCTTACCTAAGTCTAACGGAGTAAACAACGGGGGAGTAAGGCATGATTAAGGGGTGAGCAAGAGTTGGATTCGAATCGTAATCATCTGGGTGGTGGTGGTCGCAATGGCGCTCGCCGCGATCCAGAACCTGGAGTCTGAGCAGGCCTTTGTCTGGTTCGGTGCGATTCTTGCCGGTTCGATTGCCTCGGTGTCCATCGCTCACCTAGTTAAGGCGGCCCCGAACGGTTTCGTTCGAGAGCTCATTTACGCCGGTGGCGGAAGCTACCTGATTCTTGCCCTGGCAAGTCTTTTCGTTTTCTTGAAAGGCTAAACTTTTAAATATGTTGCTAGCACTGGAAATCTTCTTCACTGGTCTTTTGGTCTTGGCGGGCCTTGCCATCGCAGGTGTCTCGATCCTGGTCCTTTACAAGCTTTTCAAGGGTCAGAAATAGTTGTTCGTCCTCCCAGAGGGTCTACCTCTTGAACTCACCCCCTTTGCTTTCCTTGTTGGAAAGTGGGAGGGTTCTGGAGTAATTAGCTATAAGACCAATGAATCAGATGACGCACCTGCTGACCACGAGTTCAAACAGCGAGTGGAGTTTGCCCACGACGGCAGCAATGCTCTCACCTATGTGTCCTCCGCCGAACTTATCGGTGAGCCTGGGGTAGCTCTCCCGAGCGAAATCGGTTACTGGCGTCTTGCCCGCAAATCAGAGCCTGCCGATCACGGCCCTGGACTTTTGCCTGGCACCGGCGATGCTTCTCTCAAATCACACGAAGATCTTGAAGGTTTGAGAAATGCTGAGGGCGGCTTTGACATTCAGGTGTCTACCCTGCACCCCGGCGGTGTTGCCGAGCTCTATAACGGCAAAATAAAGGGCGCTCGAATCGATCTAGCTTCGGTTTCAGGAGCGGCTTTTGAGACAGCCAAAACCTACCGTCACTCGACTCGTCTTTATGGGTTAGTTGACAACGCTCTGCTTTGGGTCTGGGAAATTGCTCTTCCGGGTGGAGATCTAAAGCCACACGCATCCGCCCGCCTCGAGCGAGTCGAATAAGCGCATGGCAGGCGTGGTTAAGGGCAGTTTCGCTAACCCCCTGATTGAACAGCGTAAGCTCGCCGAGGGGCAGGCTGCAGTAAACCTAGGCGACCGCGGCATCATTACCGTGACCGGCCCAGACCGCCTCGAGTGGTTGCACTCGCTGCTCAGCCAAAACCTCAAAAACCTCGTGCCGGGTCAAAGCGCCGAAGCTCTGTTGCTCGACCCTAATGGGCACATCGAGCAGGTCATTCACTTCTTGGATGACGGAGAAACTTCCTGGTTAGTAGTGGAGTCAGAAGGCCGTGAGGCTCTGGTTAAGTGGCTCACCAAAATGGTTTTCCGTATGAAAGTTGAAGTTGCCGACCGTTCGGCCGACTTCACCGTGATTGGCCGGCTAGTGCGCGGCGAAAACGCGAAGGCAGATTTAGACCAAGCCGCCGTTTCAAACGGTGTGCCCCTCACCTGGGTTGACCCATGGCCAGGCGTTGTTACCGGCGGAGTCAGGTATTCGCGAGCTTGGCCGGCAAAATGGCCATGGACCGAGACTCTGGTTGCCAACGAAAATGTCGATTCGGTGTTTGCCGAGTTTGAACCGGCCGGCACCTTGGCCTATGACGCCCTGCGCATCGCTGCCCATCGCCCGCGTCAGCTTGGCGAGGTAGATGACAAGGCTCTGCCGCACGAGTTTGACTGGCTATCGACTGCCGTGCACATGAGCAAGGGTTGTTATCGAGGTCAAGAGACTGTGGCCAAGGTGCACAACCTGGGGCACCCTCCTCGCCGACTTACCTTCCTGCACCTGGATGGTTCGGACCACGCCCTGCCTGAGGTGGGCGACGAGATCTTCATCGCCGATGAATCAAATGCCGGACCTAATGTGGCCGTCCCAGAAGGTGTGGCACCTGTTTCTAAATCGGCAAGAGGCAAAATCACTTCGGTGGGGCAACATCATGAAATGGGTCCGATTGCGCTAGCGCTCTTGTTCCGCAATGTGCCTGAAGACGCCGCTTTGACAGTGCGTACCGGCCTCGGGGACCTGGCAGCCAATCAAGAAGTCATCGTTCCACAGAGCGCCGGCAAGGCCAATGACATCCCTAAGATTCCGAAACTGCTCATGGGTGGCAAGCACTAGTGGTCAGCTCCAAGCGCACGGCCGTGTTCCGCTGGAATTTAAGTGATTCGGTTCTTCGGGTAATCGAATCTCTCCCGGCAATCATCCAAATCGTCTTAGCTGCCACGGCCAGTTTTGCTTTCGCGCACTTAGTTCTGGGGCATGCAAACCCAATATTCGCGGTCACCGTGGCAATCACCTCGCTGGGTTTCACACGTGATGCTCGGCCGCGACGAATTTTGTCGACCGCAACCGGCATGATCGTGGGCATTGCGCTGAGTGAAGTGCTGCTTCTGGTTATCGGCCCCGGCCTTTGGCAGATGTCGATTGTGCTTCTGATCGCCTTGACTGCGGCTCGATTCATCACCGGCTCGGCAGCATTTGCCCTGACCGTGGGCATTCAAGCGATGTTGGTTTACATCATGCCGAGCCCAGAGGGTGGCGCGTTTATTCGAAGCCTCGATGGCGTCATCGGTGGAGCCACGGCGTTATTCTTCACGGCGGTGATCCCTCGAGACCCGCGAGGTTTGGCCAATAAAGATGCCAATAAGCTCTTCGACATCTTTCTGGATTCTCTCGATGCGCTTAAACTTGCTGTTCGAAACGTAGACGTGGCAATCGTTGACGAAGCACTCAATAGGGTTAGGCGTTCGCAGCCTCTGGTTGACAACTGGCGCATGTCGCTTGACTCGGCCATCGCCATTTCCAAGATCTCGCCATTCCTTCGCAAATACCGCGATGAACTCTCGGGGCAGGTGCGACTGATGCGCGGCATGGACTTGGCTACTCGAAACCTGAGGGTTGTTGTCCGCCGAGTTGACTTCCTGGTCCGCGATGGAGTGTCACGCCCATACCTTGCCGATCTCTTTGAGCAGATTTCAATGGCCGCTGGCAAGCTTTCGGAGGGTTTGGAAAGCCCAGAGCACCTTCACGAGGCGCAGGAATCTTTCATCGAAATCATCCATCAACTCGACCCTAAGAAATTCGGCATTGCAGACCAGATCCGCGAAGCCAGCGTGCTGCTGCTGCTTCGCCCACTGTTGGTTGACCTGCTGTGCGCGAGCGGCATGAGTGAAGATGATGCAAGGGCCGAACTTCCTGCCATCTAGCCTTATAAACGCTGGCTATCCCGAGGCGTCTTAGATGGACTACAGGCCTCAATCGAATAAGTAATTCACTTTCCGTTCACCTTTAAAAAAGGTTCAGGACACATCGGGCTTCGAGTATTGAGGCATGACTGTGAATGCAGACTCAACCCAACGTCGAAAGCTGGCTACCAAGCCCTTCGCCAAGGCAGACCGAATCTTCTTCGGGGTCGCTCGCGCGGCCGCGTATTCCTCGTTTGTCATCATCGCGCTCATCCTCATCTTCTTGATCGGCCGTGCAATTCCGGCATTCCAGACTCAGGGGATCATCGACTTCGCTTTTGGTTCCACTTGGGATGCATCGGCATCACCACAAAAGTTCCAACTTGGTCCGATGCTTTGGGGTTCGGTTCTGATCTCCCTGATTGGCGTCGTTATCGCAATTCCGCTATCGATTTCTATTGCTTACTTCATCGAATTCATGGCGCCGAAGGTCTTGGCTAAGGCCGTGACCACCATCGTTGACCTGCTTGCAGCGATCCCGTCGATTGTCTTGGGTCTCTGGGGGGCATTCGTCTTTTCTCCAATCGCGGCCGGTTGGGCAAAAATGTTGAATCAGAGCTTCGGCTGGATTCCGATATTTGACAACCCAGAGCAAAACTTCTTACGCAGCCCTTTCATCGCCGGCATCGTAGTTGCAGTGATGATCGTCCCAATCATCGCCTCAATCACAAGAGAGATTTTCAGCAAGATGGATCGCGACATCATCAACGCTGCGTTGGCTCTTGGCGGCAATCGCGAATCGACTCTTCGCAAGGTCATTCTGCCTACCGCCAGTGGAGGCATAGTTGGTGGAATCTTGCTTGGTCTCGGTCGAGCACTGGGAGAGACCGTTGCTGTCCTCTATGTTTTGAACATCAGCTTTGACATCAACTGGGGTCAGGTTCTTCAAGCTCGAGGCGGCTCGGTTGCCTCGATGATCATTTCGAAGTTCGGCGAAGCTAATCCTTCTGAAATCAGCGCATTGATGGCGGCCGGTTTGGTGCTGTTTATGTTCACTTTGGTCATCAACTCAATCGCCTCCTACATCGTTGCAAAGGCTCAGCCATGGAGAAAGTAATCGACCTAACCCCGGTAGCGCGCCCGAAGGCATCGCAGCCCTGGGCTCGCAAGTCACCGAAATTTATTGCGAGCGCCGCCTTCGCATCGATCATTCCAGCAGCCATCACGCTTGCATTCATCGCAACGGCCGGTCTGGATTTTATGGCGGCACTAATCGCGATTTTTCTACCGTTGCAAGTTATTGCAGCCGCCCTGGTTGGGGTCTCGGTTTATGGGCGACGAGGCATCCTCGAAGGCCTTTTGGTGGTCGCCACAATTTTCTTCAGCTCATTCGTGTTCGTGCTACTCGGCTCCGTGATTTGGTCTGTGGTCAGCAACGGTGCAGCGGCAATCAGCCCGAGCTTCATCTTCCAGAACAACTACTACATTCAGCCAAAGACCTCACTCGAGTATGGTGGCGTGGGTCACGCAATCCTGGGTAGCCTCCTGATTGTTGGCGCATCAACCCTAGTTACCGTTCCACTAGGGCTAGCAACTGCCGTTTATCTAACCGAGACTCAGGGCAAGAGCAAGGGCATCATCCGCACCCTGCTGCAGGCGATGGCTGGTTTGCCATCGGTGGTGTCTGGTTTGTTTATCTACGCCATGTTCATCGCTTCGGGAATCACAACCTATGCGGGTTGGACCGGTTCGCTTGCGCTTATTCCGCTGATGTTGCCGACTGTCGCCCGAGTCACCGAGGAGTCACTTCGCCTCGTGCCAGCAGAGTTGCGAAACGGAGCACTTGCACTTGGCGCACCTGCCTGGCGAGCGTTTGTACAGGTGACCCTGCCGGCTGCAAAGTCTGGAATCGTCACCGCTGTGCTTCTTGGCGTTGCCCGCGTTATCGGCGAGACTGCACCGTTAGTTTTGACTACCTTTGCGGCCGACCGTACCAACCTGAATCTATTCAGCGGGCAGATGGGCTCACTGCCTACCTACCTCTTCAACTACATCGCTTTCGGTTTCGATGAGTCAATCAAACGCTCATGGGGTGCCGCCCTAGTGATCCTCATCATCGTCGCAATTCTCTTCATTTCGGCTCGAGTTGCCTCGGGCACCCGCACCAAGGCAAGAAAGTAAAGGTAGAAACATGTCAAGCCGCACCTATCAGCTCAGTGCCGAAAACGTAAACGTTTGGTTTGGTGAACGTCACGTACTCAAAGACGTCAACCTCGCCTTCCCTAGCAACCAGGTGACGGCGCTAATCGGCCCATCGGGCTGTGGCAAGTCAACTTTCATTCGCACCCTAAACAGAATGCACGAGTTAATTCCTTCTGCTGGTTTCGGTGGCAAGGTTCTGTTAGATGGCGAAGACATCTACGGGGATGGTGTTGACCCAGTGAAGGTCCGCCTCAAGGTTGGCATGGTCTTCCAAAAGCCAAACCCATTCCCAACGATGACCATCCAGGAGAACGTGCTTTCTGGTCTGAAGTTGTCTGGTCGTAAAAACCCAAACAACGAGGAGCTAGTTGAGACTTCCCTTCGACGCGCGTCAATCTGGAACGAAGTAAAGGACCGCCTAAACGACCCCGCGCTTTCGCTTTCGGGCGGTCAGCAGCAGCGCCTATGCATCGCCCGTTCGTTGGCCATGGGCCCAGATGTTCTGCTGATGGATGAGCCTTGCTCGGCACTTGACCCAGGTTCAACTCGCCGCGTTGAGGAGACCATCCTTGAGCTGGCTCCCCAGATGACCATTGTGATTGTGACTCACAACATGCAGCAGGCACAGCGCGTTGCAGATCAGACTGCGTTCTTCCTCTCGGAGGATGGAAACCCTGGGCACGTTGTTGAGTTTGGTGCCACCGAGCAGGTCTTTGAGCAGCCGGTAGACCCACGCACCAACGATTACGTCAACGGTCACTTCGGCTAATTCTGGTCAGGTCACCAAACGTTAACCTTCCCGACGTTTACCAGACATTAGGTAAAGCAATTCGGTTAACTTCCAGGGCCTCTAATAGAAGTGTCCCAAGGACATCCAACCCTTACAAGGAGAAATACATGAAGCGCTCACTAGCCGGCATCCTCGCCGCAGTAGCTTTGGTCAGCACCGTTGGCCTAACTGGCACCGCAGCATCCGCAGCCGCCACCCTAAAGTCTTCAGGTTCATCATTCGCTAACGGAATCATGCAGGCTTGCAAGACCATCGTTGGCGGAGCAGACCTAACCTACAACTCAACCGGTTCAGGCACCGGCCGCAGCCAGTTCGCCGCAAAGACCACCGACTTCGGTATGTCAGACGGCCTTTACGCCGCAGGTTCACAGCCAGCAAACTTTGTGTACGTTCCACTAGTTGGTGGCCCAGTTGCCATCGTTCTAAACGTTCCTGGGGTCAAGGCTCTAAACCTAACCGGCGACATCGTCGGCAAGCTATACACCGGCAAGATCACCAAGTGGAACGACGCGCAGATTGCCAAGATCAACAAGGGTGTCAAACTTCCTTCACTTCCAGTTCAGCCGGTCTACCGCTCGGGTTCATCTGGCACCTCAGAGAACTTCACCAACTACCTAGCTCAGATTGCTGGCGCCGGTTGGGTAAAGAACGGCACCTTCGCATCGGCTAACACCGTAGTCGGCACCTCAGCTGCAACCTCAACTGTTCTTGTAACCACCGTGAAGACCACCGCTGGTGCCTTCGGTTATGCAGACCTTTCAGATGTCGCCTCAGCGCACCTAACCGCTGCAGCAATCAAGAACGGTGCTGGTCAGTTCGTGAAGCCAGACGTTCGCACTGCCAAGGCATTCCTTGCTGTTCAGCACGTTGGTTCAAACGGAATCGTTACCTACGACTACAAGGCTCCTGTTCGTGGCGCCTACCCGGTGTCGCTAATCTCTTACGCACTTGCGTACAAGAACGGCAACACCGTAGTTCAGAACTACCTAAAGGCATTCGTCAACACCTGTGCACCAAGCGAGGCAGCAAAGCTTAGCTACGTGGCAATTGACGGACAGCTCAAGAAGACCGCGTTGAACCTGATTGACCTGATTGGCTAATCAGCAACAGCTATGAGTGGGAGAGCGCAGCCGAAACCGGTTGCGCTCTCTCCTCGTTCCAAAAGAAATCAATCGCAACAGAAGTTCACAAAACTCAGGAGTCACAGTGTTCGCCAAGAAGCTAGTAGCCACCGGCCTTGCCATCCTCGTCACCATTGGCCTAACTGCCTGTGACCCACCGATGCCGCCAGAGTTGTTGGCCGCTCAAGCCGAGAAAACTGTGACCTGTGTGGATGGCGACCTGACCGTTGCGACCCCAGCCGCGATCTCTGACGTCGTTGCCGGTTGGTCCAGCTCACTTGCCGATGCTTGCTCGGGGACCACGCTAACCAAGCTGGATGGCACGGACGCTAGCGCTCAGGCGATTATTTCGATGGACGACCAGATTGCCTCCGAGTGTAAGCCTTTCGCTACATTCCCGATTGCCGAGGATGGCGGCGTGATTGCTTACGCACTCACTGACGCACCGACTCTGAACCTTACCCCGAAGAACGTTCAAGACATTTTCACGGGCAAAGTCACTAATTGGTCTGACCCAAGCATCGCCGCTGTGAACCCAGATGCTGTTCTTCCTGACCTGGCTATCAACATCATCGGCGGCCCACAGCAGATCGCAGTCGATGCGCTAACCGCTTGGTTCAAGAAGCTGGGCGTTGCATTCAAGCCAACTCTCGCAAAGGTCTCAGCCGCAGATGATGGGGCTGCGCTAGCCACTATGGCAGAGGGCGATATCGCCATCACCTCATTTTCAAACGCACTCTACGCTTTCTCCACGGTTGCGGCTGTCCTAGTTGGCAAGGATGTGGCCACTCAAGCCGCCATAGCTGACATTTCAGGTATTCAACGCGGCGCTGACCTATCCGGTGCCGCACCGGGCCAAGGAGAGGGCCCTGCCTACGCCGCAACCTACCCAATTAACATGTACCTGTGCGGGGCTGACAACAACACCGCTCGCGCAGTTGGTCGTTACGTGATTCGCCAAGATTCACAGGGCTCTTTGGGCTCAGCCGTGGTTGCACCGCTGCCAGACAGCGAGCGAATCAAGTCAATTGCCATCGTTGAAAAAGGCCTGCCTAAGCCCGCCTCTAAGTAACCGCTTGGTTTGAATGGGCCGCGGTTGTCTCTCAGGGTGCGACAGCGGCCCATTCCACCGTTAATTCACCGAGGCGCCAGCGCTTTTTATCGCCGATGAGCGGCCAGCCATCGGCCACCAGCTCGTTGCAGCAAGTAACCCATCGCTGGGCGGCGCCAAAGGCGCTCAGACCCGCGTTGTTTCGCCAGGCCGCATCGAATGCCTGCAAAAAGTCATGAATCCTTTCGCCTGGCACATTGTGATGAATTAAGGCCTTAGGCAAGCGCTCGGCAACCTTGCTCGGCACATCCAGCCCGCTCAGCCGCACCGAAATGGTGAGGCTCAACGGCTTCTCGCTGTCCAGCGTCACCCAGGTTGAGAGCCGGCCAATTTCATCGCAGGTGCCCTCGACCAAAATGCCATTTTCGCTGAGCCTTGACTGCATTCGGCTCCAAGCGTCGGCTACCTCGGCCTCGTCATACTGGCGCAAAACATTAAATGCCCGGATGATGGTGGCGTTGCCAGTGCCAGTGCCAGTGCCAGTGCCAGTGCCAGTGCCAGTGCCAGTGCCGGTGCCGGTGCCGGTGCCTGTGACCTTGCCGAGGCCAGGCGGTAGTGGCACTTCAAAACCACCGTGGGTGAAGTGAAGGTGATCGGTAGCCACCGCAAGCCCGCGCTCTACTCGCTCACGTTCAATCTCAATGCCAACTACGTGAGTGGCTGGGTTCACCTTGCTAAGGCGGGAAAGCAACTCGACGGCAGTGATGGGGCTGGCGCCGAAACCTAGGTCAACGACAATCGGAGTCTCGGTTTTTCGCAGTACCGGGAGCGCGGCAATGAACCGATCGACTCGCCTTAGTCGGTTCGGGTTGGTTGTACCTCGGGTAACTGTGCCCATCGGCTTCTTGACTGCCACGAATCTAAACTACACAAACTAAACTTGAGCCCATGACCGCAAAATACACTTTGATTCTGCTTCGTCACGGAAACAGTGACTGGAACCAGAAGAACCTTTTCACCGGCTGGGTGGATGTTGACCTTAGCGAGCAGGGCCGCGCAGAAGCACAGCGCGCCGGCGAGCTACTGGCAGAGTCGGGCCTAAAGCCTGACCTTATTTACACGTCACGCCTAAAGCGCGCCATCAACACCGCTCACATCGCACTAAACGCGGCCGAGCGCAGCTGGATTGATGTCAAGCGCGACTGGCGTCTAAACGAGCGTCACTACGGCGCACTGCAGGGCAAAGACAAGGCTCAGACGTTGGCAGAGTATGGACCAGAAATGTTCCAGACCTGGCGCCGCAGCTTCGACGTGCCACCACCGCCGATCGATGATAACGACCAGTACTCACAGGCTCACGATGAGCGCTACGCGGACCTTGGTGAGAACATCCCGAAGACCGAGTGCCTCAAAGACGTTCTAGAGCGCATGCTGCCGTTCTGGTTGTCAGACATCCAGCCAGACCTAAAGTCGGGCAAGACTGTTTTGGTTACTGCGCACGGCAACTCACTGCGCGCACTGGTGAAGCACCTGGATGGCGTTTCGGATGAAGACATCGCCGAGCTAAACATCCCAACCGGTATTCCTTTGGTTTATCAGTTGGACGAGAACTTCAAGCCGGTTGTTGCCGGCGGCGAATACCTTGACCCGGAAGCCGCTGCCGCCGGTGCCGCTGCCGTTGCAGCACAGGGGGCCAAGAAGTAGGTTTCACCAAATAGAAAAGGCCTCCCACTTGGGAGGCCTTTTCTATTATGAAAAAGTTTGAAAGCGATTTGGGCTATTCGGTTTCTGCCCAATCACCAGTGGTCAGGTAGCTGACCTTGCTTGAGATGTCGACCACGTGGTCGGCGAAGCGCTCGTGGTAGCGGCTGGCCAGGGTCACATCAACGGTAAACATCGCGTTTTCCTTCCAGTCGTCACCGAGTACGACGTCGAATACGTGGCGGTGAAGCTCATCTACGCGTGCATCCTGAGCCTGAATTTCACGCGCGAAGTCAACATCGGTGTTCTTGAGAAGCTCAACAACCTGCTTTGCAAGCTTCACGTCTAGCGAGCCCATCTCTGAGAAGGTTGCGGTTAGTGATGCCGGAACTGCAGCACCAGGGAAGCGGTAACGGGCAATCGCAGCGATGTGACCGGCAAGGGCACCCATGCGCTCGAGTGATGCAGAGATGCGAAGTGCTGAAACCAGGATTCGTAGGTCACGCGCAACCGGTGACTGCCTAGCAAGAATTTTGATGACTAGTTCGTCGAGGGCGAGAGCCTTGTTTCCTGAGCCGTCTGCGATCGCAATGGCTTCGTCGGCCAACGATACATCTGAGGTGCCAAATGCCTTGGTTGCCTTCTCGATGATCTTGACGGTGTCTTCTGCAATTTCAACCAGTCGGGTTTGAACCTCGGTCAGTTGTGACTGAAATACTTCACGCACGCGCGCACCTCTTTCTGTTTCTTTATTGAACCTTTTCAGTTTTAGGTGAACAACTGTCAAACAACCCTTTAACGTGGCGGTAATTGCGCCGAACCTGACTCTAGTGCCGATGGTCTCATCACTTAGTGTTAAGAATGTGAACACCACCCTGAGTTTCGTTCTAATCATCCTGGTTAGCTTTGCCGCGGGCGCCCTAATTGCCTGGGTACTGTTTCGCGAAATCAACCGCGACAAAATTGAGGCGGATGTCTCGGCGCAGCCCGCTGACAGTGCTTCGGACCTTTTGGATGTGCTTGCAGCAGCCGGTGTTCTTCTGAACGGTTCAAATACCGTAGTCCGTTCAACCACCAATGCGCAGGCGCTAGGGCTAATTCAGAATCGCTTACTGGCACATGAATCGTTGGTCGCGCTAGTCGATGAGGCTCGTTCGGCCGATGGTCCTCGAGAAGTTGAATTGGAGCTATCGAGCGGGCTACAAAGCGAACCGGTTTGGGTGAGTGCCCGAGCCGTAAAACTAGCCGACGGTAACGTGTTGCTCACGGTCGAGGATGAAACCGAAGCCAAGCGCCTGGAGGAGACCAGACGCGACTTTGTTGCCAACATTTCTCACGAATTAAAGACCCCAATTGGTGCAATTAGTCTTCTTTCCGAAGCTTTGGCAGATGCCTCAGATGACCCAAAGATGGTTAAGAAGTTTTCTGCAGATCTCATCAAAGAGTCAAAGCGCCTCGCAAACCTAGTACAGGAAATCATTCAACTCTCGAGGCTGCAAAGCACCGATGTGATCAAGAACGCTCAGGTAATTGACCTGAGCGCTGTCATTCAGGAAGCCATCGAGCGAAATTCTGTTCTGGCCAATAAGCGCAGAATCCACATCAGTGCAGATGCGCCAGCTGGCATCCATGTGCTTGGAGACCAAGAAATGTTGACGGTTGCCGTTAAGAACCTCATCGAGAATGCCATCACGTATTCAGATGAGGGTAAGCAGGTTGGCATCGGGCTTCGCAAGAAACATGGCGTTGCCGCCATAGCCGTGACCGATAACGGGATTGGCATGACGCCTGAGCAGCAAGAGCGCGTATTCGAGCGTTTTTATCGAGCGGATGCTTCGCGTTCTCGACAGACTGGCGGCACCGGTCTTGGGCTTTCGATCGTGAAACATGTTTCGGCGTCTCACCTCGGTGATGTTCAAGTTTTCTCTCGCCCAGGCGTCGGTTCAACTTTTACGTTGCGCTTGCCTGTCGCACCAGTTCAAACCGAAGAAGAGGATGACGAATGACAAAAGTTCTAGTCGTTGAAGACGAACGTTCACTTCGTGAACCCCTGGTTTACCTACTTGAAAAAGAGGGCTATGAAGTCGTCGAGGCGGAGGATGGAGCGAAGGCCATCAAATTATTTGAGGCCGGCGGCGCAGACATAATCTTGCTCGATCTCATGTTGCCTGAGATTAACGGTAACGAGGTTTGCCGAATCATTCGCCAGACCTCCGCGGTTCCCATCATCATGCTTACCGCTAAGGATTCTGAGATTGACAAGGTGGTCGGTCTCGAAATTGGCGCTGACGACTATGTCACCAAGCCTTATTCCACTCGTGAGCTCTTGGCGCGTATGAAGGCTGTGCTGCGGCGTAAGGTGGAGCCTTCCTTGGTTTCGACTGGCCTTCTTGAGGCTGGGTCTATCCGAATGGACGTGGAACGCCACATCGTGACCGTGAATGGCAACAAGGTTTCGATGCCACTCAAGGAATTTGAACTTCTTGAATTGCTGCTTGAGAACGTCAACCGCGTGCTGACTCGTGGTCAGATCATCGACCGCGTCTGGGGCTCAAACTACTATGGCGACACAAAAACCCTCGATGTGCACATCAAGCGCATTCGTTCAAAGATCGAAGATGATCCGGCTCGCCCGGTTCACCTAATGACCGTGCGCGGTCTCGGCTACAAGTTCGAGGTCTAAAGCGCTCTAGAAACTAGGCATAAAAAATGACCACCCCAAAGGGTGGTCATTTTTGTTTGAAAACTTAGTTGGTTGGGCTAGCCGAGGGTTCAGCGGCCGGTGCCGATGTGCCTAGCTGCTTCACTAGCTCTGAATACTCAGCAAGCGTGCCATCTAGAACTGGGACGCGAAGGAGAACACCGGTCTGGGTTCCCTCGGCGATGAATAGGTTCACCATCTGGCCCGGCTTGCCGCCTAGGTCAAAGTTCAAGGCGCTGCCGCCGT
>CANGGL010000006.1 GCA_947453465.1 Microbacteriaceae bacterium | reverse complement strand
TAACCAGACCGGTGACGTTGCCATTCACCCAACCCCGGTGGTCGGTGTGCTCGGTGTGATCGATGACGTTGCTCGCCGCATTCCATCAGCTTGGCAAGACGAGGGCAACAACATCTACCTTCGTGGTGTCACCAAGGATGAACTCGATGGCTCAGTTTGGTCAGAGGTAATCCACGGCCACCTGGGCGGTCGCCCACCGGTAGTCGACTTGGCTTTCGAGAAGCAGCTTGCCGAGGCAATCGCCGCCGGCAGCGAGCAGGGTCTAATCGCCTCGGCTCACGACCTTAGCGAGGCCGGCCTCGCTCAAGCAGTGGTTGAGTGTAGCCTCAGATTTGGCATGGGTGCCCGCATCTGGCTTGGCGAGATCTGTGAGCGCGACAACGTCGACCGCACCGCAGCACTGTTCTCAGAGTCAACCGGCCGCGTTCTAGTTTCTGTTGGTCGCGAGGATGACGTGAAGTTCGTCGGCCTCTGCGAAGCCCGCGGAATCCCAGTCCTCCGCATCGGCGTCACCGACAACTCAGGCACCCTAGAAATTCAGGACATCGCAAACTGGAACCTAGGCGACTTGGCCTCTGCCCACAAGGGCACTTTGGCTGAGTTGTTTGGCTAGTGACTCGTTGAATTAGAAAACCCGCCAGGCCTTTTGGGGCTTGGCGGGATTTCTGCATTCGGGTTACTTCTGGGGGTCCCCCAGTCGGACCAGTTCCGTTTCGATTTTAGTTTTTGCCGTCTCTTTATCGTCCTGGCTGACTGCTGAAGAAGCCTCGAGCGCCCAGACTAAGGGATCGGACCCAAGACTTTTTAGACCTTCGAGTTTTGCTCGCGACGCGTAACCAATCATGAAGCCGCTTCTATCCTCGATACCTTGTGCATTTGATATTTTTGACAACGTCCATTCTCGGCTCTCTCGAGAACCCGCGAAGACAATTCTCTTGGAAGTAAATACGATGTAACCCTGATCTACGGCAGTCAATGTTTCCTGACCTCGCTGAATTTGGCCTTTAGTGCCTCCAACATTCATTCGGACGCTGCCACCCAAACCGAACGACACCCCTGTTGAACCGCCTTGGAACTGAGTGGGGCCTTCAACGTACTCAAGTAAATAACCTTGGGTCTGGTGAATTATGAATTCACCTTTTTTCAAAACTGCTGGGCTGGAAACGTCAACATCCTTTTGAAGTACAGTGCCATCAAGGAGTTGAATTGATAAGCGGAGCTCAGCGATTCTCGGTTCGTTGCTAACTGTCTCGGAACTAACCCCGCGACTTCTTTTAAACAGTGCTGCAAACTTGGGATATCGCTGCGAAGCCTTTATAAAAACTACAATCAGCACAATTAGCAGTACAGCAAATACAAACTGGCCTTCAGTCATTTGTTCTCTTCTGAAATCTTAGGGTTGATGAAATTTGCTGCAAAGAGTGCTGCCACTGCGCCGAATAAACCAATCCCAACGATCATCAGGGCTGAAGCGACAACTCGACCTTCCCAAGTGACGGGTGAAAAGCTTCCGTCTCCAACAGTCGCCATGGTAGCGACGCTCCACCAAATGGCAATTGGAAAATTTGTGATTGTTGCTCCTTGTGCATGCCTCTCGACATCCAATATCGCGAGTGCAGACACAAACACTACGAGCGGTAGCGAGATCGCCAAGTTAACGCCAGCTCGCACTTGTCTCGTCCCGAGATGTTTTTGTATGGCATTGGCTGCGACGATCAATCTGAAAACGCGAAGTGCTCTTATGAATGGCAACACCAAGGAGAGCAACTCAATAAAATTCAAGAAAACAAAACGGACTCGACTTTGCGAGGTCGCTAATCGCAAAATAAAATCCACAACAAAAATCAAGTTGATTGCATAACTAAGGAGATCTAGGCAAGCAGAGAAATTTCCGCTTGGTTCAGATATCACTTGATAAGCAAAAATCGCCAAGTAGATAACTGCTAGAACTATTAGGAATCCGCTGTTACGCGCGAAGGTAGCGGCTAATTTTCGAAGTAAAGACATGAACATTTTCTATTTGGTCCAAGCCGCTACCCCTCCGTGGCGAGAACAAGTGCCACTTCTGTGGGCACTAAAAGAGTAGGAGCCATCACGGCATTTTGCACTCGCACCAGCAGGCCAAGAAATAGACGCTGTTGGGGACTTCGTACAGGCGCCGTTTGAATTCTTGTAATAGCCCTTACTGCAAGTATGAATGTGCACCTGCGATGAAGCATCCATAGCAATCGCGGCGGGACCGTTAGACATCAAACCGACCAACAAGGTGACGGCCAACAGCAACATAGGTGATTTTGGATTACGAATATTCATTTTTCCCCCTTAGGTTGCACGCAGAACATCCCACTTGAGAGTCTATCCATCGTTGACCAGGATCTGGTTAGCCACATTAAGCTGAGCCAATGATGGATTGATGAGGATAGTGCCGACGAGACCGGTGAGTTGGCAAGACGTGAGGCGATACGCACATTTTATCCTCAGTAGCTACTTTTTCTTGTAGCCCGCTGGGCACCGAGGGGACACTCCAGTAACTTTGCGTGAAGCTTTGCCCCTAATGCAAGTAACGTTCGAAACCTTGGCGCTTGCCGCACCAGCCTGTGTGATCTTTGCCTTGATTGAGTTTTCACTAAACGTAAACCCATAGGCACCAAGTTTCAACCAGCCGTCTTTTTCGCTCACGGTCGTAGTGGCAACTTTGTTTTCACCGCTATCCGAGACCACCGAGATAGTTGCAGAGACAGGAGCCTTACCGAAGCCGTAGAGGCAGCGAGCCACATCTGAACGCATGACTAAGTCGTATGTGCCTCTGGCCGCCTTAGCACCGCCAGGAAGGAAGTGCAATCCTGCGACTTTATAGGCAAGGGTTTTTCCATCAAAGCTCGGAGCCTGGCCTTCATAGACCATCGAATTCGTGCTTACTATTCCCAACACCTTTGAGGTATCGCTCAGACACTTACCCCCTTGACCACCTTGAATAGTTCCAGCTGACCAGATTGTAGATACCCCAAAGGCGGTGTCTTTCGTGAAGGATCGGAACTTGTTAATCCAATCGAAAGCACTTTGTTGGTCTGACCAAGTCGATGACGTACCTCCGGGAGCACGAGGGTCGCTTAGTGCTGAAGAACCAGCGTGCATATAGGAAACAAGGTCAGTTGGCCCAGTCGCCAAATCTAGTTGGCTGAAAAACTGGGGAACTGATGATGGCTCAGCATCGAGAACAACTCTGTTGGCCCCCAAACTGAAATTCGATATTGCGATGTCAGGAGCGTTCAATCGCCCCTTGAACCACCCACCGAGGCTATTCGTCAAACGCACTGCAAGGCGCACTCGAGTCTCTGGCGCAAAGTCTGAAACAAATCCGCACTTGCCCTGATCTACCCATGCGCAGTCTGGATTTCCGCCCTGATTCCCCACCGTACTCCAACCGTCAGCCCGGGTATTTTGCACCACAGAGGCAGGTATTTGCCACTTCGAAGATTTTTCCAAGTAAGGCATCACCATGATGCTAAGCGACCCAGCTCTAAATTTCGATGCGGCTGAATTGCGCTGCATATTTAGGACGGCCAGGACTGAGTACGTCTCGACGCCATCGGAATTACTCACACCCTCGGCGTTCCAGAGAGATGCAGTTGATCCTCGAGTCAGCTGTTGTGCCAAGTCAGGTTCAGTTGTTGAACCTTCGACCTGCCTGAGAAAAGAGGCGGGCTTTGCAGTGGTGCCACTTTTGTAGACAGCGAGGTCTTCGATACAGTTTTCCTCAACCTCATCGGCACATTTAGGCATAACCAGGTTCGCCCGCATGCGCAAAGCGCCAAGTGCGTCAAAATCACAAGCTGTTCCAGTTTGCCCACCGCAGAGGATCGTGCCCGACTTAGCGCCGGCTTTGAGATCAACCGATATCCCAGACACGCCCTCGCCCCAGTAGGCCTGGTCGACAATGTGAACGCCTAACTGACCGTGAGGGATCGAGTTCATAGGTGCGTGGTAAGTATCCGCTGTACTTACCGATGCCACACCGGCGACTAAAGTTGCGGCCAGTAAAGTTGCAATTAATAGGCGTTTAATACTCACGGTAAGTTACTTCTTCTTGTAACTGGCAGGGCACTTCGGCCCAACAGAGGTGATCTTTTTGGTGAGCTTTCCCCTAACACAGGCGATCGTGGTTTTCTTGGCTGAAGCAACTGCACCAGCCTGAGATAGTTTCACCGAGACAGTTGGAGAGCTGAACGTGAAGCCGTAGGCAGCTAGTTTCAACCATCCATTTTTCTCACTGATCACAGTTGTTGCTACCTTGTTTTCACCCTTGTCAGACACCACAGAGATCGTGGCCGAGATCGGAGCCTTGCTAAAGCCATAGAGGCAGCGTGCTGTTTCAGACCGCATAACCAAGTCATAGGTGCCCTCGCTAGGGGTGACCCCGTCCGGAAGATAGTGCGTTCCCGCAACCTGATAGCTCAGTGAGCCGGTCTTGAACTCCGGAGCGGAACCCAGGTAGGCCATCGCATTAGTGGTCACGATTCCGACAACCTTGCTGGTGTCGGCGAAACACGGGTTACCGCCGGAGTTTAATGTGGCAACAGTCCAGAGAGTTGATGTTGCCGTAGCAGTGTCATTGTCGGCAAGAGTTAGCTTGCGAATCACATCGCGAGTCTTGTCGCTGCTCGCCTCAATTTCTTTGACATCTAGGCCACTTGTGCCGTATGAAACGCCTTCGAGGGCATTGCCAAACTTCTTAGTGTCATATTTCACAAAGAGCCTTGGCACAGTCACCGCAGCAGCATCAATCGACAGTTTGTTGTAGTGAGCGTCGATTGGCGAAATCTCTACACTCGGATCTTTGAGGCGGCCTTGGAACCAGCCGACTAGCTGATTGGGCACCTGCAAGCTCAGCTTGATGCGGGTATTCGGAGAAAGCTCTTGCTCTTTGCCGCAGAAGCCCACCAGGTGATAAACGCAAGCTGGCCCCCCAGGGCCACCGCAAGGAGTTCGCTGGCCCGCGTTCATTGAGCCGACAGGAGAGGTGCAAACACCTGGATATTGCAATCTCGCTTGCTGGTTTGCTTGCTCCGATGTACCTGAGACCTTAATCCGAACCTGTTGGATGTAAGCCTCTCCATCGCGGAACTCCCAAGAAACTGCCGCCATAACGGTGTATTCGCTACCACCCGTGTGTGGCGCGTTGGGAGCTGAAAATACGCTCAGTCCTGAGCCCTGCGGGATTCCGGCCCTTGGGTCACCCTCGGTTTTGAAAGTAGGAATCTGCTTAACCAGTTTTGCAGCCTCAGGCGCGGCGCCTTCTTTATAGACCTCTAGGCCCTTGATGCAGCTCTCAACGACATCGCCGCAAATTGGCAACAGCGAGGTTCCGAAGATACGGCTTAGGTTCGATTTTCCGCAATCATCCTTGGCGACGTTTGTGCACAAGCCAAAGTCATCGCGACCGTCGGCGCTTTTCCACTGTGCGTACATGCTTGAGGTCGTGACATATTGGCCATCTTCAGACACATTTACCCGCTGAATGCCCGCCGCCATGTCAGCCGCCATAGTCGCTTCGGGATAGTTATCTAGAGCCCAGGCATCCTTGGCAACCGCAGTAGTTGATGAAACAAGAACTAGTGCACCTGCCATCGCCAATGATCGAATTAAGAGTTTCAATGGGTCCTACTTCTTCTTATATCCGACTGGGCACTTAGGGCCAACCGAGGTGACCTTCTTAGTTAGTTTGCCGTTGGTGCAGGTGATAGTAGTCTTCTTGGCCGATGGTGCAGAAGCTGAACCCTCTTGGGTTAGTTTCACCGAAATTGTTGGCGAGCTGAAGGTGAAGCCATAAGCAGCGAGTTTGACCCAGCCATCTTTTTCAGACATAACCGTGGTGGCAACTTTCGCCTCCCCAGATGCTGAGGTGACCGAGATCTTGGCTGAGATTGGCGCCTTGTTGAAGCCATAGAGGCAACGGGCGGTTTCGCTTCGCAAAACTAAGTTGTATGAGCCTTGGACTTCATCCTTGCCATCGGGCAGGTAGTGAAGACCGGCTACCTTGTAGTCCAACTCACCATTTCTAAACGACGGCGCCGAGCCTTCGTATGCCATCGCATTGGTGGTCACAATCCCCAATACCTTGGATGTGTCCGACAGACAGCCACTTCCGTAACCACCTGGGATCGTGCCCATTGTCCAAAAAGAACTAGTGCCGGTTGCCGTGTCTTTCATTTTTGTGCGGAAGTGGTCAATAAGCTCTGGAGCCTTCTGTTCACTACCGTCGAATCCATAAGCGATTCCTGCCTGACTTCCCCAGTTAGAGGTTGTGCTGAGGAAGTTGCGATCATCATCAGTCATAGTTACTTTTTCTTGCACATAAGCAAGTCGGGCAACGTTGTTAGATTCGCCCTCCATCACAATTCGGTTGCTCGAACTATTTGCTGATTCGACTGAGATATTCGGACTTTTGATTCGGCCCCGAAACCATCCTCCGAGAGTCTTAGGTGCGCGAATAGAGAGCCTGACTTTAGTCCCATCCGCGAAATCCTGGGGAATGCCGCAGTGCCCAACGTCAAAATAGGCACACACGTTTGTGGCGCCTCCACCACTTCCATCAGCAGCGATGTTTCCATACTGGGCACCGGTGTCATCGCGCACCGGAACAACCATGGCCTTGATGGATTCCGGCGAGTTGAACTTTCCAGCTGCATGACTAAAATTCTGCCCGACCTTTAAGACAACAGCGTATTTAGAGGTTCCACTAGCGCTTGGAACCGATGGCGCATCGAAAATAGAGCCTGCTGCACCCTGAAGAAGGTTCAACTTTGGATCTGCATCGTGGAGAAACCCACCAGTCGCCGTACGTTCATACTTGGCTTCTACAAAATCGCCACCGGCCGGTGCCAGTTCAAGTTTTTCGATGCATGCCGGGTCATTTGCCGCGACACACATTGGCAAGATGGAGCTAGCGAGTATGTCCTGCTCTGCTTTTGAAAGGTCACAGGTTGAGACTTTCGTTGAGGTACACCAGGGCCCAGGATGCGGATTCGCTGGGTCAAACTGGCGGTTTTGAATGACCATGCCAGACTCGTTGTTGACTAGCCCTTCTTCGGTGATCATCACCAAGACTTTAGAATCGCGTGGCAGCATCTCGACACGGTCAGGCGCATACTGATCTGCCGCTAAAGCCACAACAGGACAGAGCGTGAGCGCCGAAACAAGTGCCAGAGTGATGGCGGATTTTTTACGCAAAGTGTCCTACTTCTTCTGATAGCCAGCAGGGCAGGACGCATTAATCGCCGTCACTTTCTTAGTGACTTTCCCCTTAACGCAGGTAATTGTTTTCTTGACGGCTGGCGCCTTGACCTGTGTCATGTGCACGCTCAGTGTCTTCTGGCTGAAAGTGAAGCCATAGGCGGCCATTTTTAGCCAACCATTCTTTTCGCTAACCACCGTGGTCGCGACAGAATTCGAGTCACCGCCTACGACTGAAACTGTTGCCGAGATTGGAGCCTTTGAGAAGCCATAAAGGCATCTGGCAGCGTCACTCGACATCAATAAGTCATATGTTCCTTGAACCGGGGTAGTGCCATCTGGCATGAAGTGAAAACCGGTAACCCGGTAGTTCAGGTAGCCGTTTTCAAAGGCTGGCGAACGACCGTCGAAACCCATAGCGTTGGTTGTCACTACGCCCATAAGTTTTGAAGTGTCGGAGAGACATGGGCTACCCGGACCTCCCATCACGGTTCCCAGATACCAGAAAGTCTGAACGCCTGAAGCCGTGTCCTTGGCGAAAGGACGGTAGAAATCAACCACATCGAAAACGTTGTACTGACCGGCTAGCGGACCGGTGCCGATTTTGCCACCGGAGCCCCAACTGCCGTTGTTTTGGAACCAGGTCTTCTCTTCGGTGGTGTAATCGCTGAAGTTTCGAACAACCGCCATGCGCGGAACCGTCACTGGTTCGGCTTCAATGGTCACGGCGTTGCCAAGAGTTGAGGAAGAATCGACAGCGATCTGTGGATCCTTCATTCGGCCCTGGAACCAACCGCCGACAGCCTTAGGAATCACCATTTGAAGTTTGAAGCGAGTCCCCGAAGTGAAATCCTGAATGCGGCCGCAATTGCCATCCTCATAGAACGCGCAAACTGACATGTCACCGCCTCCGCGACGTGCCATACCAGGTTTCTGGCTCTTATCGAAGTAGCTCGCCTGATATTGCCCCGCCTCGTTCTTGTAGGCCACAATTGAGGCGTTTAGATCCGTTATTTGATATTGCCTGGTTCCCTGATTGAAGTGAGAAGTGGCAACTACTGTCACCGAATAGGTTGTTGAACCGCCGGCATTTGCGGCATTTGTAGCATCGAAAAGCGATGGTCGACCGGACTGGATTAACCCCGTTGCCGGGTCGCCCGGGATAATGAGGCCCTTTTTTGCCTCACCAAGGAACTCGGCAGGTTTCAGCTCTTCGCCCGGCGCGGCAACCTCTAGCGATTTCACACAATAAGGCGAGGATGTATTTGAGCAGTTAGGCAAAATGACCCAAGACAAAATGTCGATGCCAGGCTTGTTGTAATCACAAGTTGGGTCGCCCGAACCATAGCAGTGAAGCCACTCTCCGCGTGTTCCGCCTGCTTCGACGGCTCCCGGTTGAATGACTAGGTCATTTTCGCCACCGCCACCGCCACCGTCGACGATCGAGGTGATGACCTGGCCAGTGCCTTGGTGGGTTCCAGGTTGAGCCGGGGTGTCCATCGGGTTGTAGCGATCCGCGGCAAATGCAGGCAAGGCTGAGCCGAGCATTAGAAGGCCAGCAAGACCAGCAATGAGGTTATGTGATGCCTTCAAGTTCAATTCCTACTTCTTCTTGTAACCGGCAGGGCACTTCGGCCCAACTGCAGTTATCTTCTTGGTCAGCTTGCCCTTGGCACAAGTGACTGTGGTCTTTTTAGCCGAAGTCGAACCGGCCTGCGTGAGCTTAACTGAAATCGTTGGCGAGCTGAAACTAAAGCCATAGGCAGCTAGGTGCAGCCAACCATCTTTTTCATTTAAAACGGTCGTTGCAACCTTGCTTTCGCCACCTTCGCCGACGACTGAAATGGTTGCTGAGATTGGGGCCTTGCTGAAGCCATATAGGCATCGGGCAACATCCGATCGCATAAGTAGGTCATAAGTACCTTCGTTAAGACTCCTGCCATCTGGCTGATAATGAAGCCCGCCGACCGTGTACTTCAGTTGGCCACCGGTGAACTCGGGCGCTGCGCCGCTATAAAGCGTCGCGTTGGTAGTCACCATTCCAAGCACCTTGGCTGTGTCCTTCATGCACTGATTTCCGGGTTGACTGCCAACGGTTGCAAAGTTCCATTCCGTTGATATTCCGGCCGCCGTGTCTTTCATCTCGTCTCGCCATTCGTTGAGCGCGAAGAATGCCTCAGCGCCCTCGGTTGCCCAAAAGTCCTTGATGCTATTTCCGTTGAATGCTGTGTAACCGCCGTGTCCGCCGCGGTGCATCAACATAGCTTGAGCAGTTTCTGAAGAGTTGGCACGTGTAGCAATAACTGCCATGCGCGCAACGTCTGCCGGGTTCGCCTTTATCGAAACTTTGTTGTTTGTCGCGGAAAATTTGTCAATGGCAATTTCCTGATGGGTCATGCGGCCATGGAACCAACCGGCCACCTCATTTGGGATTCGCGCCGTAACTTGAAAGGCTGTGTCCTTAGGGAAATCTTGTTCGATTCCACACACGTTGGTCTCAGTGAATAGACAATTTGGGTCATGAAACTGATAAATGCGGCTAATGCCGTCGGAATCGATTTTCGCCTCAGTCCTAGTCGGTTGGGAGCCTGAAGTTTTCGTCGAATAGCCAAAAACATTGGCAGACATCGAACGAGTGACGAACTTCTTGGTTGACTGGTCGAATTCGAGGCTGGTCTTAACAACAACAACGTAGGTGGCAGCTCCGCTGCTGTTCTTCACGCCAGGAATTTCGAAAAGGGCAGGCATAGTCGCCTCATAAAGACCAGTTTCAGGTACGGCCTTCCACTTTTCGCCTTCTACGGTGTGAAGAAACTTACCTTGGACAACTGCGCCGTCGGCCTTTATGGCCGAAATGCCCTCGAGGCAGTTTTCCTGGTCATCTGTCACACAAAAAGGCAAAATTTGAGAGCCCGTGAAATGCCAAACCTGATCTGTGAAGTCGCAAGACAGCGTGCCAAGTCCGTTTGCGCAAATGTATCCCTCGCTGCCACCTCGGTGTGATTCTCGAGTAGACCAAAGGTCGAAGCCGCCGGATTCGTTCACGACTACCCAGCTGCCATCCGACGGCGCAGTGTTTGGCTGTGGAACCGCCCAGCTGTCGGCTAAGGCAGCGGCGTTCGGAACTCCAATGGCTAGTGCCACTGCCGTGACAGTAGCAAGGATGCGCGAGCGCTTATTCATCGAAAACCCCCAAGTTCGTGACTTTAAGATTACCGGTTACGAGATTCGTCAAAATGCCGTTTTTATAACGAACTCGGCTCGGTTTGGGCATTTCCGCTACGCTTAAAACAATGCCCGTTTAGGCAGAACTTGGGGAAGCACGGCAGACGTGCTTTGCACCACTTTAGAAACTGGGGGTTTCATTCATGAACCGCATTAAAGCAATCATTGCCTCGGCCATTTTGGTCGGCGCAGCACTAGCTCCGGTCTCAGCAGCAACAGCTGCCCCGACCTTTGCAGTGCCAAAAACTTCATTCAAAGCCTGTGACGAAACTTGGGTCACCTTCTGTGTCGAGTCAGTCTCGATTCAGTCACTTGGCATGGCTCAGGGCGAGCCACTTACCTTCGCTAAGTCAGGCGTTGCCCTGGGGGCGGTGGCCACTCCGGCAGCACCGGCAACCACCGGCACCGCTGACGCCACCGACAAGCCAGCCGTTGTTACTTCGGTTGCAGGCGCTGCCGTTGCAGGCCGCTGGTCAACTGAGACCTGGTCTGCCGATGGCCGCAACGCCCTTGGTTATGACGGCCTTTTCGTTGATGTGAAGGCAGCTAACGCTTTCACCAACCACCTATTTTTCGATGTTCGCCCAGTAAAGGTTGACCCAACCTCAAACGCGACCACCCAGGCAAACCAGGCTGACAACGCCAAGTATGCGGTTTCGCTGAGCCCAGATGACATCATCACCATCAAGGTTCGCGTTGGTGCTGCCATCACTGACGTAACTGTCGGTATCGGCAACTCAATCTCAGTAACCAAGGGCACCGATGCTCAGGGCAACACCTTGACCATCTCTGGTTCAGCAGTACCGGTTGCAATCGCCGACAAGGTGAGTGCTTGCTCAGGTGAGGCTGGCGTTGCAATCGCCAACGTTTCTCAGCTGCAGGCAACCATCATCGTTGCTAACGATGACATGGGCTTCGGTGTTGATGGCGTTTCAGGCAACATGGCAGTTGGCACCAACGGCTCATGTGGAACCTCGACCCCGGTTTGGGACGAAGCGACCAAGTCGCTTTCATGGACAGCGTCGGCACCTCACTTTGCCAAGGATGGCGTGACCGTGAACAAGGGTTTCTACAAGGCTTCGATTCCGGTGAACGATGCGCTTCTTCTTTGGGGCCTAACCAACCCTAAGGATGCTGCTTCGGCTCTCACCGTTCAGATCACTACCGAAGAGGGTGGAAGCTCAGCTGCGCTTACCAAGGTTGCTGTGAAGAACAACAAAATCATCATCGACTCATCTGGTTACAGCTACTCAAAGCCAAACTTCAAGATCATCCGCAACCCTAAGTACAAGAAGTGGGCTGTGAAGGCGAAGCTAACCTGTGTTGACCTCAAGACCAAGAAGGTCTCAAAGGTCACCGCTTACACCTGTGGTGCAGGCAAGGCTAAGAAGTAAATCGAACCCTTTCCCGATTCAAAAGTGATGCCCCGGTCAATTTGACCGGGGCATCACTTGTTTGGCACTGAGCGTCCTGTGCTTGGTTACTTCTTCTTGTAACCGGCAGGGCACTTAGGGCCAACTGCCGTTACCTTCTTGACGAGCTTGCCCTTGGCGCAGGAGATTGTGGTCTTCTTGGCCGGTGCAGCTGCCTGGCTAAGTTTCACCGAGATAGTTGGGCTAGAGAATGTGAACCCATAGGCCGCCAAGTGAAGCCAGCCATCCTTTTCGCTAACCACGGTCGTGGCCACTTTAGATTCCCCGTTCGCACCTGTGACAGTGATCGATGCCGAGATCGGTGCTTTGCTGAATCCATAGAGGCAACGTGCTGTTTCACTTCGCATCGTAAGGTCATAGGTGCCCTCAACCGGCGTTTTGCCATCCGGCATCCAGTGCAGTCCAGCTACTCGATATTTCAACGTAGTGCCATCGAAACGTGGTGCTCCACCGTCATACGAAAGCGCATTGGTCGTGACAACACCCACTAACTTGGAGTTGTCATTGAGGCACTCGTTGTCGCTAGTACCCTCTCCGAACGAAGCGATTGTCCAAGAGGTTTTCACATTTGCGACGGTATCTTTTGCCTGGCTAGCAAAGAGTTGAACAAAGTCAAATGCCATCGGGCTCTCCGGTGGATACGTGCGCCACGTCTTGTGGAGGAAGTCATTTCCTCCGCCGCTGTACATGTTATCCAAATCATGTTGAACCCTTGGAGTTTGAGCCTGGTAATCAACCTCTGCGTACATTTCCGGCACGACGGCTGGGTCTGCATCGATTGTGATTCGGTTCGAAACTCCAGATATCTTCTCGACGCTGATTGAAGGATTTGAGACACGACCGTGCAACCAGCCCGTCACTTTGTTAGAAAGACGGAGCGACACGCGAACTCTGGTTCCGTCTGAGTAGTCCACCTTTTTAGCACAGTACCCTGAATCGGTTGCCGCGCATTCCATGGTTCCTGACCTATTTCCATCTTCAACGTGAGTGCTTATCTGCCCATTTATGGTGTTGTATCCGATTTTTGCAGGAGTGAAATTATCGTTTAAAACATCCACGACCGGAGAAACCATCAGGCCGAAATTAGTGATCGTAAACTTGCCGTTCCTGACCTCGTAGTTGAGCCCTGGGGTAACGACATACTTGGTCGATCCTGCGGAATTGGGTACGGACGCTGCTTCCCAAATTGAAGGAGTGGACCCCGTTGGATTTCCAATTCCGGGGGTAGTTGAGAAGCTAATTCCATTGACACTCTTGAGGTACTTCGCGGGCGATGGCTGCTGGCCATCCTTGTAAATATCAACGGATTCGATGCAGTTGTCCTGAATGGCTCCGCAGGGAGGCAGCACCGCCATCACCTTGTAAAAGTAGTTACCAGTGAGGCCACAGCCACCGGTTTCCATCGAGGGGCAAAACTTTCTGAGCCCGGCAGCATCAGGGACTGAATTACCGTCGACAACTAGAGAATTATTCATTGCACCAATAGACAGGTCAGGGATGTAAACGCCGACCATGCCCTTTGTGACGTCTGCGCCTGGCGGGGTGTAGTCTGACGCGAAAGCCGGAAGAACCGGAATCAATGCCAATGCGGCGACAGCGGCTGCTATGCGGATTAGTTTCTTCATGTCCTACTTCTTCTTGTAACCGGCAGGGCACTTAGGGCCAACTGCCGTTACCTTCTTGACGAGCTTGCCCTTTGCGCAGGAGATTGTGGTCTTCTTGGCCGGCGCCTTGGCTTGGCTTAGCTTCACTGAGATCGTTGGCGAGCTGAACGTGAAACCGTAAGCGGCGAGCTTGAGCCAACCGTCTTTTTCATTTACTACAGTCGTAGCGGTCTTGGTCTCTCCATTAGCCCCGGTGACGTTGATCGTCGCGGAAATTGGCGCCTTGCTGAAGCCATACAAGCAGCGTGCAGTATCACTTCGGATCGCCAAATCATAGGTTCCCTCGACAGCGGTCTTGCCGTCTGGCATGTAGTGGAGGCCGGCCACTTCGTAAGCGAGTGTGTTATTTTCCCAAGCAGGTGCCCCGCCAGCATAGGCCATTGCATTAGTGGTTACTAGGCCAATCAAACGACTCGTGTCTTTAAGACATTCGTTTTCGTAGCCTTGGGTCTGGATCGACTTCACTTGCCAGCTGGTGTTGCTGTCAGCGGCGGTGTCTTTAATTGAGGCCGCCACCTCTGGAATTAGCGTGCGTGCAAGACTGTTATCGCTCGAGTATTTGCGCCACAGCTCACCGTTTTGGTGAAGGCCACCCCAAGAATTGTTTCCTCTAGAAAGGGCATCCTGCACTGCTGCGGATGCCTTTGATTTGTCAATCACGGCGTACATCATCGGGATTTCTACTGGGTTCCCTGTAATTGAAACGGCATTGAAGTTGCCATCGATATTGGTCACTTCAATCTCAGGAGCAGTGAGACGCCCGTGAAGCCAACCGGTGACGGCGTTTGAAAGCTTCAAGTCGAGCTCCACGCGAGTGTTCGGGGCAAAGTCTGAACGATAGGCGCACCAGCCAGTTTCGGTAGCCGCGCAAAGATCATTTCCTGTGTTTTCACCGTTGTCGTGATTTGAAACTCGATAGCCATTTTCTGTAACAGTACGAATATCCGATGGCCTGAAGTTGGCTGCAAATTTGTCGACAATCGGAAAGACGTTTGCCGAAAAATTTGCATAATGAAGTCTGCCGGCCGTAATACTGAAGTTGATGTGTGGGCTGACAACATACTTTGTTGATCCACCCGCGTTTACGACGTTTGATTCCCACACCGAAGGTGTTGATCCTTGCGGATTCCCGTACTGTGGCTCACTTGGGAAAGTAAAACCTTGAACTTGTTTGATGAACTTAGCGGCAACCGGCTCTTCGCCGACCTTGTAAATCTTGAGCCCTGCGATGCAGTTTTCAACTATTTCGCCGCAGACCGGCATGATCGCGGTTCCAAACATGTTAGTACTTGTGGCACAGTCATCCTTCGTGAAGCTGTGACACATTGTGCTCGAGTTTGTCGGTGATGTGCCCGGCGCATCTTGCGCAGTTGCTAGCGAAATCCAAGGGGCGCCATCAGGCAGGTCTTCGACTGTGAATGCGACCTTCCCGGTCTTGTCTTCATTTATTCCAGTAGGAACAAAGCCAGCGGCGAAAGACGGCAATGCTGGAACCAGAACGAGTGCCGAGATGATGGCCGCGATGCGGACGATTTTATTCATTTTTCCCCCGAAAACTACTGTGTTTTGAGTTTATCCAACCCGCTCTGGCACATCTACGGTTTTGTCATCATCGTTATTTCCCATATCCCAGTCAGCGCGGTGAAGCCAGGCCCAAGCGGTGATGAGGATGAAGACCAGCACAAGCGCAATCGCCGGGAAGGTAAAGAAGCGGTCGAGGTTCAGACCGAGTGGCGGACTGCCCGGAAACTGATTGCGAACTTGGATTAGTGAGAACAGATAAGTTGCCAACCAAGCCAGGATGCCAAGCGATGGTGGACGGTGCCCGCGAACAATAAACCAGGTGGTTAGCGCGGCTGAGGCGGCACCAACCAACAAGACGAACATCAGCAGCATTACCTGGAAGATGTCGCTGGTTGAGCGTTCGATGTGAAAATCGAGCTTGCCATAGCCGACGGTATTGGCCGAAACAACCCTGCCCATGTCTTCGGGTTGCGGCACCTTCTTCAACGTCACCGAGTATCCGGGAACCTCGGTCGGGCTCGCGGTCAACCAGAGCGGCAGAGTTTCTCCGGTTTCGGTGCTCTGCAGAAGCATCGAAAAGTTGCCGTCATATTTGTCGAACGGATATCCCGATAGGGCCGCCATATTTTTGAGGGGCACCGTCGCCGTCTGAGCCTGAGCCCATTCATCCGCGTTCAAATAGAAGTTGGTTTGGCCGGTGCCGTCGAAGCTGAGCAGGGTGCCACCGAACAGCACGCCGCCGTTATGGAGAGACATGCCTTGGTCGCCATCCGGGAACAAGCGGATGCGAAGGTTTGCCTGCTTCGCGCTTACCACGTCAACCTTGTCGAAGGTGACCAGCGCCTGAACCACGCTCGGGCAACCGTTCTCTGAAATGAACTCTGGGTCAAGACCCTCGACATATTTGGGGGTGCAAATGTCGGTGCGGTTGTCGGCGAGATGTTTGTCGACGCTCACCGGGGTGGTCTGCAAGCCAGCGGCGAACAGTCCATAGATCGCGAGCAAGATAGTCGAGATGACTAGGAGCAGCCCAGGCAGACGAGTGGCACGGGTGTGACCGAAAAGGTTGCGCACTATTCGTCTCGCTTGCCGCGAATCGCAACCACCGGGTTGGCCATGTCCCAGTCGTCGCGAAGAATCCACGAGGTGACGGTGACCGCGATGAGCAGCACGAGCACTAGAACCACCGGATAGAAAACCCAGAGATCAAAGAGGATGCCGTTTGGCGGGTTGCCCGGCAACTGGGTGCGCAGCGAGAACATTGCAAACAAGAACGCTGCCAGCCAACCAAGCGAGTTTAGTGAAGGCGGGCGTTTGCCACGGATGATTGCAATTGTGATGAGCGTGCTGACCACGGCGCCGAGAATCATCAGCAAGGCCATGAGCAGCACGGTTAGAACGGTGTCGAAGCTGCGTTCAATCGTCCACTTCACACCGGTGATGCCAATCACCTGTTCTCTTTCGATGGTGCTGGCGATAAGTTTCTTGCTGGCCTTATCGTCGGCTGAAACTGAAAATAGTTCGCTGGCAACTTTGAAGCCGGGCACAACCTCTTTACTGTCTTGCATATAGAGGCCGGTTTGAGCCGGGTTCTTAGTGCTGATGTCTGAAGCGGTTGAAATCAGGTATGAGTTGTAGCGGTCGAACGGATAGTCGCGAACATCACCGAATAACTTGAGGGCGATGTCCATGCCACCGGCTATCTCGGCAACGTCGTTGCTCCAGCGACCCTGACCCGAATAGGCGTCAAAGACAAACTGAAGAGGGGTTTCAACTAGCGAGCCGTTGCCGAGCACCGAGCCATAACTGCCTGCTAGACGCGGGGTTGCGATGATGGCGAAGGCCGAAGAGTTTGGGTCAACGTTGGTGACGGCAAGCTCGAGGCTAACCACATCTTTACCGCCGGTTGGTGTGCCAGTTTTTGTGTAGTCGCGATCTAATGCTGGCGTGGCGGCATAAGTGGATGATCCGGCAGAAAAGAGCAGTAGTAGAAAAGCGGCTAAAACTGACAGGGAACCGGCCGCAAAACCAATGCGCTTGAAGTGCTTCTTAGCCATTAGTAGCCGCCAATCATGATGGCGTAATTCGTATAAGTTTTGTCAGCCTGGTGCACGTAGCAAACAATCTTGTTGTTGTACTTCAGGGTTTCAAGCCCGGCATCTGGCCACCAATAGCGCAAGTAAGGCTTCTTATTTTGAATCGTGGTCGGTGGAGTCGTGCCCACAACCTTCTTGTAATAGGCCTCACATGCCTTATAGACCTGAGTCTCGGTTGCCGAAGAACCGTTTTTGGTCTTGATTGGGCCCGAATAAATTATTTGGATGTGGTGATCATCATCGCAGCTGCCTCTAAAGAGCAGTTTGTATCGAGTGTTCTCGATGGCGTAATTGTCTTCGGCCGGCACGGTGAACGAATAGCAGCCGGGCTTGCTGTTCAAGTAAAAGGTGCTTAGGCCAGCTTGGGCTGGGGCGATCGAAATCGGTGACAGCGTGGCGAGAATCGTCAAGAATGCAGCAAACACTGCCCGTGCCTTTGATTTGTATCGCAACTAAACCCCCAGGGATTAGATTAGCGGCAGTCCATTGGGAGGTGCCAATGTTAGATTTGCCTCCGGGGGAAAAATGAAACTATCCATTGCCACAGCAGCAGTTTTTGCACTTGTTATCTCTATTTCCGGAGCCGTCTCAGCCACTGCCGCTGACGGTGCAAAAGACTTCAGCGGCTCTACCGAGTACCACTTGGTACCCTGCGTCACACCGGCCGAGCTTGACTGCATAGAATCCTTTGGCTTCATCAGCAAGAGCGGCGCGTACGTCGCCGCCACTTCAACCAACACCCCGCTGTCAGCGATGGTTGGCCAAAACGACAACCCCCTCAAAATTCAGCAATCCATCTGGACCGCGACGGTAGATGGGAATGCAGCCAGCGCATCGCTCGATGTGCCACTTCAGTCACCCAAATATGTCATCTTCAAGGCCCCCGATGGCGCCTTGCACTACGGCGCATCTCTGCGACCGAGTGTTGAATCTGCCAACCTCTTGCAAACCCATGTCCGATTCAAGATCCGCACCAGTTACCTCATCCCACAGAATGTCCAGCTCGTGGCCGAAGACTCTGACTTCTCACAGACCAAAATCAAGGGCGGCAACACCTGGATGTTTGAGGGCAAGGGCACTCCAGTTTCCTTCTACAGCGATTATTCGGCGGCAAACAAGAAGGACTTCTCAGCTCAAGCCGATGTGGACAGTGCAACACTGCACTTCATCGTTCACCACGGCGACTCAGACCTGACTCGCGGTTATTGGCCGGCTGTCTGTGGCGACAAGGGATACACAGTTCAAGCCTTTAACTCGAACTCGGCTGGTTCTCCAAGTTGGAACAACGCGACCCAGTCGTTGGATTTTGCGATTCAGTCTCCACACTCAAAAGCCAGCGGAGCCGCCAACACTGGTTTCTTCAAACTATGGACGAGCGACGATTACATCAACTGCAAGTGGCCAGGAAACACCCTCTCAAGTTCACCAAAGCTTGAAGTGCGCATCATCAGCGAAGACGGCACAACCCAAACAGCAATCAACCAGGTCACGCACAAAGATGGAAAGATTTTTGTTTCAGCCTCGGGGTTCCACTATTCAAAGCCCACAATCAAACTGGTTCGCGCCGGCGCTCCGGCTTCGAAGCCTCTGAAAATTCAAACAATCACCTGCGCCAAGGGCAAGTTGGTAACCAAGGTTTCGGGGGCAGCTCCGAAGTGCCCAAAGGGTTACCTACCTAAGAAGTAAGCCGCTCAGAATTGACGATTAACCAATCGGAAACCTGTCGCCGGTAGATTAGTTCTATGGCACCAACACAGGGGAACCCGCTAAACGGTAAAGACACCATTGACTTTTTGAACGATGGCGAGACCGAGACTCGAGCTGAGCACGCTGTTCACGTATGGGAGCGTTGGTCGACTATTCCGTTGGCCATTTTGGCTTTGGTGTATTTGGGCCTCTATTCAATGGAGGTCCTGGGTCACTGGACCAGCGTTGTGCTCTTCGACTTCGTCGCCATGTCTGACGTCATCTGGGGCATCTTTATCGTCGACTTTCTAGCTCGCTTTATCTTGAGCAACCAAAAAGGTCGGTTTCTACGAGCCAACGCAATCGAGCTTGTCTCGCTGGTTCTACCGTTCTTCAGAGCCTTCAGAATGTTTCGTGTGGTGATTGCCCTCGGCTTTTTGTCTCGCGTTGGCAAGACCCTGAGTGCTCGCATCAACATCTATGTCGGGTTGATTTTGCCACTGCTCATTTATGTTTGTGCACTTGGCGTTTATGAAGCCGAGCACCTAGCCCCAGGCGCCAACATCAAGCAGTTTGGTGATGCAACCTGGTGGGCCTTTGTGACCCTGGCAACGGTTGGTTATGGCGACTATTACCCGGTCACGTTTGAGGGTCGCATGATCGCGGTCTTCCTAATGATTGCCGGCCTGGCCTTTGTCTCGGTGATCGCGGTTTCGGTGGCAACCATGTTCTTGAACCGCCTCGAATACGACATCACCAAGCGCAAGAACTCGACTAAGCGCAAGTAGCTGTCAATTTCTAGCTGATGTTTTGCCGCGGCAATAAACTCGTGACATGAAGAAATTTGCGCACGCCCTAGAACAGGTTCTTTTCTCGTCACGCTGGCTACTCAGCCCGCTATACCTAGGGCTTGTTGCAGTGCTCGTTCTTGTGCTGGTTCGTTTCGGCTTCGAGTTTGTCTCAACCGTTCAGCACGTCTTTGCCAATGAGTCAAAGACCTTCATCCTTGATGTATTGGCGCTGCTCGACATCGTGCTGCTTGCCAACCTGATTCTGATTGTGATCTTCGCCGGCTATGAAAACTTTGTCTCAAAGATTGACGCCGCGCACGAATCTGAAGACCGCCCACACTGGATGGGCACCATCGACTTCTCCGGCCTCAAGCTCAAGCTAATTGGCTCACTGGTTGCCATCTCGGTTATCGAACTGCTCAAAGATTTCATCGGCCTCGGCGAGGGTCACAAAGTTGACAACTCTCTCATTTGGCGCGTAATCATTCACCTAGTCTTTGTGGTTTCAGGTGTGATGTTTGCCCTTATGGATGCGATTGCCGCCCGCAACGAAGGCAAGCCGGTTCACGGCGACTAATCTGCTGCTGGTGCTGCACCGTGCAACTGGATGCGCTTTGGTAGCGCGAACACCAAGAGGAAGGCGACCGCGGCAAGGATTGCTGACATCAGCATTGCGTTGGCAGCGCCATCCTTGAAGGTGTTTGCAATGATCTGCGGGGTTGGCTGACCCTGACCGAAGTTCAAGGTGCCAAACAAGATCGAGCCGATAACTGCAACACCGATTGCCGAACCTACGCGCTGGGCGGTCTGAACCACACCGCTGGCTGCGCCGGCTTCTGAGTTTTCGACGGTTGCGACGATGAACTGAACGTTCGGGGCCAAGAAGAAACCGTTTCCGGCACCGGCGATAAAGATGCCCGGCAGCAGGATCCAGTTGTTCAGATCAGCCGCACCAATGTTGGCTAGCAAGAACCAAGTGACGCCGAGACCGATGGTCACCAGAGCCGCACCATAAACCAGCACGCTTCGACCCATCTTGGCCGCCCACTTGGAGCTCTGCGACGAGAAGATCGCGGTTCCCACTGCAAACGGAAGGGTTAGGAAACCGGACTCAAGTGCGGTGTGTGCAAAGCCACCCTGCCATAGCAGTGAAAGCGTGAAGAAGATTGAGGTGAAGCCCGCGAAGTAAACCAGGGCAAGAATCGTGCCGAAGGTGAAGCTCAGGTGGTGAAATAGGCGCGGTGGCACCAGGGCCGAACCGCCGCGCTTGGTGAAGGCAACCTGCCAGATCGCAAACAAGACTAGGCCGACTACACCGGCGACCATTGTCCACCAGGTCCACGCGTGCCAGCCATCCTGCTGGCCCTGAATAAGAGGAACAAGAATCGCGACCAGGCCGGCACTGAGCAGAAGTACACCAAACCAGTCCATGCGATTGCTGCGGTCGGCGTGGGCATCGCCTGCCGGAAGCAGGCGAATGGCGAAGATTGCGGTGATGATGCCGATCGGCAGGTTCACGAAGAACACCCAGCGCCAACCCTCGGCCTCGCCGAACGCCTGAATTAGAAGACCACCGGCAATCTGGCCGACGGCGCTCGAGATTCCGATGACCGAACCCATGATGGCAAAAGCCTTGCCGCGCTCTTTGCCATTGAACAAAAGCTGAATGAATGAGCCAACGGCTGGCACAAAGATGCCGCCGGCTAGACCCTGAAGCACACGACCGATGATGATGTCGAAGTCATTTGCCGCGATGCCACAGTATGCGCTGGCAGCGGTAAACAGCACGATGCCGATGATGTAAACCCACTTGTGACCGAAGCGGTCACCCAGGCGACCCGACGGAATCAGCGCAAGACCAAAGGTCAGGGCATAGCCCGAGATGATCCAAGACAGAGTTGACTCGCTGGCATCAAGGCTGGTGCGAATGCTTGGCAGAGCAACGTTCACGATGGTTGCGTCAACCAAAGCCATGAAGAAACCGGCCAGCAAGACAGCAAGTGCCAACCAGGATGATCTTGGTGCAGGGGCAAAGGTTGGTCGTGCTGGTGTCTGAGTCATTGTTGACTCAACTCAGTAAAGAGGGGCTTTATTCCTACCTGCGACGGCTGCGCTCGGCAAAACGCTCAAGCGCATTGACCACATCGGTGGCCTGCCAAATGCGGTTGCGTTTGCCGCTGCCAAGTTGCGAAAGAATGCCAGCCTCGACGAGTCGGTTAATTGCCAACTGTGCGTTGGCGGGCGTCGTACCCAGAAGCTCACTCGTGGTCCCTCGGCTAACTATCGGCTGTTCAAGCAGATTCTCCATTACCCGGGTCGCACCTGCTCCGACACGCATTGGAATCAAAGTTTGCCATCGCATCCTTGCCTCTTGAATTTCACGTGCAAGCCGCCTGCCATTATCAACAGCATCAAATGCGGCATCCGCAAAAACATTGATTATTGGCTCAATCTCGCCATCTCGATATTTAGCCAATGCCTCAAAGTAACGGGATGTGTCTTTCAATAACCCCGCAGATACAGGAACAGTTACCGAGTTTGTGACACCTAAACGATGCAGTAGTGCATGCACCAGGGCTCGCCCCGTTCGTCCATTGCCGTCAGTGAACGGATGGATTGTTTCGAATTGAGCATGTGCGAGAGAGGCTTGAACAATCGCGGATAAATCCAAGCGATGCGCGAAGTTCACAAGGTCAGCCATAAGCTCTGGGACCGCCGCATGTTCGGGAGCGATGTATTTTGCGCCGTGCGGCGATAGGTTGCTACCGCCAATCCATACTTGCTCGGTTCTTAACATGCCTGCATTGCGAGGATCGGCCTGCGCCATCAAAGCTTCATGCATTGTCAGCACTGAGGCCACGCTCATCTCGCCGCTGACGGCAATAGCTGCAGTCATTGCTTTTTGATTGCTGACGATGAGTGCTGAGTTTGGCGTTTCGCCCAACCCGTATTCGGCTTTCAAGATAGTGGCGGGGGAAGCCGTGAGGTTTTCAATTTGCGAGGATGAGGCAGCCTCGCTGCGCAGCAACATCGCGGCGAATGGTGCAACCATCTGACCGACTTCGGCGTCGAATCTCGCCAGTGCCACCGCGGCGTCTTCCGCGTGACTCTGCAACTGGCTGCTTATTACGAAGTCCAGATTGGCAATCTTGGGAACTACGGCCGCGTTGTAGAAACCGCGATGTAAAAGTGTTTGTTTTCTGGAGGAATTTTGCTCGTAGTCTCGAGCCCAGGCAACTCGAGTTGAGCCAACTTTTGGCCATTTCGACTCTGAATTTAGTTCCATTTGGCAACCATACGATTGTTTTTAGCAAATAACAATCGTAAGAGTAGATTTTGCGATTGTTTTTAGCGAAATGCCCGCTTCACCGGGTATTCCAAGTAGTCGGCGGCGTATTCGAGGCGCGGGTCGCGCCAGGCATAATCGCGGGCCACCTGAGCCATCGCCGACCAGAAGAAAACGTTGAGCAGGTCAACGCCAAGGTGGCTGATTGAATCGCCGGGGAAGGCCTTGCCGATCATGCGGCGCAGAAGAATTGCGATGTCGCTGAGGCCGTATCGGTGCAGTGCGGCACGCACGGTGAACTCAAGTTCGCGTGCTCGGCGCGGGTTCCAAATCTGATTTCCGCCAGAGCCATCGCCCATCCGGCCATACATGTCTGAAGGCAAGTGCAGCAGGTGGTGCACGATCTTGGCGTTTGAGGTGTGCGCGTTATCAAGCTGATCAAGCAAAGGGTGAAAGGCCTCAACTTCATAGCCACACTTGCGCATGTCGAGCACGTCGGGGTAATAGAGAAACTTATAGAACGGGATGTGCCCAACTTTGGCCTGGCCATCCTTGACCACAACGAGTTGGCTGACATCGCCACCCCAAGCCTCGATGGCTGGGTCGGCCTCTAGGTCAGGCCCGTCCTCGTGTGTGGTCATGCATCTATTTTGCGTGCGGTCAGTCGGTTTTTCCTGAGTTTTCGCCTAAAACGTAATCAACCGAGGCGGCAACAATCTCTCGCAGAGGCTTTGCCACATCGATGCTGATTCCGGGTTCGTCCTCGGCCAGCTGTTCGAGAATCGCCAGCTGCGAGTCGAGCATTTCGGGTTTCATAAAGTGGTTGCCTCGGCCTTGCATGCGCTGAAGTAACAACTCACGTGAACCGGTCAGGTGCACAAAAACGGTCTCTGGCGAGGCGGCCAAAATCCGGTCTCGATACGTGCGCTTTAGCGCAGAGCAGGCAATCACAATTCCGGGGGCATCTGCTTCGGCGAGTGCCTTACCGACCTTGTCGAGCCAGGGCCAACGGTCATCGTCGGTCAGCGGGGTTCCGCCAGCCATCTTGTCGCGGTTTGATTTTGGGTGCAGGTCATCGCCGTCGATGAAGGTGAGAGAAAGTGCCTCGGCTAGCGCATGGCCGACCGAGGACTTCCCACAGCCCGAAACTCCCATAACCAAAATCCGCATGATGGGCACAAGAGTATCGGAGTTCATCGGTTTACCAGTCGTGCATCGTGCCATCAACCTTTAGGCGGTTGACTGGCAGATAGGCAGGCTCATACTCAAACTGCGACGCCAACTTCTCGTCGTAAGAAACACCGAGGCCTGGGCTGGTGCCCGGGCGAATCAGACCATCGCTGAAGGTGTATTCCGGCTGGAACACATCGTTGGTGTCTGAGCTGTGCTGCATGTATTCGCTGATGCCGTAGTTGTGAATTGCCATGCCAAGGTGCAGCGAAGCGGCGTGACCGATTGGTGAAACGTCGGTTGGACCGTGAACGCCTGACTTGATCTGGTAGACCGCCGCATAATCGAAGATCTTCTTTAGCGGGGTGATGCCGCCACCGTGGCTGACCGGGCTGCGAACATAGTCGATGAGCTGCTCTTCAAATAGATCCTTGTAGTCATAGATGGTGTTGAAGATCTCACCGACGGCCAGCGGGGTGGTGGTGTGCTGGCGAATCAGGCGGAACGCATCGGTGTTCTCGGCCGGGGTTAGGTCTTCAAGCCAGAACAGATCGTATGGCTCAAGCGACTTGCCCAGGCGGGCTGCCTGAATCGGAGTAAGGCGGTGGTGACCGTCGTGAAGCAACGGCAGGTCTGGGCCGAACTCGTTGCGAACCGCTTCGAACACCGATGGGATGTAGTTGAGGTAAGCGCGGGTGTCCCACTCTTCTTCAACCGGCACGGTTGAGCGGCGAGCTGGCTCATAGTCATAGCGCTCTGATGAAGCGCCCTTGCCCGAACCAGATCCGGCCGATGCGTTGGCCGAAGCCGCCACACCGTAAACCGAATTCAAACCAGGGATGGCGGTCTGCACACGGATGGCCTTGTAGCCCTTTTCTTGGTGTTCGCGAATCGAGTCGAAGATCTCGTTGAACTCGCGACCAGATGCGTGGCCGTATGCCAAGCAACCCTCACGGCTTGCGCCACCGAGCAGCTGATAAAGCGGCATGTTGGCGGCCTTTGCCTTGATGTCCCAAAGCGCCATATCGATTGCGGCGATTGCGGTCATCGTGATTGGGCCACGACGCCAGTATGAACCGCGATAGAAGTATTGCCAGGTGTCTTCGATGTTGTGAGCATCGCGGCCGATCAACATCGGGGCTAGGTGGTCACGCAGGTATGCCGCAACCGCTAGCTCGCGACCATTGACCGTTGCGTCACCGAGGCCGACTAGGCCGTCATCGGTGGTGATTCGCAGGGTCACAAAGTTGCGGCCTGGTGAGTGAACAAATACTTCTGCTTTTGCGATTTTCATCTCAGTTGCTTTCTATTTGATTTGGTTAGGTTTGCAGGTCTTGCAAAGTTTCGGTTTGGGTGGGGCTGCCAGTTAGTTGCCGGCTGGCTTGCGGTTGTGCAGGGTGTTCCAGCGTGCGCGCAGGGTGTGGGCCGCGGCCTTAGGCTGACGATCACGGGTGAACACGCCCTTCTTGTTGCCCAGCACTCTGAAGATGCCTGGCTTGGTTTGGAAGTCTGCAAAGTTCCAGACCTGCTCGCCAACGACGCCTGGGAACAGGTCGAACACGCGGTGGTTCATCTCTAGGTAAGCGGCCTGGTATTCCTCGCTCCAAGGAAGGTTGTGAATCGAGTGGGCGCCGGCCATGGTGTCGGCTCCATACTCGGTGATCACGATTGGCACGTCGTACTTCTCGGTCCAACCCTTTAGCTCGTCCACCCAGTGGACTTCGGCGCTAGCTAGGTCGCTGTGGTCTTCATACCAACCCCAGTAACGGTTAAGGCAAATCACATCGACCAACGGCGCCACCAGGCACTTGTCGAAAGGCTGGGTCATCACGTTGATGTAGGTGTTTGGGCGGGTTGGGTCTAGTTCACGGGTCAACTCGATGGCCGGCTTGAAGAAGTCGACTGCCTCCTGGATGCCGGTCTCTGACTCATTGGTGACAGACCACATGACCACCGATGGGTGGTTCTTGTCACGAGCTATTAGCTCGCGAACAGCCTGCAGCAGCGCTGCCTGGGTCTTCTCGTTGGCGGTCTCTGGTCCATAGGTTGGCAGCTTTGGGCCACCGAACATGCTCGAGAAGCTCTGGTTTAGACCTACCGCTGCCGTTTCATCGATGACCACGATTCCGTGACGGTCGGCATAATCCATGACCTCCTCGGCATATGGATAGTGCGAGGTGCGGAACGAGTTGGCGCCTACCCACTTGAGCACCTCGAAGTCGTTGACTAGGAAAGCGTTGTCGTGACCCTTGCCCTTGGTGACGTGGTCTTCGTGCATGCCGAAGCCGGTGAAGTAGAACGGCTCGTTGTTGATCAAGAACTGGTTGCCGGCAACGCGAACGGTGCGAACACCAACCTTGAGGGTGTACTCATCGACCAACTTGTCGCCATCGGTGACGCGAAGCACTAGGTCATAGAGGTAGGCGTTGCCTGGCTGCCAAAGCTTGACGTTTGGCACGGTCAGGGTTGCGTTAGCGCCCTCGGCGGTGGCCACAACGGCACCGGCCTCATCCACCAAAGCGGCCTTAACGGTTGCCGACCCCGCTCCGGTGATCACGGCCTTGTAGTTGACCGAACCGGTGTTCCCCTCAAAATCGGTGACCACGGTCACGTCATCGATGTGAGCTGCCGGCACCGAGTAAAGCCAGATGCTGCGGGCCAGGCCGGCATAGTTGTAGAAGTCGTGCAGATAGGTCTGCTGCTTGACGCCGGCCGCGCTGGTGACCACGCGGCCCGGTGGGATGGTCTCGTTGGTCAGCACGTTGTTGACCGCGATGGTTAGCAGGATCTCTTCGCCAACTGTGACGTGGTCGGTGATGTCAGCCTGGAATGGCATGTAGCCACCGACGTGGCGGGCTACCTCTTTGCCGTTCACGAAGACTGCGCCCTCGTGGGTTGCGCTGTCGACTCGCACGAAGGTGCGCTCACCGGCGAAGCCGCGTGGAACACGAACCTTGCGCTGATACCAAACCCATCCGACGTGGTCGCGAATCTTGGTGTCGGTGAAAAGCTCGTTATAGCTGGCCGGGACGGCTGCCTGAATGTCGGTGTCTAGCTGCTTTGCTGCCCAACCGGCGTTGAAGCCTTCCTCTTTGAAGTCAACCTTGAACTGCCATAGGCCATCGAGGTTTTGTAGTTCACGGGTGGCGCTGGTTTGTGGGCGTAGCATTTGGTTCCTTTCGTCTTGGCAAGCGATTGCCATTTAGGGTGTTTAGAAAAGCTGGAGGGCGCGCTTCACGTCCTCCATGAAACTTGAGTTTGCAGCGAGTTCTTCGTTGATCACAGACACCAGGTTCTGCACTCGGTCACCCGAGGCGGCGCTGGCCTCTTCAACCTCGGCCTTGCGGCTATCGGTGAATTCGTTGTTGCTGACGAACTTGACCCAGGCGGCGATCGCTAGCGCGCAGCCTTGGGCTCGGTTGCCCTTAGCCAGCTCGGCCAGAGCAATCGGCGCAACGCGCACCGAGAGCTTGGTTGAGCCGTCAATTGCAATCTGGCCAAGGCGGTGAGCAATGTTGCCGTTGCTAAAGCGCGCAAGAAGATTGGCGCGATAGACATCGAGATCGAGGCCCACGATTGGCAAATTGTTCACCGCCTCGGTCCAGAAATCTTGAACCCAGCCGAGGCAGGCTTCATCGGCGATGGCCTGAGCCACCGTCTGGTGACCACGAAGCTGGCCGGCATAGGCCAGCAGGCTGTGTGACCCATTGAGCAGCCAAAGCTTGCGGTTTTCAAAGTCATGGATGTTCTCGACGAACTTGGCACCGGCCTTCTCCCAGGCTGGTCGACCGGCCGGGAAATCACCGCTTAGCACCCAGTCACTGAACGGTTCGGTGACCACTGGGCTGGCGTCTTCAAAACCTGTGGCGCTGGCCACAATAGCAAGGTCTGCATCGGTGATCTTTGGCGTAATGCGGTCGATCGAGGTTGAGACAAAGCTGACATTGGCGTTCAACCAGGCCAGCATCTCGTCACCCAGTTCGATAAAAACGGCACGCATAGCGCGGCCAAGTAGCTCACCATTTGCCGGGATGTTGTCACAGCTGACCACGGCGATTGGTGCCGAACCGTGGGTGCGGCGAGCAATCAGAGCCTTGGCCAAGCGCGCCATGGCCGGGGCCAGGTTGGCCGGGTCAACTTTGCCCGACTTATCGAAACCATAGCCGGCCTCGGTGATGGTCAAGGTGACAATTGCAGTCGAAGGTTTGGCCACCAGATCGGTGAAAGCCTGGGTGTCATTGCCATCGTGGGCCTCAACGATGCTCTGGATGACCTCGAACTTGTCGGTGTCACCGCGGGTGATCAGGGTGAACAAGCCATCTTGCTGGTTCAGTTTTTCGGCCTCGGTAGCTGTGCGGCCGGTGAAGGCAGCAATTCCCCACTCGCGGTTAACATCAACCTCATCGGTATACCAAGCCTGGTGGGCACGGTGAAATGCACCGAGGCCCATGTGCACGATTCGAACCGGAGCCGGGCTGAAGTCCTGGCCAGTTGCAACCTCTAGATTCGCACGAGTCAGCTTCATAGTTTGAACGCCTTCCTTGGGATGGTCACGACAAGGTCAACAGCGATGGTTTCGGCCTGCGCCATCGTGATGCGGCCTTCGACAACAAGACGCGCCAAGAATGAGCAGTCAACTCGGCGGGCCATGTCATGGCGGGCCGGAATCGAGAGGAAGGCGCGGGTGTCATCGATGAAGCCAGAGCCTCGATAGAAGCCGGCGATCTCGGTGGTTGCAACACGGAAGCGCAGCAGTGAATCGGGTGCATCAAGGAACCACCAAGGGGCACCAATGAACACCGATGGATAGAAACCGGCAAGTGGAGCAACCTCGCGTGACCAGGTAGTTTCATCGATGCTGAACAGGATTAGGTGCAGGTTTTTGTTGAGGCCGAAGCGCTCGAGGGCTGGGCGAAGGTTCTCGACGAACTCGACAGCAACCGGAATATCCTGGCCGGTATCTGGGCCGAACTTCTCGAAGGTTGTGGTTGAGTGGTTGCGGATCACACCGGCGTGCAGGGTGAGCACCAGGCCATCCTCAGCACTCATACGAATCTGCTCGAAGAGCATGAACCCGGCAAATTCGCGGGCATCGGTCTCGCTGATCTTGCCGGCCAGGGCCTGCTCGAAAAGCTCGGTTGCCTTAGCCTCGGTGAGCTCCACGGTGTAAGGCTCAGTCACACCCACATCAACCGATACGGCTCCATTGATCTGGAAGAACTCGCGGCGGATGCGGAAGGCCTCGATGAAGTTTACGAAGGACTGGCCATTGAGACCGGCCGCTGCGATGAGGTTTCCGGCCTTCTGTGCCCATCCAGGTTTGCGAGGATCTAGGTAGGCATCTGGACGGAAGGTCGGCGCGACTCGACCGCTGAACGTTGGGTCATTTGCCAAGTCTCGGTGGCCGGCGAGGTCATCGCAAGGGTCATCGGTGGTGGCCAAGAAGGCGATGTTGAAACGGTCGAAGAGCGCGCGCGGCAAGAACGCTGGTTGGTCAAGGTGCTCTTGCACGATGTCATAGAGCTCGGCCGCATTCTCAGAATTCGGCGTTTCGTCGATGTTGAACAATGTGCCGAACTCGTGAGCCAACCAGTAGCCCGAGTTGGTGCCGGCCAACATGTGCCAGTTTGAGCAGAGAATGCTCCATGCCTTGCGGGCGGCGGCTTCATCGGTGTCACCCTTGCCAAGTTCACTCAGGTCATAGCCCTGGGTGTGCAGCAGGCGGGTCACATAGTGATCGAAGTAGATGAAGAGATCAGCCGGGTTTTTGAAAGGCTCGTTTTTAACCAGGAGTTGAAGATCGACGTGGCCGTGTGGCGAGACGATTGGGAGATCTTTCACCGAGTCATAGAGCTCTTCGGTCACGGCGCGAACGGTCGGCTCAGCTGGAAACAATCGCTGAGGATTCAACTGGGTGAGGCTCTTCATGATTAGATTCGACCACTTTCAGATAGTTTTGTCAACCGATTGCCAAAATAATCGTGCAGACGTGATTCAATCGTTATTTTTTTCATTTTTTAGGCCTTTACCTGGCCAGTTGAGCCGCGCAAAATAAATGCAGTTTGAAGATCTGAGCCGTGCGGCACCACATCCTCATTCGAGTCAAGCTGACGCAGCACTGCCTCGACCGCGTTGCGACCCACCTGCACGAGCGGCAGGGCAATCGTTGACAAAGGCGGGGTGGTGAAGTCAGAGCCAAAGATGTTGTCGAAGCCAATGATGCTTAGCTCTTTCGGCACCTTGATGCCGCGCTCGGCGGCCGCCCGCAATAGGCCAATGCCCATTAGGTCGTTATATGTAAAGACTGCGGTGGCGCCCGATGCTTGAATGCGCTCGATGGCCTTTGAGCCGGCCTCTAGGTTTGGCTCGTTCGGGCCAATTTCAACGATGGTCATGCCATAGGCAACGGCAAACTTAAGCAGCGCCTCCCAGCGGGCAATGTTGATCCATGAAGCAGATGGGCCGCTCAAGAACGCAAGGTGCTTGTGACCGTTGGCCGCTAGATGCTCAACCGCTTCTTTGATGCCGGGCAAGTTATCTGGCACGACATCAGAGACGTTTTCAACTTCACGATTCACCAGTACCACTGGCTTTTGGCGATTCAAACCCTGAATGGTCTGGTCGTCTAGACGAGTAGTGGCCAAGATCACGCCATCGACAGCCGGGGTGATGCGCTCGAGTGCATCGGCCTCGTTGATGCTCGACTCTTGAGACTCGGCAATCACCAATGTGTAACCCTCTTCGGCAGCTGCGCTCTCGGCGCCACGAACCACATCGAAGAAGACCGGGTTGGTGATGTCGGCAACCATAACGGCCAGCATCTTGGTGCGGCCGGTTGGCAAAGCGCGTGCAAACGGGTTCACTCGATAATTGAGCTCGGTGGCTGCGGCCCGAATCTTGGCTTCGGTCTTGGCGTTGATTCGGCCAGGGGTGGTCAGGGCGCGAGAAACGGTTGACGGGTTAACCCCGGCAAGCTGGGCGATGTCATAAATCGTCGCTGCTTTTTTGCTCACGCGCATCTTCCTGGCCTCCTCCTCGTTGTGTTTTGGCAACTTTTGGCAACGAGTGGAAACTTGTTGCCAGTTTAGCGCTGACTATGCGCTGGGTTTACGTGGTTCTAGCCCTGAGACTGCAACTCACGTGCTTGCTGCTCGAGCAAATGCTTTCGCTCAACGCGGCGCTTTTCTTGACGGTCTGGGTCTGGCACCGGCGATGCCATCAATAGGCGCTGGGTATAAGGATGAGTTGGGTTAACCGTGACTTGGGCCGATGGGCCCTGCTCGACGATCTCACCTTTGTACATCACCGCAACGCGGTGGCTGATGTGGCGAACCACATCGAGGTCGTGCGAGACAAAAAGGTAAGAAACCCCGGTGTCCTTCTGAATCTGCAAGAACAAATCAAGGATGCGGGCTTGGGTGGTTAGGTCAAGCGCCGAAACCGGCTCATCGCAGACAATCAGCTTTGGCGAGAGCGCGAGCGCTCGGGCAATTGCCACACGCTGACGCTGCCCGCCAGAGAACTCTCGTGGCAAACGGTTCAAAGCATCGCTTGGCAAACCAACCTGGTCAAGCAGTTCGGCAATTCGGCGCTTGGCCTCGGCCTCGCCCAAACCCTGAATCTGCAGTGGCTCGGCCAAAATCTGGCCAATTTCCATCGATGGGTTGAGTGAGGTGTAAGGGTCTTGGAAGACCACCTGAAGATCGCGGCTCAGTGCGCGGCGGTCTTTGCGGGTGGCGTGACTAATGTCTTTGCCAAGAAACTCTATGGTGCCGGCGCTGACCGGTGCCAACCCAAGAATCGCGCGGCCAAGAGTGGTCTTGCCTGAACCCGATTCACCAACCAAGCCAAGCGTTTCAGCCTGGCCAACCTGGATGTTGATGTTGTGAAGCGCCTTGAACGGCTTCTTGCCGAAACCGGCCGCCGGGTAGGTCACGTCCAGGTTCTTCACATCTAATACGAGGTTGCTCATGGCTACTGCTCCTTTGCGTTTCCGGTAAGCATGGTCATTGGGGTTTTGCCTTCGAGCATCGAGCTGAGGAGCACCTGGGTGTATTCCTCTTGCGGGTTGCGAAGAATGCTGCGCACATCGCCGGTCTCTACAACGCGGCCATACTGCATGACAACCACTCGGTCGGCTAGGTCAGCAACCACGCCAAAGTTGTGAGTCACCAAAACCATGCCCATGCCCAGGCGCTTCTGCAGATCACGAAGCAGGTCAAGCACTTCAGCCTGAACCGTCACATCGAGGGCGGTGGTTGGTTCATCGGCAATAAGCAGGTCTGGTTCACACGAAACCGCACCGGCAATCAGCACGCGCTGAGCCATGCCGCCCGAAACCTCGTGCGGGTAGCTCTTGAAAACGCGCTCTGGGTTATTGATGCCCACGGTTTCAAGTAGGCCGATGGCACGTGCCTTGGCTTCCTTCTTCGAGATGCCAAGCACCTCGGTCATCGGGCGGACTAGCTGGTAGCCGATGGTGAAAGACGGGTCAAGGTTGCTCATCGGTTCTTGAGGAATGTAGGCGATGCGCTTGCCACGGAACTGGGTCATCGCCTGCTGAGAGATTGCTCCCTCGGTTGCGCTTACTAGCTCTGAGCCCTCGAACAGGATGTGCCCAGAGGCAATCTTGGCGTTGCTTGGCAACAAACCGAGGATTGAGAATGCGGTCTGAGACTTGCCCGAACCGGACTCGCCAACGATGCCGAGGACTTCGCCCTTGTCGACGAAGAATGATACGTCAGAGACAACTTTTTTGAGCGAGCCATCGCCCTGCGGATAACCGACACTCAGGTGACCAACGGTCAGCAGGTGCTTGTCGGCGTCAGCCGGAACTTCAGTTTCTGCGACGGCAAAACTCGCCGCTGCAGAGGCATCGCTGCGCTTCTTGTTTTTGGCTGAGATCTTTTGGCTGTCTTCAAGCGCATCTCGCATGGCGTTGCCGAACAGCGCGAATGAGCCGATGGTGAGCGAGATGACAATGCCAGGCCAGAGCACAAGTAGCGGGTTGACGAAGATGTTGCGGAAGCCCTCGTTGAGCATCACACCCCAGCTGATCATCGATGAATCGCCAAGGCCCAAGAACTCAAGGCCAGACTGAATCGAGATTGCGATGCCCGAAATCATGGCCGCCTGAATCACGATCGGTGCACGAACCACGGTGAAGATATGCTTCGCGATGATGCGCACATCGCTCAGGCCAGAGACCTTCGCGGCATCAACATAGAGCTCGTTGCGCACCGACATCACCGCGGTGCGGGTCAGGCGATAGAAACCTGGTGCAATCAGGATGCCAAAGACCACCATTGAAACAAAGATCGATGGGCCGAGAGCGGCACGAACCGCAAGCAGCACGATGATGGATGGAAGTGACATTAACATGTTGGCAATCCAGGATGCAATCCCATCAAATTTTCCACCGTAGTAACCGGCGACGAGGCCGGTTGGAACACCGATGGCAATTGAGGTGACAACCACTAGAACAGCGGAGATCAGGGTGGTCTGTGCTCCGAAGAAGATTCGCGCGAGCACATCGCGGCCGGCGCTGTCGGTGCCGAGCAGGTGGGCTCCGCCCGGGGCAGTCATCAAGTTGTTAGTGTCGGTGGCAGCTGGGTCAAAGCCGGCAATCAGTGGTGCGATGAAGGCGATGATCACGACAAGCAGGAGGAACACGCCTGTGGTTGCGCCCATCGGGTTGGCGACAAGGCGCTTGAAGAGGCTCTTGCGAACGATCGCTGAGCCGTGCGTTGCGGCGGCAGTTGAAGTAGACATTAGACACGCACCTTTGGGTTCAGCCAACCGTTTACAAGGTCTACGACCAGGTTGACAACAATGACGATTACGACGGTGTAAACGACGACACCCATTACTACCGGGGTATCGCCCTTACTTGTGCTCTCCACGGCTAGTTGGCCGATTCCTGGCAAAGCAAAAATTGATTCGATGATTACGGCTCCGCCCAGCATGCCCACGAACTGAAGGCTAAGCACGGTTAGGCCCGATGGCGCTGCGCTGCGCAAGACGTGCTTGAACAGAATCTCTCGCTGCGGGATTCCGCGGCTGCGCAGAGTGCGAACCCAATCCTTTTCAAGAACAGCCTTGATGGCCGAACGAATTTGTTGGGCAGCAGATGCGACGGTCGAGATGACCAGAGCGCTGGTTGGCAGAATCAGCGACAAGAACCACTGCGCCGGGTCATCTTGAATTGGAACCCAACCGGTGGCTGGCAAGAGCGCGAAGTTGATTGCAAACAGTGTCACCAAAAAGATGGCCACGACAAAGTTTGGGACGGCAAAACCGGCAACGGCCAGAAACTGAACCAGGCGGTCAATTGCACCGCCCTTGACGGCGGCGGTCATACCCAACACGGTTGCCAGGACGGCAGCGATCAGGATTGCTCCGATAACCAAAGTCATGGTGACCGGCAAACGGTTGAAGATGGTTTTGATGATTTCTTCGTTGGTGAACCAAGAGGTGCCGAAGTCACCGGTGACCGCGTGGGTTAACCAGCCCCAAAATCTCTCAAGGATGGGCTTATCAAGGCCTAGCTCTTGTTGCTTGGCGATGATGGCCTCGGGCGAGGCGTCCTCTCCTAGGATGTTCATCGCGACATTTGATGTGCTGAAGAACATTAGGAAGTAAGCAATCGTGGAGATGACCAAGAGCAACAGTGCTCCTGAGCCAAGTCTCCTGGCGATAAATGCAAACATCTTTTACTCCGATTTTTGCTTTAGTGATCTGGGGATCAGCGGTGCTGAAACTGGCGGTTCAAAGGGGTGGTAACCCGGGTGGGACGGGAGGATCGGCCATCCATCCCACCCGGGTGTTTTGGGTGCTGCCCTTCGGCAGCGGCCAACTACTTACCGGTTGGTGCGTAGTTGTATAGGTAAGGCACTGCGTTCTGTGCCTGGTTCACGGTCTTCACCTTTTTGCCGGTGAAGTAGAGCTGAGGAACACGGTAGAACGGCACGTACCAAGCGTTTTCGGTAAGGAATCGGTTGATTACCTTGGCCTGTGCGTTTAGGTTCTTGGCCGAAGCGTCATCCTTGAGACTGTTTAGCGCCTTGTCGATGACCGGGTCGGTCGAGTGCAGCACGTTCCATGAACCGTTTGGAGTGGCCATCTGGTTAATGGCAACCCAAGGAGTGCCCTGGAACAACTGGTAAATACCGGCTCCATACTTGCCCGACTTCATTGCGTTGCGGTAGTCAGCTGCCGGAACCTGCGCCCAGTTGACGTTGATGCCGACTGCCTTTAGCTGGTCGCCAAGCACCGCGTTCATGGTTGGGTCTGGCCAGGCTGGCATGGTGATGTCAAAGCCGCCCGATGCGTTTCCTTCGGTGAGCAACTGCTTGGCCTTCTTGACGTCGTGCGGGTAGGTGCTGTCGAGCTTCTTGTCGAAGGCAGGTGAGGTCTTGGCGAATACCTGATTGGTCAGTTCACCCTGGCCATCCTGCATCGCCTTCAATAGAGCCGGGCGGTCGATTGCATACTCGATGGCCTGACGAACCTTGACGCTCTTTAGCTGAGGGACGATCTTGCCGGCACGGTCAAGCAGCAAGATTCCCTGCCAGTCAACGTTGTTCAGATACTGAGTCATTCCCCGCTTCTTGGCAGTGCCCGAAGTCTTGGTGTCAAGAATGGCCGAGTCAATCTGGCCAGATAGCAGCGCGTTTAGTCGAGCAGTGGTGTCTGCCATGATCTTGAAGACAACCTTCTTGAACTTGATCTTTGACTTGTCCCAGTAGTTCGGGTTGGCCACGAAGACCTCCAGCGAACCAGCCGATGAGGACGGGTCAATGATGTAAGGGCCAGAGCCAACCGGCTTGGTCTTTAGACCAGCGGTTCCAAGAGCCTTTGGGCTCGCCATGTAGCTATCGGTGGTTGATAGGTAGTAAGCAAGCTCTGGGTTTGGGTCTTTGAGGGTGATGGTGATGGTGGTCGGGTTAACCACAGAAACGCTTGCACCGGCAAGCGTGCCCGCCTGTGGTCCGTTGCCCTTGATGAAGTTGTCTAGGTTTGCTTTGGCGGCAGCTGCGTCGAAGATCTCGCCGTCGGTGAACTTTACGCCGGTGCGCAGGGTCAGTGTCATCTGAGTGTTGTCAGAGTTCAACTTCCAGGCGGTTGCCAAGTTTGCCTTGTAGCCACCGGTTGGGGTGCGCAGAATGAGGTTGTCATAGGCTGCCTGGTAAAGCGGAGCTAGGTGGCCGATGTCAGCCTGGCTTGGATCCCAAGACTTTACGTCGATGATGTTGCCGATTGTGAGAGTTGTGGTGCTGGCCGCCTGGGCGGCGGTGCTTCCAGCAAGAGCCATCGAGGCGATTGCAACAGCGGAAGCCGCTGCTGTGATGCGCTTGGTTAGCTTCATTGTGTTTCCTACTTTCAAATGACTTTTGCTGGATGGCACTACATTCTCGATTTCCAGCTCGGAATCAGATTAGGGGTAGTTAGCACAGTTTGGCAACCGGTTGACAAGATATTTCGATAACGAATTAGTAACAGTAAGTTAAATCCTTATAAATAGAGGAAAGTAGCGTTGGCAACCGAGTGCCAAAACTGTTTAGAAACTACTCGGGTGTGCTGTTTTGGCGCCGTGGAACAGGGGGCTCGGTTGGGGTTTACTTTCTTTTACCAGGCACCGTTAGGTGCGGCCGGCAACCACCGGTCAGCCTGGTGGTCGGCGCTAATCCGGCGAATCGTTCCTGAATGTGAACGCAGAATCATGCTCTCGGTGCGCACGATGTTGCCGTGGCGGCTAACCCCATTGAGCAGCAAACCATCGGTAACACCGGTGGCAACAAAATATGTGTTGTCACTCGAAACCAGATCATTTGCCGTGAAAATGCGGTCGAAGTCGTGCCCTGCGGCGGTTGCCCGTTCAAGTTCCTGTGCCGAGAGCGGGTTGATTCTGCCTTCCATATAGCCACCCAAAGCTTTAATTGCACAGGCTGCGATGGTTCCCTCAGGCGCTCCACCGGTTCCGAGCAACATGTCGATGTTGCCACCGCCGGTCACTGCCAGGATGCTAGCCGCGACGTCGCCATCCAAGAAGAGTCTGGTTCGAGCACCGGCTGCGCGAACCTCATCCATGAGGCCTCGATGACGAGGGCGGTCAATCATCGCGACGGTGATTTCACTTACCGGTTTGTTTAGGGCACGAGCCAATTCACGAATGTTTTCAGCCACTGACTGCTTGAGGCTGACCTTGCCGGCGCCAACCCCCGGGGTAACCAGTTTGTCCATATAAAAGACGTCTTGAGGGTTATACATCGACCCCTTATCGGCGATGGCGATCACCGAAATGCCGTGCGATCGGCCGGCGGCGGTCACGCTGGTGCCATCAACCGGGTCAACCGCAACGTCACACTCCGGGCCATTGCCGTTGCCAACGCGCTCACCATTGAAGAGCATCGGGGCTTCGTCTTTTTCACCTTCGCCGATCACGACGGTTCCGGCAAAATCGACAGTGGCAAGAAATCCGCGCATCGCATCAACCGCAGCACCGTCGACCTGATTCTTGTCACCTCGGCCAATAAATGCGCTGGCCTTAATTGCGGCGGCTTCGGTGGCTCGCACCAGCTCCATGCCGAGGTTACGGTCTGGGTGGGCGGGGTCTAGCGGTGCGCTCTGACGCAGGTTGAAATCTGACAAATTCATACTCCTTTGTATGTTGTTTTGTACACTTTGAGACTATCGAACGCCGGCCTTCTTGGCAGACTCTAGAAGCATCTTGGTCCAGTTAATGACTTGCCGCCCTATTCAGGCTTGGTCAATGTTTGAATCTCACCGGTTTCCAATTCAACCTTGAATGCCGTGAGAATGTCTCTCAGTGTCTGAGGTGCGATTCCAAGACGTGCTTTGGTCAATTCGTTGCCAAGTGAAGAATCAACCGGGACGGCGGCAGGGAACAAGGCTTCGGCAGGTGGTTCGCTCTCTCGCAATAGCGAAGCATCGAGTTCAAAGACCTCGCAAACCAAGCTTGCCAACGCCCTCCGCTCGATAGCTTCATCGCCAACCAAATGGAAAGTGCCCGCAGCCTTTCGCGTAACTACCCGCTCTATTTGAGCACCAATTTCAGCCGCAAGCGACGGTGAGGTTACGTGATTTACCCGATCTCCACCCCAGACGGTGAAGGGCTCACCCGTACGGAGGGCTTCGACCAAAGAGAGCACAAAATAGCCAAAGCCAACGTCTTGCGACCTAGGGCTCTCAGCGAGTTGGTGTCGGCCCATCACACCCGCGATTCTGCAAATGGCTCCGTTATGTGGAGCTAGGTCACGGATTACTTGCTCGCTCAAAACCTTGAGCACCCCATAGAAGTTGACTGGATTGCCCGGGTCGGTTTCGGCAATACGGTGGCCCGTACCATCCATGACCCAGTCGGTTGAAATCAAGATTGGCCGGGCGCCCGCTTTGTTGGCCGCCAAAGTCACGCGTTGGGTCAAACCTGCGAAGGCATCGTAGGCGAATTCTCGATCGTCGACTAGGCGATTGAAATCATTGGCGATCGCACAGTGGACGACTGCCTCGCAACCGTCGAGGGCACCCGCGATTGAATCGACATCGTTGAAATCAACAACATTGATTGGCCAGCCGGCAGCAACCTCAGGGCTCTTCCTGCCGAGCCCCACCACTTCGTGCCCAAACTTCACTAGAACGGCAGCGATGTTGCTACCGACGAAGCCGGTCGAACCGGTGATGGCGATTTTTGTCACGATTTGGTTCCTTTTCGACGTTGAACTGGACTATTTGATTTCGGTTAGAAAGTTTGTGCTTACAATACCATTGGAACGGTCCAGAATATCTGGGCTATCTTCACACCCACCGACTTTTTACGAGACAGGAACAGCCGTGAGCGACAAGAAAGTACGCATTGGCCTTCTAGGAACCGGCCGCATTGGCTTGGTTCACGCCATGAGCATCGCCGAAAACCCGAACGTTGAGCTGACCTACGTAGCCGACGTTTTCATCGAAGGCGCCGAAAGGCTAGCTGCCAAGTATGGAGGCAAAGTCACCGCCGACCCTGCCGACGTGTTTGCTTCGGGCGAAGTTGATGCAGTTGTTGTTGCCTCGCCAACTCCAACCCACATCGATCTAATCAGCGCGGCAATCGACGCTGGCGTGCACGTGCTTTGCGAGAAGCCGATTGATCTAGACATTGCCCGCGTCGACACATTGCGCGCCAAAGCACGCGATGCAAAGACCATCGTGGCACTTGGTTTCAACCGCAGATTTGACCAGCAGTTCAACGAGATTCAGCGTCGCGTTGCTGCCGGAGAAATCGGCAATCTTGAGCAACTAACCATCATCAGCCGCGACCCGGGCCCAGCTCCAAAGTCATACCTTGAGGTCTCGGGCGGAATCTTCCGCGACATGACCATTCACGACTTTGACATGGCGCGGTTCTTCGTTCCAAACATCGTCGAGGTCTATGCGGCTGGTGCAAACACCTTCAGCGATGACATTCGTGAAATTGGCGACTTCGACAGCGCCGTGGTCACACTCCGTGGCGCCAACGGTGAATTGGTTTCGATCACCAACTCTCGTCACGCCTCATACGGTTACGACCAGCGCCTCGAGGCTTTCGGTGACAAGGGTGCGCTATTGGCAACCAACGTCTCACCGACCACCGTCAAGCTATACAACAATTCAGTCGTCGAGGCTCGCGCTCCATACATGGAGTTCTTCCTCGAGCGATACGCCTATTCATACCGTCGTGAACTTGAACTATTCATCGAAGGCATTCAGACCGGTAACAACGTAAACCCAACCTTCGAGGATGGTCGCGCTGCTTTGGTTTTGGCTGATGCCGCACAGTTGTCTGCCGAAACCGGTCAAGCGGTAAAGGTAGACCTTTCTTAGAACGAGTTGTGTCCTTCAAGAAAGGGAAAGGGCCTGGCGAAAGCCAGGCCCTTTCTTTTCGAGAGCAATTTGGGAACCGTCTCGCTTACTAGGAGTATGGCGCTCCTAAGTCTTTTTGTTATTCGGCGGCGAGCTCCGCTGCCACTGCGCGAATGAACTCAACGCTCGCCTTTGCATCAGCGAATGGGCCTTGGCCCTCACCTGGCTCGGTAATAATCACGTTGTCTTGCTCGAGCACGAACCAGCCGTCATAGTCGGCCTGAATTAGGCTGCGAACGATTGAGCGAACGTCAACGTCTCCGGTACCCAGCGGCACATACATGCCCTCGAGAATGCCCTGGTAGTAAGTGATTTCACCAGACTGAACGCGGTCGGCAACGGCTAGGTTTACATCCTTGAGGTGCGAGTGGGCGACACGATCGGCGTGGTTTTTGGCGAAGGCAACGGGGTCGGTGCCACCGATAATCATGTGGCCGGTGTCTAGACAGAACTTAATGGTCGAACCATTTAGCACTTGCATGACATCGGCTTCGGTCTCAACCATGGTGCCAACGTGCGGGTGCAGCACCGTGGTTACGCCCTGCGCTGCCGCGGCATCCTTGATGCGTTCAAGGTTCTTGAACACGGTTGCCCAACCTGCCGCGTCGAGGTCTGGGCGCTTGGTGTCATAGCCTTCTAGACCAGTCTCGGCCGAAAGCACCAGAGTCTTTGCGCCCGAAGCAGCATAGCTCTTCAGCTCTTCGAGCACTGCCGGAATCGGGTCGAAGTCGGGGTTGTGGATGACGATCGGGAAGAAGCCACCGACGGCCTCCATGCCGTGCTTGGCCAGTGCCGCCGCGCGGTCCGATGGCTCAACCGGCAAGAAGCCCAGTGGGCCAAACTCGGTTGCACCAAGACCCAGTTCGGCCATTTCAGTTAGCACTCGATCGGGGGTCATCTGGTGACCCCAGTTCGGAACCTCGCACACACCCCAAGAAATTGGTGCTCCGGCGATCTTTACGTTTTTTGCTGACATGTTGTGCCTTTTGTTTGTTGGTCGGTTGGTTTTATCGGATTTTTTGATTTCTTTGATGCTAAGTGTTTGCTATCGCACGGGGTCGGCGCCCCTCCAAAACATCACGTACGCCGAGGGCAGCGTCAATGAAGGTTTGGGCGGTTGACTGAACGCTCAGACCCATCACGTGCGGGGTTAAAACGACATTTTCGTGATCAAAGAGAGCGTGGTGTGACGGAGGTTCCGGGTCAAAGACATCAAGCCCAAGGCCGCCGAGCTGCCTATTGTTCAGTGCCACCAACGCTGCTTCCAGGTCAATCAACGCACCTCGGCCGCAGTTCACCAAGACCGCTCCCGACTTGAAGCTGGCCAGCAGTGCTGCGTTGACCATCTGGTTCGTCTCAGCGGTGAGCGGCACATGCAAAGAGACAACATCGCTTCGACTCACCAAATCAACGATGTCTTTCACGGAATTTTCCGCCGGGATGTCCGCGAACGGGTCATAGGCCAAGACACTCATGTCAAACGCCTCGGCAAGCTTTGCGACCCGACGGCCGATTCGGCCGAAACCCACGATGCCGATGGTCTTTGATTCAAAATCTCCAACCGGGTATTTTGTCCGGTCGTTCCAGCCGCCGCCGGAAACCAATCGGTGCAGCGGGCCAAGCCGTTTGGTCAGGTGAAGTGCGTGCGCAATTGCACCCTCGGCAACGGCATTGGTGTTGCTACCCGGGGTGATGACCACAGGGATGCTACGCTGCGAGGCCTCATCGAGGTCGACAAGATCAGTGCCCACACCGGTGCGCGCCACAACTTTGAGGTTTGGCATTTTGGCAAACTGAGCAGCGTCAAAAACAAAAGCTGCTCGAACGATTGCGCCTGCGGCCTCGGCAATTTCGGCCTCGGTCGGTGACTCGATAAAACGAATATCGCCGCCAAGGACCGGCTGAACCACATCGGTTTCGACCGGCCCAAGGCCAACAACGATTTGCATTTGATTACTTCTTTGCAGCTGTGGTTCCAGCAACTGGCTCAACCGTGACCCACTGCTTGGTCTCGGCTGACTTCTCAGCTGCAGAGATCACGCGTGCCGAAGCAACAGCGTCGTGGATATTTGAGTTCAGTGAAGGGCCACCGACGTATGACTCAAGGAACTTGCGTGCCTCGATGGTCTTTAGGTCGTCATAACCCATACCGGTACCGGCACCTGGCTGGAAGTGTGAGAAGTCGCCGAAGCCGGCGCCAACCATAACTCGCTGATAGCCAATGTGCTGGCCGGTGCGGCCGATTGCGATTTCAAGCTCGTTCATGCGCTCGAAGTCCCACTTTAGTGAACCCTCGGTGCCATAAATCTCGAAGTTGTAGCTCGCACGTGGACCAACTGAAACGCGTGAAGCCTCAAGGGTTCCAACTGCGCCGGCGGCAACTGCGTTGTCGGCGAAGCGAACCAACATGCCTCCGTAGTCCTCGTTCTCCACAGGGCCCTTTTCTCCGCCTTCGATGACGTCAAAGTGAGTTCCAACACCCATCTGCTGGATTGGGCGCTCGGTGTAAACGGTCTTGCTGATTGCTGATACTTCAGCGATAGGGCCAACAACGTAGTGCATGAGGTCGGCTAGGTGACCCATTAGGTCTCCAAGCACACCTGAACCCGCAAGCTTGCGGATGAAGCGCCATGACAAAGCACCGTTTGGCTCTGACGAATAGTCTGCGAAGAAGGTGCCCCGCAGGTTGGTGATGCGGCCAAGCTGGCCCTCGGCGATTATCTTCTTGGCGTGCTCAACGGCAGGTGCGTTGCGATAGTTGAAGCCGATAGTTGAGATAACTCCGGCTTCCTTGGCTGCGGCCTCAACGGCCTCGGTCTCGGCTGCACCACGGCCGACTGGCTTCTCAATCCAGAAAGCCTTTCCGGCCTTAGCGGCAGCGATGCCGATCTCGGCGTGCAAGAAGTTTGGAGCACAGATTGAAACAACCTCAACCTCAGGGTGGTTCAATACATCGTGGTAGTCAAGGGTGCCCTGCTCGTAACCCAAAACGTCAACGGCATAGTCGGCGCGGTCTTGAGCGGTGTCGGCAGCGATGATTAGGCGAGGTTTGATTCCTAGCTCAGGGTAAACAACTGGCAGGGCCTGGTAAGCACGACTGTGTACTTTACCCATCCAGCCAACACTGATTAGGCCAACGCCAACGGTGCGAGGTGTGTTTGACATGTTCTACTTTCTGATTTCGTTTACAGCGTCGGTGATTGCTTTTGCCATCAGGGTTGAATCTGAACCAATGGCGATGAACTTGAAACCCATCTCTACATAGAAACGAGCGATTGTGGTGTCTGAGGCGAGGATGCCGGCGACCTTGTTTTGAGAGTTCGCTGCTGCCAAGACCTTCTGAAGCGCCTCAAGGAACTTTGAGTTCTTGAAGTCACGTGGCACGCCAAGCGCATAGCTCAAATCAAGTGGCCCAACAAAGAGCGCGTCAACGCCGGGCACCGCTGCAATTTTTTCTACCGCTGCCAGTGCGCCAAGAGTTTCGATTTGCACGATCAAAGCCGACTTTGGCTGTGGTGCAAGCGCATCCAAGTCTTTGCCCCAGGCAACCGCGCGATTGTAGGTTGCAACGCCCCGGTCACCGTTTGGCGGGTAACTCATGTGACGAACTGCCACTTCAACCTGCTCAACGGTGTCAACGCGAGGAAGCATCAAACCGGCAACACCAGAGTCAAGCACTCGGCCAATGCGAATTCGCTCGGATGATTCGACGCGCACCAAAGTCGGCACGCCGTATCCACCGGAAGCAACGACGGTTGGCGAAACTTGCTCTTCGCCACCGCCGCCGTGCTCGAGGTCGAGCAAGACCCAGTCGACACCGCTAACCGCGGCAACTTCGGCAGCCAGCGGGGATGCCAAACCCAGGAAGGTGCCAACGGTCAGTTGGCCCTGCTTTAGGGTTTCTAGGAAGCCGCCGCGGCTTAGCGGAGATGCCATTAGTAGTGGAATCTCTGAGTCTTTAGACCGGCGTTGTAGTCATCCGAGGTGGCCTGAATCCATGGCGAGTTCTCGTGAACCTCTGCCGGTGCGACATCCCACCAAACATTTGAAGCAGGGAGGTTAGCGTGAGGGATGGTCGGAACCACGATCACAACTGGGCCTGACTCGTTGCGGGTGTCATCCAAGACCTTGGCAAATTCGGTTGTGGTCATTGGGCGGAACGCCTTGGCGCCCATGCCCTCGGCCATCTTCACGATGTCAAGGAACAGGAAGTCACCCTCGAGGCGAGGAGCCTTGCCGGCTGCCTCTGCAGACTCGGTGACCATTGGTCCATCCTGGCGATAGCGGAACTCGTTGCCAAAGCTGTTGCCAACTCGCCACATCTGCAGACGACGGATTACCTGGTAACCGTGGTTCTCAGACACAACGATGGTTAGTGGCAGCCGCTCCTGGGCTGCCGTTACCAACTCGGTAGGAGCCATGGTCCAAGTGCCGTCACCGATGAAGGTGGTGATTCGGTTGGCTGGGTTTGGGTTTGCCAAACGCACACCGATCGCGGCAGGCAGTTCGTAACCCATGCAAGAGAAGCCGAACTCGAGGTGCGCAAAGCGACCTGCGGTTGCATCCCAAACCTTCTGAACGTCACCCGGAGGGCCTCCGGCACCAGCGATGATTACGTCGCCCGAACGGCTGTGGTTCTGAAGCACGCCGAGCAATTGACCCTGGGTCATGATTGCATCGGTGTCTTCAGAGAATGCTGGGTCCAGAGTCGACTTGTCGAAGGTGTAGTTCACGTCGAGCGCCGCGTTGCGGGCCTTAACCCATACTGCGTTCTTCTCAATAACCTCTGCGGTCCACTCAGCAGGCACCTTATAACCGGCAACGGCCTTGGTGAGAGCTGCGATGGCTAGCTTGGCATCGGCCACGATGGTGGTTGCACCCTGCTTGATTCCATCGAATTCTGAAACGTTGATCGAGGCAAACTTCACGTTTGGATTCTGGAAGATCGACTGCGAAGCGGTTGCGAAGTCGGTGAGACGGGTTCCGATGTGAACGATTAGGTCAGCCTTATTGGCCAACTTGTTGGTCTCAGGCGAACCCTCTAGGCCAATGCCCCATGCGGCCCATTCGGCTTTCTTCTGAACGGCACCCTTGCCTCCAAAAGTTTCGGTGACTGGGATGCCAGTTGCATCGGCCAACGCTTCTAGCTCTGCGGTCGCGTTCGAATAGATGATTCCACCACCGGCGATGATTAGCGGGTACTTCGCCTGCTTGATCATGGCGGCAACTTCAGCAATTTCATCGGCACTAGGTTCTGGGCGACGAATCTTCCAGTCGTGTGGCTCGAAGAAGCTCTTCGGGAAGTCGAAGGCGTGTGACTGAACGTCCTGAGGCAGAGAAATCACAACGGCGCCGGTCTCGACCGGGTTCGCTAGGACGCGGAAAGCCTTTGGCAGCGAGTAAAGCAGCTGCTCTGGGCGGTTGATGCGATCGAAGAAGCGCGACACCGGGCGGAAAGCATCGTTGACGGTTAGGTCAGGTGCGCTTGGGTTCTCGAGCTGCTGGAGCACTGGGCCCTGGCGGCGGGTTGCGTAGGTGTCGCCTGGCAATAGCAAGACCGGTATGCGGTTCACAGTTGCGGTTCCGGCGGCGGTAATCAGGTTCAAGGCACCTGGGCCGATTGACGCGGTGACAGCGATTGCCTGGGTGCGGCGAGTGTGCTTTGCAAATGCCATAGCTGCGTGGCCAAGGGCCTGCTCGTTGCGACCCTGCACGAAAGGCAGCTCATCGCTTAGCTGGTCAAGGGCTTGGCCTAGACCGGCGACATTGCCGTGTCCGAAGATGCCCATCGCGGCTGGGATGAAGCGCTTGCGAACGCCATCGGTAACCGAGTATTGAGCGGCGATGTACTTGACCACTGCCTGGGCTACGGTCAGTCGAATCGTTTCGCCATAGTTTGGTTGAACCATTTTGTCTGTCGCTCCTAGTTCCAGGCCTGGCCGTGCATGATGATGGTTTTTACTTCGGTCATTTCTTCGACAGCTGAGCGCAGGCCTTCTTTGCCAATTCCGCTCGACTTGAAACCGCCATAAGGCATCAGATCAGCACGCCAGAGCTGTGTCCAGTTGATGTGCACCACGCCCGAATCAATTTTGCGCATAGCTTGAACGGCCGTGTTCATGTTGTTGGTGAAAATTCCAGCGCCGAGCCCATATATGGTGCTGTTCGCTAGTTCGATGGCATGAGTTGCATCACGCGCCGCGCTGACTGCAACCGCCGGGCCAAAGAGTTCATCCTGGGCAAAAGCCGAGTATGGGTCGACATTGGTGACGATTGCAGGCGTGATAATCGTGCCATCCTGCTCACCTCCCGTTAGCAAGGTTGCACCGTCGGCGACAGCCGAACGAATCGCCTGAGACACACGGTCGGCCTCGGTCTTTGAAATCAGTGCGCCAACCTTGGTGTCGGCAGCGAATGGGTCGCCGACCTTAATAGCCTCAACCTTCGGCTGAAGCGCAGCCAAGAATTCTTCCATCACAGACTCTTCGACGATGACGCGCTGGGCTGATATGCAAACCTGGCCGGCATTAATGTAACCACCCAAGGAAATCGCGTTTGCCGCATATTCGATGTCGGCATCTCCCATAATGATCACCGGGCCTGAAGCACCCAATTCGAGCGAAAGCTTTTTCACGCCGGCAACACGGGCAATGTGCTCGCCAGTCTTAGTTGAGCCAGTGAATGAAACCTTGCGAACGCGTTTGTCGCTAACCAATGCGTCACCAAGCAACGAGCCAGAACCGGTGATCACCGAGAGCACCCCTTCGGGCAAGCCGGCGTCGATGAAGCACTGTGCGATTGCCAATGAGGTCAGCGGGGTGCTTCGAGCCGGCTTCAACACCACAGCGT
>CANGGL010000005.1 GCA_947453465.1 Microbacteriaceae bacterium | reverse complement strand
AGCGGTTACATAGAGCCCGGCTTCAACTACGGTGTCATCGCCGATCGATATTCCAACGCCAGCGTTTGCACCGAGCAATGCTCGAGCGCCAATTGCAACGCGCTCCTTGCCGCCACCCGAAAGGGTGCCCATGATCGATGCTCCACCACCGATGTCGGCACCATCACCAACCACAACACCCTGTGAGATGCGACCCTCGACCATCGAGGTGCCAAGGGTGCCCGCATTAAAGTTCACAAAACCCTCGTGCATGATTGTCGTGCCAGGGCTCAGGTGGGCGCCGAGACGCACACGCGAGGCATCGGCAATTCGAACCTTTTTCGGGGTCACATAATCAACCAGACGAGGGAACTTGTCGATTGCATAGACGCTGATGCCCTGACGGGTCAGTGCCGGACGAAGCAGCTCAAGATCATCAAGCGCCACCGGGCCAACGTTTGTGAAGGCAACAATCGGGAGATTCGGGATCAACCCATCGAGGTTGATGGTGTTTGGCTTCACCAGAAGGTGTGAAAGTAAGTGCAGGCGAAGGTAGGCGTCAGCTGTGCCGGTGACCGGTTGAGTCAAGTCAATCTCGGTTAGGACAACCTTGAGGCTGACGTTTCGGCGGGCGTCTTCGCCAGCAAGCTCGGTTAGTTGGGCCCCGGCATTTGAATCGCTAGGAGCGCTGCCGAGGGCAGGAGTTGGGTACCAAACGTCGAGGATGGTTCCATCGTTTGCCATGGTCGCAAGGCCGTGGCCCCATGCGTGAGAATCTAAAAAGCTTGCCTGTGTCATAGCTACAAGGTTACAAGTTAGGCTCGTTGTATGGCTGCCGTAACCCTAAATCTAACCGCCGATGTGGTCGAGTTGACCCGCGATATCTGTGACATCGAATCTGTTTCAGGCAACGAAAAGCAACTTGCCGATGCCATCGAATCTGCGCTCCGTCATTACCCCCACCTTGAGGTTATTCGTGATGCTGACGCAGTCATCGCACGCACCAACCTAGGTCGAGCATCGCGCGTGGTTATCGCCGGGCACATCGACACCGTGCCGGTTGCCGACAACCTGCCGGTCAAGTTTTTGCCTATGGAGCGCGAGCAGGTTTTGTGGGGCCGCGGCACAGTTGACATGAAGGCTGGAGTGGCAGTTCAACTGAAGCTTGCCGCCGAATTGGCCGAGCCAAACGTGGACCTCACCTGGATTTTCTATGACCACGAAGAAGTCGATGCCAGCCTCAACGGTCTTGGTCGAATTTCTCGCAACCGCCCCGAGCTGTTGAACGCCAATTTTGCAGTGCTTTGCGAACCGACGGGCGCGATGGTTGAGGGTGGCTGCAACGGAACTATGCGCGCCGACATCACTCTTCGTGGAGTCAAGGCGCACTCGGCGAGACCTTGGATGGGCAAAAACGCCATCCATGGGTCCGCCAAGCTTCTGACTATTCTCGACGAGCACGTCACGGATGAGATTGAAGTCGATGGTTTGGTTTATCGGGAAAGCCTCAATGCGGTTTTGATTAGTGGAGGCATCGCCACAAACGTCATTCCGGACGAGGTCAAGGTGACCGTCAACTATCGTTTTGCACCGAGCAAATCGGCGCTGGATGCCGAGGCGCACCTTCGTGAGGTGTTTGAGGGCTTCGAAGTAGTGATTACCGATTCTGCCGAGGGCGCCCGCCCAGGATTGGACCGCCCGGAAGCGATGGCATTTTTGGAAGCCACACAGACCACACCGCGACCTAAGTATGGCTGGACCGATGTCGCTAGATTTAGCGCACTGGGAATCCCGGCAATCAACTTTGGACCGGGTGACCCAAGCAAGGCCCACGCCGATGACGAGAATGTTCCGGTCAGCCAGATCTATGCCTGCGAGTCCGCCCTGCGCAAATGGTTGACCGCATAGCGTGTTTGTCGCCCTATGCGAACGTTACTAATTCGATAACAGTTAATAAAGGATTCGGTTTTAGGCACCATACCCCGTGAGATAATAGAAGTTCGGCGGTAACGCCCAGGCATTTCAAGGAGTTTTACATGGCAGCAATGAAGCCACGCACCGGTGACGGGCCAATGGAGGCAGAACGCGAACCTCGCGGCTTGATTATTCTTCGTGTTCCACTAGAGGGCGGCGGTCGTCTCGTCGTTTCAGTAAATGAAGAAGAAGCCAAGAACCTGCACCAGGTACTAGCTGGAGTAGTCAAAGCTTAAGTTTCAAAAGAAAAACCCGGTCAGCGATGACCGGGTTTTTTCGTTTAAGTTCTAGGGCGTTGGCGTCGTTGCGTTATCGCTTAGAGGATTAGAGGGTGCGCTTGCTGGCCATCAGCAGCCCATCGCCCACCGGCGATAGCGCCGATACAAAATCATCCTGGCTACTGAAGAAGCGCAATACATCGCGATAAATAGAAGTCGCGTCATCTCGCATCGCCGGGTCTGGAACTCGGTCTCGCCATAGTGCGTGGGAAATTGCCACCACACCACCCGGACGCAGCAGTCTCGAGGCTTCGTGCAACTGTGCTTCTAGGCTTTCTCGATCTGCGTCTAGGAAGACTAGGTCATAGGCGGCGTCGGCCATGTTCGACATTACATCGAGCGCCTTGCCGGTAATGATGCGGGTGCGGTTGGGAGCAATTTTTGCGTCTGAGAACGCGCGCTTTGCAGCCGCTTGGATTTCGGTTTCGGTATCGATAGTTGCTAGAACCGCATGAGGTGCGCCGCTCAAAAGCCAAAGCCCAGAAACGCCGGTGCCGGTGCCCGCTTCAACGATGGCCTTGGCGCCCAGGGCTGATGCCACAAGTGCCAGATGAGAACCAACCGAGGCGGTGATGCACTCGATGCCGAGTTCCTCAGCGCGCCCACGAGCCTCGCGAAGAACCTCTGATTCTTCAACGAAGTCTTCTGCAAACTTCCAGCTACTGATTTTGTCTACCATTTGGCACTCCTTGGTCAAAGCATAAGTCGCCCACGGCCCTTTGGCCGGCAGCGAAGCGGTAATCTGGAAGAGTGTTCGGTCTAAGTGGCGAAAAGCTAATCATCCTGGTGATTATTGCTGCATTTGTGCTTGGACCAGAGCGACTGCCACAGTATGCGAAGCAGCTTGCCAACCTAATTAAGTCGGTTCGGCGGATGGCCGAAGGCGCCAAGGATCAATTGGCCAACGAGTTGGGTCCGGAGTATCAGGACCTCGACTGGAAAAAGCTTGACCCAAGGCAGTATGACCCTCGGAGAATTATTCGCGAAGCTTTGGTAGAGGATCTAAACTCTGCTGCCAGTGCACCTCTGGGTTCGGGGCTTAACGCCGCGAAGGTGACCGCGCAGCCAAAGAGTAAACCGCTGGTTTCCGGCGAAGCTGCGCCTTACGACTCAGAAGCGACGTAGAAACTTCATCATGGTCACCATCAGGGGTGCCATTCGGTTGTAGTCGCGGCCGCGCAGTGGAAGCTTCAGTAGGTTCGAAGCTAGACCAACCGTCCGTGCATCGGTGAAACGCAAGAGACCCTCGGGCCCATTGCGGCGACCCTTGCCGGATTGCTTCATTCCACCCATTGGTGATTCCATGGATGCAAAAGTTGCGCGGAAACCCTCGTTGATGTTGACACTGCCTGCCATTAGGCGTGAAGCAACCTTTAGTGCCTCACGCTTTGGGCCAACCACGGATGCATTCAGGCCGTACTCGGTGTCGTTGGCCAGTCGGATCGCATCTTCGATGCCGTCGTAACCCTCGACGTCGAGCACCGGACCGAAGACCTCTTGACGAGATAGTTTTGCCGCGGCCGGAACATCGGTGAGCACCGTCGGTTCATAAAAGTAGGGTCCCAATTCGGGCAAGGCGTGCCCGCCGGCAACCAAGGTTGCCCCGGCTTGGGTGGCGTCTTCGATAAAGCCTGAAACGCGTGAAAGCTGGGCTTGGCCAGCCAAGGTTCCCATGTCCATGCTGAAATCTTTTGAATTGCCAACGGCAAGCGAGCGAGTTCGGGAGCCTAGTTCTGCAACGAAAGCATCTTTTAGGTGGTTGGGCACGTACACGCGTTCGAGCGAGACGCAAAGTTGGCCGGCCGAGCCAAAAGCTCCGGCCATCGCTAGGTCGGCAGCGCGCTTTAGATTGGCGCCCTCCAGCACAATCATTGGGTTTTTACCGCCCAATTCAAGTGAGTAACCGATGAGTCGCTTAGCCGCACGCTCGGCGACCATACGGCCGGTTGCAGTCGAGCCGGTGAAGGCTACGTAGTCGGCGTGATCGGTAATGGCATTGCCCACCTCTGCTCCATCGCCAACCACCACTGTCCAGGCCTCGGCAGGGATGCCGGCCGAGATGGCCAGTTGTCGAGCAAACAAAACGGTCAAGGCAGTCTGGTTGTCCGCCTTCTGGATCACGGTGTTTCCTGCGGCCAGGGCGGGGAGAACATCAAGCATGGTCAGCGCCAATGGGTAATTCCACGGTGTGATTACACCGACCACGCCAAGGGGAGTGCGCTCAACCCAGGTCTTAGTCAGAATCGGAACGCCTGCCTTGGTTTTCTTGGGATGCAGAGTCTTCGCTGAAATTTTTCCAAAGTAGCGGGCGGCGCCATAAGCCCCGGCGACCTCCTCGAATGCGTGTGATCGAGCCTTGCCGGTTTCCAGCTGCAAGAGGTCAAGAAGGCGGTCCTGGTTGCTCATCAGCGCATCGTGCAGAGTTAGCAAAAGTTTCGCTCGCTCACCTGGCGAGAGTGCTGCCCAAGCGGGCTGAGCGGCCCTGGTGCGCTCGATCGCGTCGATAACATCATCTGCCGATAGCTGCGGCAGGTCGTATATCTTTTTAGCATTCACCGGGTTGATAACCGACACCGAGGTACGGGCAGAAGGCAAGTGGCTTAGAAGTGCAGGGATGCTGGTTTCGCTCATTCCCCAACTCTAAGACTTCAAGGTGGCAAAAGCCTTCGAATGCGGGGCTGCTAAACCTGAAATTCCGAAGGTTTCACTTGAAGCGGAACCGTAGCGGTTAGCATCGTCTCGCCATCGAGGGTCTCCAGCTTGTGGCTGTAGGTGCAGTCGTCTAGATAGGTGCTGCCCAGACCGCGTCGGGTAGCCAAGATTCCCTTGGTTCCGTTGTTGCGAACCTCAATTTTGACTAAGTCGGAGCCTTCGATTGAGAGGTTGATTTTCACCTGGTCGGCCGATCCATGGCGAATCGCATTTGAACAGGCCTCTCGAGTGATCTCGAGAACTGTCTCAACGCAAACCGGGTCCAGGCGCACCGCCCGCTGCACTTCGTCGCTCATCTCGAGTTCGATGTCGCAGAGACCCTGCCAGGTCTCGATTATCTCGTCCATCACCTGACCGATTTCATTGGTGCCTACGGTGTCTTGAAGAATTTTTGCGAGACGATCTCTAAGGCTCTGGAGAATTTCCTCGCCAGCTTCGGTAACTTCTCCGGAGCTTAGACTGCGTTCGATACGGATGGCAGCGGCCGCGACCTCTGATTGAATCGGGCCGTGAAGTTTGCGGGCGAACTGCTTCTTCTGAAGCCAGTGCCGCCCGTTCAGGGTCGCAATAGTCCACCGCAGTCGGTATTCGTGGTCCATAAGTTTTCGGTCAATCTCGGCCATCTCGACGTTCGCGGTCTTATTGATGCCAAAGAGTGAACCTAGGAGAGCTGCGGCGACACCGGCATTGGTTGCGAGGGAAACCGCGACGACCGGGTCACCGCTCAAAGTCATCACACCCAGACCGCTCAAAAAGGCAGAAGAGAAGAGGATTGCCAAGACGACTGGCACTCGAGTGGTCGAAGGCAGTCGGTCTACGAGCCTGGAGAGCCAGTATTTTGTGATGGCGAGAAGAGCGGCGATGCTGACGATCGAGAGGAGTAAAAGCACAAACGGGCTGACCTCGGGGATGTACCTGACAAAACCGGTCACCGCCAACACCGAGAGGATCCCGGCAGTTAGCAATGGCTGGCTGGCATCTCTGAGTGTGAGATGAGTCATCAGTGTTCGCCAGCGAAAACGGTAGATGCTCGGGTCAAGTTTGGCCACCTCGAGCGCAGCTTGGCTGGAGGCCAAGAACGCACTCAGCGGACGAAGGGTGTCATTGATTAGGGACTGCAATTTTGTGACAGCGTGCTGAGGCGTAACCATCAATTCTGGGATCAGTGCGGTCTGCAACATAGATTCGATGGTCGACATGGTGTCGGTGGCTTGCAGCTCGAATCGACTTTCGCTGGCTGCAAGCAGAGTCTCGAGTTGTGTTTCGGTTGCCTTCAGGTTTGCGCGTTTCTGACCCCATTCGGCCTTCACGCCAAACGCAAAACCCGCCCAAGCCGCTCCGGTGGTCATCACCAGAACACCGCCGAGCAAACGGTAAATCGAGAAACCGCTGTCTGCTGCACCAAACTCAAATAGCAAGGCCTGCAGGGTCAGCCCTCGAACTGCTCCGGCGATGATGTAGCCCAAGAAGACAAAGATCAGAGCAAACAAGCCTTGGCTGAGTCGAACTGCCAGAAACCTGGTCAGATAGAGAACCGTCATCATTGCGATGTGTGCAACCAGCACGCTAATGAACCTGGTTGCCACGTTGCCGCTAGGCAGGTCGCTTGAGCCGAGCAGGTGAGCCAGCAGGCCATAACCCAGCGTTGAGAAGAAAACGCCCGGTCCAAGGATGTGCCGCCCGGTTAGGCGAGACAGGGTGAGCTTGAAGTCCACTAGCTGTCCCTTTTAGGGATTCCGGCTGCCTGAATAAAGATGCGAACCGCCTCAATTCGAGGGTTCAGGTCGTCACTCTGTTGGATGCCGAGATTCTTGAAAGTTGAATTCAGCAACTGCTCGACCGAGGACACGGAAGTGTCACGACGACGAGCGATCTCGGCGTTGGTATACCCGCTGGCCAGCAGTCGAAGCGCATCGACCTGATTTTTTGTTAGGCCGGAAAGTGGACGATCAGGCAGAAGGTCGTCTCGCACCTCGGGGCGCTCGCCGAGAACGTTGTCGATGGCATTTACCAGGTACTCGGTGTTACCCACCAATTCCTTACGAAGGAAACCGCAGCCGGGAGGAAGGTCTTCCATCTTCAAACCGGCTGATCGAAGGTCAGGAAACTTGGTCAAAAACAGAATCGCGATGTCTGGGTGCTTCTTGGCCAGAATGTGGGCAACATCGATGCCGTTGGCGCCCGGTCCCAGGTCAATATCGAGGAGTGCGATGTCCGGATCGAATGCCTCGATCTTGCGTTTCGCCTCGACGGCGTTTTGGGCGCGGCTGGTCAGAAAATTAATGGACTGAAGGGTCTGCTCCAACAGGGTTGAAACTAGCTGTTCATCTTCAACGATGAGTACTCTTCTTGATCGACCTGGCATATTTCAAACCTAGGATAGCCCCAGGCCAAATCATCGCTGATTAGGGGTTATCCCCAGGCGTTTTCCGGCGAGGCCAAGCTTGGATTTCGACATCTTTGTGGCTATTTCAAGAATGACTTCGGCGGCTGAGTCGTCTGAATCAGAGAGCACAATCGGGGTGCCGGCATCTGAACCTTCGCGGAGCGCAACCGAAATTGGAATCTGACCCAAGACGTGGACCGGGGTGCCGGCTATGACGGTTAGGCGCTCGGCTACCGCGGCTCCGCCACCGCTGCCGAATAGCTCGAACTTCGAGCCGTCCGATTGCACCAACCAAGCCATGTTTTCAATGACTCCAAAAATAGCCTGGCCGGTCTGCAGCCCCACCGACCCAGAACGTTCGGCAACCTCGGCAGCTGCCACCTGGGGAGTGGTCACCACGATGGTCTGGGCCGTAGGTAGAAGTTGCCCAATGCTGATCGCAACATCGCCCGTGCCCGGTGGCAGGTCGACTAGTAGGTAGTCGAGGTCTCCCCAGAAGACATCGCACAGAAACTGCTCGATTGCACGGTGAAGCATCGGGCCACGCCACGCCACCGGCTTGCTGTCTTCGAGGAACATGCCAATTGAAATCACTTTGACGCCGTTGCCTGAAACCGGAGGAAGAATCATTTCATCCACACGGGTTGGTTTATCGGCTAAGCCCAGCTGACCAGGGATCGAAAAACCGAAAATGTCGGCATCCACCAATCCAACTCGGTGCCCCATACCTGCCAGTGCAGCGGCTAAGTTCGCTGTGACCGAAGACTTGCCGACACCGCCCTTGCCCGAGCCGATGAGAAATACCTTGGTGAGGGTCTCCTGGCCGAAGGGGTTGAAGCGCGGTGGTTTTCCGTTTCGCAATTTGGTCTTAAGTGAGTCGCGTTCGGTCTGCGTCATCACCCCAAGTCGCACATCCACAGAGTCGATGCCTTCGGTTTTTAGAACCGCTTCGCGAGTTTCTCGCTCGATCTTGGCTGATGCCGGGCAGCCGACCACGGTGAGTTTGATTTCAACCAAAGCGTGTGAACCATCGATGGAAACTTCGCCGACCATGTCGAGCTCGGTCAGTGGCAGTCGAAGTTCCGGGTCGATGACGGCGGCTAGGGCGCGATTAATCGCGGCGACGCTCATCCAGAATTTCCTTTAGCAGGTCACGCATTTCATCGCGAACAAAATCTTTGGTCGCGATTTCTTCCATCGCCAATCTGAGGGCAACCACTTCGCGGGCCAGATACTCGGTGTCGGCCAGGTTTCGCTCGGCGCGCTGCCGGTCTTGTTCAAACTGCACGCGGTCGCGGTCATCCTGGCGGTTCTGAGCCAAGAGGATCAGTGGCGCGGCGTAGGAGGCCTGCATCGAAAGAATCAAGGTCAACAGTGTGAAGTTGGTGGCGCGCGGGTCAAACTGGCCTGCAGCTGGCATCAGGGTGTTCCAGGTCAACCAGATGGCCACGATGACGGTCATCCAAATCAGGAACGAGCCGGTGCCCATGGCGCGGGCGAACGATTCTGAGGCGCGTCCGAACTTCTCCTGATCAATGGAGATGTTTGGCAAAAGGCGGCGACGCTGACCCTTAGGCGCGTCGAGGCGTCCGTTTGACTTAGCCATTAGCGCCCCTCCTCTCGCCAGTCGTCAGGCAGCAGGTGGTCGAGAACGTCGTCAACGGTGACCACGCCGATTAGTCGGTTTTCATCGTCAACAACCGGCAGGGCCACAAGGTTGTAGTTTGCAAAGGTTCGGTGAATCACCGAGATGTGAGTGTCTGGTTTTACCGGCTCGAGTTCGGTGTCTAGCAGGCTGCCCAGGCGCTCATGTGGCGGGTAGCGCAACATCTTCTGGAAGTGCACGACACCCAGGTAACGCCCGGTGGCAACCTCATAAGGCGGAAGGGTGACAAAAACAGATGCAGCCAGAACCGGTGCAACATCCTTGCGGCGAATCAGGGCCATCGCCTCGGCAACGGTTGCATCGGCGGCGCAAATAATTGGCTCTGTGGTCATCAAGCCACCCGCGGTAAATTCGTCGAACTGCATCAACATACGAATGTCGTCTGCTTCTTCTTCGTCCATCAAATCCAGGATGGCTTCGGTTCGCTCAACCGGAAGATTTGCCATCAGGTCGGCCGCGTCATCCGGCTCCATCAGGTCCAAAACTTCTGCGGCACGTTCATCATCTAGTTCGGCGATGATGTCGATCTGCTCGTCTTCTGGCAGCTCCTCGAGAACGTCCGCGAGGCGTTCGTCATCTAGCTCTTCCGCCACCTCGATCATTCGCTCATCGGGTAGGTCCAAGAGTGCGCTAGCGAGGTCGGCTGGGCGAAGTTCCGAATAGGTGGCAATCAGCTGCTGAGCGCTCTGACCTTCTTCGGTCTTACCCTCTTCAACCACCTGCTCCCAGGCTGCGAAAAGCGTGGCACCGCGGGCAAATGGTGATGCTGAAGTCTTAGGGCGACGAAGAAATAGCTCTGAAACCACCCAGTCGCTGTTCTTGCCAAGTTCAATAGCCAGGTCTTCGATGCTGGCACTGCCAGAGCCATCGAGTAGACCGACTTTGCGACCCAGAATTTCGGCAATTACGCGAACCTCTTGCCCGCGCTGGGTGAAGCGGCGAAGGTCAATTAGACCGGTGGTGATCACCTGGCCGGCAGAAATTGAGGTGACCCTGGCAATCGGCACAAAGACTCGGCGGCGGCCGCTGATTTCAACCAGCATGCCGGTGGCCTTTGGGGCGCCTGATTTACGGTACGAGACGAGAACGTCGATGACTTTTCCAACACGGTCTCCCGCTGGGTCAAAGACGCCACAGCCAGCCAGTCTGGCTACAAAAACTCTCGTTGCGCTCATCCTTCAACCTTAGACGAGTGCGGTTGCCCGTGCCAGAATGGTTAGGTGAACAAAACGCCAAGAACTCCACGCAGAATGCCATCAACAATGCCTAAGGGTGAGGTGGTTGGCAAATTCACCGAGTATGCCGAAGCGGTGGCTTTTGTCGAGGTAATCATCAATCATGGATTCCCGGCTGGTTCGGTGGCAATCGTGGGCAAGGATCTTCGCACAGTTGAGCGCGTTCGCGGCAAGATGAGCTACGGCCGAGTTGCCGTCAGTGGTGCTGTTACCGGTTCATGGCTAGGTCTGATCGTCAGCTTCTTTTTCGGCGGGTCAACCGACGCCACCTCGACCCCGGCGCTGGGCTCAACTTTTTCTTCGGTGCTCATCGGTGCCGGCATCGGCATGCTCTTCAACATCCTGCGCTTCACCCTGGCCCGCAATAAGCGTGGCTTCATCAGCCAATCTGCAGTGATTGCCAGCAAGTATGAGGTGCAGGTGCCATCGAGTCTTGCCGATCAGGCGGCCAAGGCAATTAGCGACCACGAGAGCCACGAGCACTAGGCTCCACTGCTTAGGCGGAGTGCTGGGCCATCCAGGCTTCTAGTTCCTCAACTTTTCGAGGTAAGGCGCCGGTCAAGTTTTCGACACCGGTTTCGGTCACTAGAACGTCATCTTCGATGCGCACGCCGATGCCACGGAATTCCTCTGGAACCAGAAGGTCATCGCGGTGAAAGTAAAGCCCCGGCTCAATTGTGAAAACCATACCTGGCTTTAGTTCGGCTTCCATCGACATCTCGCGACGGGCCTGAGCGCAGTCATGAACGTCTAACCCGAGGTGATGCCCGGTGCCGTGGACCATCCATCGACGGTGATGTTGATTTTCTGGGTTGAGTGAATCTTCAACCGAGCCAGGCAAAAAGCCCCAGCCATGGGTCTTCTCGGCGATGACGCGCATCGCGGTGGCATGCATGTCGCTGAACTTTACGCCCGGCTTGGCCATGGCAAAGACAGCGTCCGCTGCATCAAGAACGGCCTGGTAAATCTCTCGCTGCACGGCCGAAAATTTGCCGTTGATTGGTAGCGTTCTGGTCACGTCTGCGGTGTAGAGACTTTCCATCTCGACGCCGGCGTCAAGAAGCAGCAATTCACCGTCGCGCACCGGGCCATTGTTGATGATCCAGTGCAGGGTGCAGGCGTGCTCACCCGCCGCCGCGATGGTTTCATAGCCAAGGTCGTGACCCTCGGCGCGTGCCTGGCTGAAGAAGGCGGTCTCAATGATGCGCTCGCCGCGCGGGTGCTTCATCGCCTTGGCTAAGTTGGCGGCAACGGTTTCGAAACCTTTGATTGAGGCTGCCACCGCTTTGCGCATTTCGCCAATTTCATACTTGTCTTTGACCAAGCGCAGCTCGGAGACAAATTCAGCGAGTGCCGGGTGAGCGAGAGTGATGAATTTCTTGTCGATTGATTCGAGGAATGCCTCGTAATCGTTAAGCGAACAAGTCTCGATGGCCAGCAACTGGCTGATCTCGGCAAGTGATGGGCGCTGACCCACCCAGAATTCACCGATGGCAGAGTTCGCAAAGAACTCGGATGAGTCTTTGCCGGCGGTTTCGCGAAGGAACAGGGTGCTAATGGTCTCTGCATCACGGGCATCGATGACCAACACCGAATCTGGAACCGTGGTTGCTCCCCAGCCGGTTAGGTGCGCGAAGGCAGAGTGCGGACGGTAGCGGTACTCGGTGTCGTTCGAGCGGGTGGCAGCTGGGCCGGCTTCGATAACAACAACTTGTCCGGCGAATGCAGCGGCAACCATGTCCCGGCGGTCTGAAGTGAACTCAGTGGCCGGTGAAGGTGTGACCGACGCGGCAGGGTTCTCTGCCCAGCCCGAACCCATGTAGTCAAGAAACTGCTGGCTAGTCGGGGTTCGGGAGCGGTTGGCACCCGGGTCTGCCTGGGTTGCTGATTTGCTATCGGTCTTCACGGCGTCGTTGCTCATGGATTTATTCTGCCATTGTGTCCGGACCGGAGTGCGCGGGTAATCTGGGCTAGATGATTATTGACCTGCATTCACACTCAACTCGCTCAGACGGCAAAGAGTCACCGACCGAGGTGTTCGAGCAGGCCGCGCTCGCCGGAGTGAACATCCTGGCCCTCACCGACCATGACACGACTTCAGGCTGGGATGAAGCGGGAGTAGCTGCCAAGCGGCTTGGGCTGGGATTTGTGCCCGGAATTGAAGTGACCACGCGCGCCAAAGTGCAGCGTGAGGGTCACGAGCGATTCATTAGCGTTCACATGCTTGCCTATTTGCCAGACCCAAATCATGCCGCTCTGGCCTCGGTGCTCGGAGACTCGGTGAGCACGCGCGAAATCCGGGCCAAGGCCATGGTTGACCTGCTTGCCAAGGATTATGACATCACCTGGGATCTTGTGCTCGAACAGTTGACCGAAGGGGCGACCATCGGTCGCCCGGCTCTTGCTGACGCTTTAGTGCAGATGGGCGTGGTTTCACATCGGAGCGAAGCATTCGAGTCGATTCTTTCGAAGAACGGCGGCTATTACATACCGGCAGAAACCGCCGATGTCTTCGACGCCATCCGTTTGATTCGCGAAGCCGGGGGAGTGCCGATTATCGCCCACCCGCTAGGTGGTGCGCCAGACAATCTTGATCGCGGCGACCTACCGCAGGAGCACTTCGAGCTGCTAATCGCTGGCGGGCTAGCCGGCTTCGAGGTTTATCACCGCGAAGTGCCGCAGGTTGCGCGTGAATGGTTGCTGGACCTGGCCGATAAACACGACCTTATTGTCACCGGCTCGAGCGATTATCATGGCGAGCACGGCAAGCCGAATCGCCTCGGTGAAAACCACACCTCGGTCGAGATGTTCGAGCGGATTTTGGCGATGGCCTCCGGGGTTCAGGCTCAGCTGTAGGACTGCCTTTTTATTTGCAGAAAAGAAAACCCCGACCAATGGCCGGGGTTTTCAAGTTTTTGATCACTATGCAGGGTTGTTTCCGCCACGAGTTCTCGTGCGGTTGCGAGTGCGCGGCGTTGCCGGGCGCTGGTGCTCGCCGCCACCGTGAGTTTCGGTCTTAGGGGCAGAGCCCTCGGCCTTCTCGCCAGTTGCTTGGTGAGAGGTCGACTTGTGTGGGCGGTCGCCACCACGACGACGGTCCTTGTCTCCGCGACCGGCACCATCCTTGTGGCTTGCGCCTGACTGGCCGCCAGGGCGGCCTGAGTTTGCGCGACTGCCACGAGGCTTCTCGTCATCGCCTGGCTTCCAACCTTCAGGGCGCTTCGACTTTGCGATGCGCCCTTTGGTTCCGGCCGGGATGTTCAAATCGGTGAACAGGTGAGCTGAGCTCGAGTATGTCTCGGTTGGGTCTGGCTGGCCAAACTCAAGAGCGGTGTTGATGTGGCCCCAACGAATCAGGTCTTCCCAGTCAACGAAGGTAACCGCAATGCCTAGACGACCAGCGCGGCCGGTGCGGCCAACGCGGTGAAGGTAAGCCTTCTCATCCTCAGGGATTGTGTAGTTGATTACGTGGGTCACGTCGTCAACATCGATGCCTCGAGCGGCAACCTCGGTGGCAACCAGGATGTCCTTCTTGCCGGTGCGGAAGGCAGTCATCGAACGCTCGCGCGCTTCCTGAGTCATGTCACCGTGCAGTGCTGTGGCGTTGAAGCCACGGTCGACAAGCTCTTCAGAAACCTTTGATGCAGAACGCTTGGTCTTGGTGAAGATCACGGTCTTGCCACGACCCTCAGCCTGAAGAATTCGGCCAACGACCTCATCCTTGTCTAGAGCATGTGCGCGGTAGACCAGCTGCTTGATGTCTGCCTTGGTCTGGCCTTCATCCGGGTCATTGGTGCGAATGTGGATTGGGCGGTTCTGGTACTTGCGCGCCATGGTCACGATCGAACCAGGCATTGTTGCCGAGAACAGCATGGTCTGACGGCCATCCGGGGTGTAAGCAAATAGGCGCTCAACGTCAGGCAAGAAACCTAGGTCAAGCATTTCATCGGCTTCGTCGAGAACCATGAAGCGGATGTTGCCTAGGTCGAGGAGTTTCTGCTTCGAGAGGTCAATCAGGCGGCCCGGTGTGCCCACGATTACCTGTGCGCCGGCGTTGATTTCGGCTACCTGCTCTTCATAAGCCTTACCGCCATAAATGGCAGCGACCATGGTCGAGCGGTTCGAAGCCGCGAGTTTTAGGTCGTCGGCTACCTGGATGGCTAGCTCACGAGTTGGAACAACAACGAGTGCCTTGGCGCCCTTTTCCGGGTCTTTGCCGAGGCTCTGAAGTAGTGGAAGGCCAAAGCCTAGGGTTTTACCGGTTCCGGTCTTTGCCTGACCGATAACGTCTTGTCCAGTTAGCGCAACCGGAATGGCCTCTTCCTGAATTGGGAAGGGTTTGGTGATGCCTCGAGATTCGAGGGCTTCAACGATGTCTGCATCGATGCCTAATTCGGCGAAATTCAATAGTGCTCCTAAGTCACTACAAGTCTACTCTTTGCTTACCGAAGGGGCTTGGAGATGGGTATTCTTGAAGGATGTTCGATTGGTTCAAGCGACTGCGCACCGGCGCCCGCAAGCTCACCTTGCCGGCCCGAGAAGAGCGCGGCGCCCGCAACATGGAGGCGATCGACCTCAAGCCGTACACCCCAGAGCCAAAGGTCTTCCTTGGGCAGTTGGCATACCTGCAGCTGAGTCAGTTTGAGATTCTGACCAATGAGCTCAAGTTTTCACCGAAGACCCAGTACAAAGCTGAGCTTTCAGAGGCCGCCGCCAAGAGCTTCGAGAAGTACCGTGCGATCTCGAAAAAGCTGGCTGGCTTGGGCATTGACCCGACCGATGCCATGGACCCATTTGTCGAGCGAATCGAGACTTTTCACTCAGGCACCACCGGTCACAGCTGGCACGAGAGCATCATCAAGGTCTACTTGGTTTCTGGGCTGTTGGATGATTTTTACAGCCGCCTAGCCGTGGGCTTGGAACAAGCTCTGAAACTTGATGTCGAAAAGGCGCTGAATGACAAGAAGTTTGAGGCCTTTGCCAAACGGGTGCTGCTCGAGTCAATGGCAGCTGACCCTGCATTGGCATCAGATCTTGCACTTTGGGGTCGCCGCCTGATGGGCGATGTGCTGCTTGAATTGCGCAGCGCTTTTGATAACCGCAAGCTTGCCGGCTTCCCGAAGACAAAGAAGTTGACCGTAGCCGAGGAGCGCGAACTCAACCTGTCGGCTTATTCGAAGATTGAGCCGCTGATTTCAGAGCTGATCGGCGCCCACACCATCCGCATGGATGCGCTGGGGCTAACCGCATAGTTTGCCTGTTTGGGTTTTGGGCCCTTTAGGCGGCGCGTTTAGCGGCTAGCCAACGAACGCCAATGAACATCGCTGCCGGCATAGCCAGCATCACGATGATCCAGATCCATGACTGGTCATAGTGCAGACCGCACCAAGTCAAAACTGCCCAGGCCAGGGAGCCCTTGACGAAAGCGATGGCGCCAGGCACCAGTGAGCCCATCTTCTTGGTCGGAAGGCCAAGGTAAGGCGCAACTAAGCCGAGAATTGCCGCGTAAATGAGAATGAAGGCAAGTTCCATTAGGCGATAAACCCAACGCGACGTGTCTCTTCTTCTCCGATCTCAACGTAGCCAAGTGCTTCGGTTGGAACGATAAAGCGGCGACCCTTGCTGTCAGAAAGCTTGAGGACCTTCGAGCCACCCTCGAGGACAGCCGCTACTGCGTCTTCTACCTCGCTGGCAGTCTGTGCCGATTCAAAGCTGATTTCGCGACCGCTGTCGCGGATACCGATTCTGATGTCCATGAGAGACCTTTCGTTGTCTGTGACTAGGTTACGTCAATCACCGGGCCTTGCCTCGAAAATAATGTCTGTGGCACAGGGTAGTTTTGACGGCATGACAGAGGCAAAGTTTCGGAGCACCACTCGCTCGGAGCGCCTGCCTCGCTCGAGCTTGTCTTCGAGTCAATTGGCGGTGGCAAATCTTGGCCTCGCCTCCGTGGCCACGGTTTACGGAGCACCGGGTTCTGGCAAAACCGAGGCAGCTAAGGCGCTTTTTTACTCAGCCGTCGAAAATATCCTGCCGGCTCAGATTCTGATGCTGGCGGGCAACCGGGATAGTGCCAACCAATTGCGCGATCAGTTGGCTCTTGGCTTTCAGGGTGCCACACCTGGCCCGCTCGCCAAAACTCTAACCTCGGTGGCCTTCGGAGTCTTGCGCCTCAAAGCCCTGAAGGAGGGAAGCCGGCTTCCGGAGTTGATTAGCGGCAGCGAACAGGACCGAATTATTGCCCAGGTAATCACCGATTTCGTTGAGGGAGGGCTGCCTGAGGTTTCGTCTAGCTGGCCGGCCCATTTCAATCGGCAGGTCATCGAACTCAACGGCTTCAGGGCCGAGTTGCGCGACCTAATCACGATTTGTCTTGAACACGGCCTGTCGGCCTCCGACTTGGAGAAGCTCGGTGCACTGCATGACAAACCCGAATGGGCGGTCTCCGCAAGGTTTTATGAGAAGTACCTAGCGCAGGTCTCGACCCCTGCATTTGAAAGTCGATACGACGCATCTTCTCTGCTCAGGCTTGCCAGTCAGTGGCTTAGTTCTGAGGCGCACTGGCCCGCTGAACTTATGGACATCAGGCTGATTGTGGTTGATGACGCACAGGAACTCACGCCGGCGGCTTTGAAGTTGCTGCAGGTTCTAGCCGGAAGTAGCAGGGGGTTGGTTCTCGTCGGCGACCCAGATGCCTCGACCCTCGGCTTCAGAGCTGCCGACCCTCGGGCTATGGCAAACCTCGCGGACGCAGTGGCTATCGCTCGTCGTGGCAAAACCGAAACCATCTTCATTACTCCAAATCATGAGGTTCGACCTGTTGAGCTTTCGAACGTTCTTTCCAGGGTCAATCGCCAGATCGACACCGCTCGCGCGGGAAGGCAACGTAAGAGTTTGGTGCAGTCGGGTGATAGCCCGGTTGGTGACTCGTCGTCTAGCCAAGTTGAGGTAAAAGTCTTCACTCAGGCCACCGGAGAAGTTGCCTGGCTGGCTCGACGACTTCGTGAGCTGCATCTCTTCGAAAAGGTTGCCTGGTCCGAAATCGCGGTGGTCGCGAGATCGAGAGCTAACCTCGAAAATCTAGCGGTTGCTCTCGCCAATGAGTCGGTGCCGGTTCACATTCTTGGTGCTCAGGCTCCACTTCGCGATGAGTTTGCTGCCAGAACGCTCCTACAGATTGCTGACCTCGCCCTCAACCCAAAACCAATTGACGCCAACTTGGCTGTCGAACTGCTCACCTCGATAATTTCAGGCTTAGATAGCCTCGGCATTCGCAGGTTGCGTCGAGCGCTTCGTCGCGAGGAGTTGCTAGCGGATGGCACTCGAAATAGTGATGAGCTTTTAGTCGCCCTGTTCGATGCTCCTGAGGCGTTGGCCACCATCCGTGGCGCCGAGGCTAGAAAAGCTGAACGATTCTTGACCGTGTTCAATGGTGCGCGTCTGATTGCCGAAGATTTACAGCAGAGCATCGAGGATTTGCTCTGGCACATTTGGTCAGGCAGTGGGCTCGCCAAGAATTGGCAAACCCTTTCGTTGGGCACGGGGGAGGTAGCTCTGCAGGCAAACCGCGACCTAGATGCCACCGTCACGCTATTCGCAGCTGCCAACCGATACGCCGAGAGAAACCCGGGCGGTGACCCAAGGGTCTTCGTTGCTCAGCAGCTCTCACTCGGTTTGCCCGAAGATACTTTGGCCCTCAATGATTCGAACGCTCAGCGAGTTACCTTGACCACCCCTGCTGGGCTGCTTGGCAGGCGCTTCAAAGTGGTGGCGCTACCTCAGCTAATTGAGGGGGTCTGGCCAAATCTAAGGCCACGATCTTCGCTGCTCGGCGCCACCGTCTTAGATGCGCTAAAGAATGGTCGAATCGCGGAAGTCACAAAAACCGCGAAATCAGAATTGCCCGATGAATTGCGCATGCTTTATAAGTCAATTGGAGCGGCCGGACAACGGCTGATCGTTTCCACCACGGACTCGGATGACAACCAAATTTCTCAGTTCATCGGTCTAATCAACGGAGAGATCCCCGATCGAGAGGTCTACGTTGGTTCCCAGCTGACGCTTCGCGGCCTTTCCGGCTCACTACGGAGATATTTGGCAAAGTCTGGTTCTCAATCAGAACTCGATTCGGCTGCTCTGGGCCTAGCCCGTTTGGCATCCGCCGGCGTTGCCGGGGCGCACCCAGACAGTTGGTACGGCATGCTTGCTGTTTCGACCTCAGAGCCACTGGTCGATCTGAGCGACCCGGAATCACAAGTCTGGCTTCGTCCCTCGCAGCTGGAAGACTTTGCCAAATGCCCATTGCACTGGTTCTTGAATGCACACGGCGGTGGCGACAATACCTTCTCGGCAAACCTCGGCTCGCTCGTCCACAAAGCGTTGGAGTTGGGCGTCGATGTTAATGAAGAATCGCTATGGGGCTTAGTCGAATCCAAGTGGCACACGCTAAGTTTTGAATCGGCCTGGCTGGAACAGACTGGTGAACGCAAGGCCAAACGGATGATCTCCAACATGGTGCAGTACCTTCGCCGGTTTGAAGCCGAAGGCGGCAAGGTGATTGGGCGAGAGGTCAACTTTGAATTTGAGACCGGCAGGGCGCGAGTGCGAGGTCAAGTTGACCGACTCGAGCTTTACCCGGATGGCCGGGTGATGATTGTCGACCTGAAGACCGGCGCCAAGGCCTTCACAGCCGAGGAGGCTCGTCAGCATGCGCAACTTGGTCTGTATCAGATGGCTTTTGAGAGCGGTGCTTTCGCCGGGCTTCCTGAGCTGAGCACAGCGACCGAATTGGCCGGAGCAAAGTTGCTGTTAGTAGGGACCAGCGATAAGGCGGTCGAGCGCGACCAACCACCGCTAAGTGATTCCCCGACCGCCAAAGCCGACTTTGATCGCCTCATCGAGTCGGCAACCTCGGGAATGGCAATGTCCGAGCGGATATTCGTGGCCCAGATTGACTCTCACTGCAACAACTCGAATGAGTTTGGCAGCTGTCAGATTCATTTGACTAAGGCGGTGTCCTATGGGGGTTAGTTTTAAGTACTCCGCTAATCAGGTTTACTCGGTCATCAAGCCTTTCAAGCTGACGCCCGAGCAAGAGGCTGCCGTCCAGGATGCCTCAATCGATTCGCCTTCACTCATCGTTGCCGGCGCTGGTAGTGGCAAGACCGAGTTGATGGCAGTGCGGGTTCTTTGGCTGGTGGCAAATGGTTTTGCCAAGCCCGAGCAGATCCTCGGCCTGACGTTTACGCGCAAGGCGGCAGCCGAGCTTTCGAAGCGAATCTATGAAAGCCTTTTGAAACTTCGCGACAGCAGCCTTTGGCCCGAAGATCTCCAGTATGACTTCTCGCCACCAAACATTTCGACCTACAACGCATACGCAAATGGACTTTTTAGAGACTTTGCCTTGCCAATCGGTTTCGAGCCCGAAGCGGCCCTGTTGACTGAGGCAGCAGCCTTTCAGTTGGCCCGCGAGGTAGTGGTTAGGCGTGGTGCCGAAGTCGACGGCAGACTTACCGACTTAGAAGTCAATCTGAATCCGCTAATCGAGGCGGTTCTGGCTCTGGCTCAGGAGATGAACGACAATATAGTTTCGGCCAGCGAGATCGAAGGAGTCATCGACGGAGTGCTGGGAGAGCTGGGTGACCTTCCGAAGAAGGCGGGATCCACCGACCGAACCCAGTTTGCCTACATGGTTGAGATGTTGAAGCCGGTGACCTCGACTCCGGTGATAGCCAAATTGGCGGAAGCTTACATTCAGGAAAAGCATCGCCAGGGTTATGTTGACTACAGCGATCAAGTTGCGTTGGCGGAGAGGGCGGTTCGTGAAGTTCCGGCGGTGCGTGTTCGAGAGCGCGAGGGGTTCACCCAAGTACTCCTTGACGAATACCAAGACACGTCATTCTTGCAGACTCGATTGCTGAAGAACCTGTTTGCGGCCAGTTCGGTGTTTGCCGTTGGTGACCCTAATCAGTCCATTTATGGATGGCGCGGCGCTAGTGCTTCGAACTTGAGTCAATTTCACGCGGACTTTGAGTCCGGTGAAAACGGTGGCAATTTCACGCTTTCAACGTCGTGGCGAAACCCGGCAAGCGTTTTGGAACTCGCTAATCTTCTGACCGGCGAACTCAAGGTAGTCACGCTACAGCCGCGAGAAGGTGCCGGGCGTGGCCAAATCTCCGTCAAATTTGAACAGGACATGCACGGCGAAGCCGCGGCCGTTGCTGCCTGGTTCAAGGGGCGCATGCTGGGTGATGCCAGTGGTGCACTACTGATGAGAAAACGCAGTCAAATGCCAATTTTCGTCGATGCAATGCAGTCTCTGGGGTTGGAGGTCGAGGTAGTCGGTCTAGGCGGGCTACTAGAAATGCCCGAGGTGGTAGACCTCATTTGCGCCTTGCGAGTCATTCACTACCCGGAGGCTGGCTCACAACTGATCCGCTTACTAACCGGGCCAAGGTGGCGAATCGGAGCGAAGGACATTGAGCGGCTTCATCGCTATGCAAGTCGGCTGGCAAAACCCCTCGATGAAGAGTTGAAATTGAGGCAGCAGGAGGGGCTAGCCCGAGAGGACGCGGTGTCAATCGTCGACGCGCTCGATCTGCTGTTAGATGAGAGAAATCCCGAAAAAATTGGCTTCAGCGACCAAGGTCTTCCGCGTCTGAAAGATGCCGCGTCAACTCTCAGAAACTTCAGACGCCGCACCAGCATGCCATTGGTTGAATATGTGCGGGTTGTTGAACAGGAGCTTTGGCTCGACATAGAGGTTTCCGCAAACCCGCGTCGAAAGAACCCGATGGCCCATTTGAACGCGTTTGCCGCAGTGGTCGGCAACTACGCCGGAAACAACAACAGGCCGCATCTCGGAGCTTTTCTCGAGTGGCTTGAATTTGCCGATCAGCGTGAGCGTTTTGAGATACCAAGCGCCAACCCAGAAAAGGGTGTCGTGCAGGTGCTGACTATTCATGCGGCCAAGGGTCTCGAATGGGATAACGTTTGCGTTGCAAACCTGGTTGAAGGCGATTTTCCTGGCGATGGCAAGGGCGGCACCGGCTGGTTGGGGCTTGGCAGATTGCCTTACCCGCTTCGAGGCGACCGCGACTCATTGCCCGTCTGGAGATTCCACGGTGTTGAGAGTCAACCAGAGGCGAAGCAGGCGCACGAGGCATTCAAGGCAGCGACAAAGGAGCATCAGCTGCTCGAGGAGCTGCGTTTGATCTACGTTGCCGTTACCCGCCCTAAGTCCGAGTTGCTTCTCACCGGTTCTTATTGGAAGCCTGGCAACAAAAAGCCTCGAGACGCCTCTAGGTTCTTGAAAAAAGCTTTGACCAGCGAGGCTCTAACAGTAGTTGAACTACCCGAACTCGAGGCCGAGGTAAATCCACTCACAATTGAATCTGCATTCGAAACCTGGCCCCTTGACCCCCTTGGGGAGAAGCATCGCATCGAAGTGGAGTTAGCCCGCGACCGAACCTTCAACGCTCTTGATCACCAGGCTGAGCTCGAAAGTTCTGTTGCCTACGGTGATCGTATTCAGGTAGAAATCGACCTCTTGCTCGCTGAGCGAACCGAGTCGCTTAATGCAACGCTTTCGGTTGAGTTGCCCGTTCGAATTCCGGCTTCCAGGTTCAAAGACTTCGTCTCCGATCTGCCAGCACTTCGTGAGCGCTATCGTCGGCCGATGCCTCAAAAACCTTATAAGCAAACCCGGAATGGAACCATCTTTCACAGTTGGGTCGAGGCTAGGTTCGGAGTAGTCCACCTGGCTGAGAATCTCGACTCGGATGACAATTTCAACGAGGGTCTAGAGGGGGAGTCTATAAGGGCCCTTCAGGCAAACTTTGAGAACTCTCGGTGGGCTTCCTTGAAGCCGCTTGAAATCGAACGTGAGATTCAGGTCACGATTGATGGAAATACCTTTATCTGCAAACTGGACGCAGTGTTTGCACGGCCCGAGGGTGGTGTCGAAATCGTTGACTGGAAAACTGGCAAGAAGCCAAAGTCAGAAGAGGAAGCCGCCCTGCGCGCTCTTCAACTTGCGCTTTATCGACTTGCATATTCAAGATTCACCGGCCTGCCGGTAGATCAGATTCACGCCAGCTTCTACTTTGTCGCAGACGACCTAGAGGTTCAGCCGCAGGTTCTGCTCAGCGAGGCTGAGCTGCTGGACCTATGGCGCAAAGCTCTCGCTGAATAGGAGCGTTGGCGGAAATCTAGAAAAGTTCGTTGTCAGATTTTTCGGGAAGCTCAATTGGGCGAGTCTTGTCGTCGACAATCTCGAATTCCTCAGGCGCTTCCTCTGCCACGAAAGTTTCGTTTACTTCGATGATTTCAAATTCTTCATCAGATTCAACGGTTACGAAACTTTGGAAAGACTCTTCAACAATCGGCTGTGAAATCGGAACCGCGATTGGTGCGGCGGTGAGGCGTCCAATTGCGCCTGACTCCACGTCCTCTGCAAGGGTGTTCAGCATTTGAACAGCATCATCAATGATTGACTGGTCGCCCTTGTTGACGCCGTGCATTAGCCAGCGGGCACGCTCATACTCGCTGTAGAGCACTGCGCGCTGCCGAAGGGCATTGTCGGAGCCCGAGCGGTTTGCCACGTAAGAAGCAAGCACTGCGTCAGCAAACGGGTCATTTTCAGACCCTAAAATCCAAGCGAGATCTTCGGCCGGGTCGCTTATTTTCAGGCTGCTCCAAGCCAATACTCCGGCCACGGAGCGACCATCCTCTTCGAGAACGGTGTCGCCGTTAAGCGCACCGTGAACCACGGTTGGTTGGAACCTGAAAAGGTTTACATCTTCAAGGACAGCCTCCCAGCGCGATAACAGCGCCGAAGGAACTTTGCCGGTGGCGGCAAATCGGTCTAGTTCAGCGATCCGCGCGTTCAAAATGTCATTCGGCTGAAATTCAGGCAGGTGAGCGTTCTCAACTACTGCTAGCGGCAGATTGTGAATTGCTGCAATCGCAAGGCCAATGTTTCGGGCCAGTTCGCTGTCTCCGCTTACCGATGAGACGTCGATCGGGCTGCCGTATACGAAGTCGAAGATCAGGGCGCGGGCGCCCTTGTCATCCTTGGTCTCGCCAATCAAACTGGTGATTTTGAAGGGGAGCGCGGCTCGACCCTCTGAGCCAAGAGCCCGAAGGGCCTGAAGTTCGACTTCTTGTTCGGTGCCGGCTGATTGAGTGTTTGCGATGCGAACCACGTAGTGCTCACCGGTTGTCGCGGTCAACAGAGCTGTGTCGAAAGCGCCGTCGGTGCCCGCGTTCAAGCTTTTCACCTGAACGAAATCGATGTGACGAACAGCATCCTTAGCTAGCGCAGCTAAAATCAAGGGAGATTTGGCCATGTATTTGAGGTTAGACAAAAACTACCCATTCATCTCGGACCGCCACGCATTTCAACGAAGACAAAGGAAGAAATGATGCACGAACCGCTCAGCCTTCCCCTCGCTCGTTCAGCAGTTGACCGTGACAACGTCTCGCGTTCCGATGATGGGCTGCTTGCCCGACTTTGGTCTGATGAATCCACTCGAGTCCTTGTTCTCCAGGATGGCAAAACCTTGCTCAGTGGGGAAGCCGATCACCCAAGACCCGAGTTGCTGCTTCTCAAGCCCAGCCAACTGGCTAGCCTTCGGGCGGCAGGGTCTCTCGAACTTGACGCCTACTTGGGTTTCTCAACACAAGCCCAGGGCGAAGTCCTCGACGGGACAAAGATTCTCCTCGCAGTCATCGATGCGGCTGGGGCAGCCGAACTCCAACCCGACCTCGAAGCGTGGCATGGTCTTCGGAGGACCGGCGCGGGCTTGAGCGCTTTGGATTCTGGCTTGTACTCAGAAGCCTTGGCTTTGTCCAACTGGCACGAATCTCACCTGTATTGTCCTCGCTGCGGAGAGGCAACCAATGTGACAGAGTCTGGTTGGGTCCGTGTGTGTGCCAGCGATGGTCGGCAGATATTCCCGAGAACAGACCCTGCGATTATCGTCAGTGTCATCGACGACCAGGATCGAATTCTTTTGGGCTCACAGGGCATCTGGGAAGAGAATCGTTGGTCCATCCTCGCCGGTTTTGTGGAGCCAGGTGAATCGCTGGCCGCTGCCGTCATTCGAGAAGTGCACGAGGAGTCGGGTGTGCGAGTAATAGAGCCCGAGTACCTGGGGAGTCAGGCCTGGCCGTTCCCATATTCACTTATGGTTGGCTTCACCGCGCGCGTGGACCCAAAACATGTCGGCGAAGACTTGGTGCCAGATGGCGAAGAGATCGAGAAGTTGCGCTGGTTTAGCCGTGAAGAGATTGCGGCCGAAGCGGGAAACTTACTTTTGCCCGGCAAATTGTCGATTGCGGGTGCGCTAATTGAGCGCTGGTATGGCGGGCCAATTGGATCCTGAGCTCCTACTGGAAAACTTAGACCCAGAACAGCAGGCCGCCGCTAAGTCGCTAGTCGGCCCGACCTGTATTTTGGCGGGTGCCGGCACCGGCAAGACCAGAACGGTTACCCATCGAATCGCCTACGGCATCGCCAAGGGTTATTACTCGGCAAATCGAGTCTTGGCCTTGACCTACACCAACCGCGCGGCGGGTGAGCTGCGCGCCCGTTTGCGTCAACTTGGCGTGGGTGCTGTAACCGTGAAAACGTTCCACGCCGCGGCCCTGTCGCAGCTCGAGTACTTTTGGCCTCAATTTGCGGGCGTTCCGGCTCCGACGGTTTTGGAGTCAAAAGCTCGGCTGATCGCAAAGGTTGCCGAGGAACGACAGATTCGTCTCGACACCGGCGGTGTCAGAGATTTGGCATCGGAGATTGAATGGCGCAAGTTCTCGATGCTGAGCCTGGCTGAGTATGCCGAGCTTGCTCCAACCCGCCCAAAGGTTGCTGGGCTTAGTCCCGGCAAAAACGTCGAACTTCAGACGGCTTACGAGGACGCCAAGATCAAAGCCCAGCGAGTCGACTGGGAAGACGTCTTGGTGTTGACGCTCGGTATGTTGCGAGCCGAGCCACGCGCCTTGGCTCATGTTCAACAGCAGTACCGGTTCTTCACCGTGGACGAGTACCAAGATATTTCGCCATTGCAGCACGCGCTTCTTGACGTTTGGCTAGGTTCACGAAGTGACCTATGCGTGGTTGGCGACCCGAACCAGACCATCTATTCATTCACCGGTGCAAGCAGCACTTACCTGCAAAACTTTGCTAACACCTACCCGGATGCCACCGTGATTCAGCTCACGCGCAACTACCGATCAACCCAGCAGATTGTAAATTTTGCGAACCGGTTGACCGAGGACACCGGATTTGTAGAGCCACTCCAGTCGCAGGGTGAGGCCGGGCTCGCACCGAGAACAATTTCTTTTGCCACAATCCAGGATGAGTGTTCAGCCGTAGCTGCCGCGATCAAAAATAAGCTGGCCCTCGGGATAAAGGCCAGTGACGTTGCTGTCCTGTACCGCGTGAATGGTCAATCCGAAGCGATGGAAAACGCTCTAGCCCAAGCCGGGGTGGATTACCAGGTTCGCGGTGGAGAGCGCTTTTTCAATCGAGTTGAAATTCAGGCGGCGATTCGCGCCTTGCGAGCGGAGGCCATCTCGCCAACCGATAAGCCGCTTTTTCAAGCGGTCTCTGAGATTTGCCGCTCGTTGGGTTGGCAGACCCAGCCACCGTCAGAACCCGGCGTTCTGCGTGAGAAGTGGGAATCGCTCAATTCGCTTTTGGCAATTACCGATGAGTTGCCAGCGGAAGCCACCCTTGCCGAGTTTGCCGCTGAACTTGATGAACGTCAGCGCTCACAACACGAGCCGGTGAAAGCGGCCGTCACGCTTTCTACTATTCATGCGGCCAAGGGTCTCGAGTGGGAAATCGTCCATCTAATCGGTCTTACCGAGGGCTACTTACCAATCAGCTACGCCCAAACCGAGGCTGAGATTCGCGAAGAGCGTCGGTTGCTCTACGTGGCCATCACTCGGGCAAGGCGCGAAGTCACACTCACCTGGGCCAAACGAGACGCCACCTCGCATCGCGACCGGGAGCCATCCAGGTTCTTCAACGCCTTACTCGCCCGAGGCTAGTCGGCAAGAACAGGCCGAGTGCTCACCCCAGGTGAACTCGGTTACCGAGCCGGTTGAATGGTCGAGTTGATAGCCAACCAGCTCCTGCTTGGTTTGCTGAAAGCCCCCGCAGTCATCCAGGTAGGTCAATATTTTTTGAACCGCGAGACCCGAACAAAACAAACGGCTTGCCGCATCGTCCAGGCGATTGGTGTTGGTGACCAACTGACTCAAAACAACCGGCCAAGCCGGATCAGCTTCTATTCGTGCCTGTTCAAGGCAAAACAAGCATGGGCCCCGCCCAGGAACAATCAGTGGGCTCACCGAAGCGTGATCACTATCGAAAGTGAGTGCCAAATGTGGAACATCGCGGTTCAGCCACTGAACGTAGCGCCTCGGTTCAATGGCTTGCTGGGCAATCAGAGCGGCACAGTCAATCGATTCTAGGTTTCGGGGTGTCAACTTGTGCCCGGCCACCATCTTCATTGGGTTTGGAGAGCTGGCCAAGAGCGCCCGAACGGCCTCAATCTTTGGTTTTCCGAGTAGTTGAGAGGGATATGCGTTGGGCCCGAGATCGCGAGTCTCAACCTTTGACTGGTCATGAGTCACCACCCGGCCAACCCCGGCTGCGGCAAGGCCCAGAGTGAGCATCAACCCTGCGCCGCTCAAATCATCGATGTGGACGGTTCGGAGACCTCGCTCAAGCAGGACGGTCGCCCCATCGGCAGAGCGAATGAGGCTCGCCCGAATAATTTCGGCAAATGCACCGGCGATAAAGTCTTCGCTTAGTGGAGCAACTGCTGGGGCGGTGGTTTCCAGCAGTAGTGGGCCGAGAGCATTCACAAACCTTTCCCCATCCCGGTCTGGCAGGCCAAGATCATTGAGGATGTTTGGAAGCTGCTTATCGGCTATGCCTCGATAGAGGGCCGCGATTAGTCGCTCTTGCGCAGGGCTAAGTGAATTGAAGATGACCTTGTTCTGACCCGCACCAATTTGAAGGCTCTTCAGATCGCGCCAGATTGGGGTTTGGTTCGGGTTTATCTTCAGCATGCCAAGAGTAAAGCACTCTCGTTGCGGCGCTGCTGAATTTATACCCAGGCTCCGCTTTGTCGCAGAGAAACCCGGCGTTATTCGCCCAGAAGATCCCTGAGTGCTTGATCGAAATCATCAGGCATTGAGGTGGCGGCATTGAGTTTGGCGATTAGGGCTGCTGGAGCCGCGATGTCCTCGTCGGTTGGCAAGAGGTCTGGGTGATCCCAGAGTGTGTCTCTTCGATCCTTGCCCAGCGCAGTGCCAAGTTGACGCCACATGTCGGCCGCTTCACGAAGCCGTCTTGGCCTCAACTCGAGGCCCACGATGGTGCCAAAGGTCTGCTCGGCCGGCCCTCCGGTGGCACGGCGTCGACGAACGGCCTCGCTGATAGCGGCCGCTCGGGGCAGAAGCCTGGTGGCTTCTTCGGTCACGACATCGACCCAGCCTTCGATGAGCGCGAGCATTGTTTCGACGCGGTCCAGAGCAACTTGCTGCTCGTCTGAGCGGGCGGCTAGGAATGCGCCGGTTTCAAAGGCGCGTTTCAACTCATCCGAGTTGGCTGCGCTGAAGTCTTCGGCGATTTCAGAGATGCGGTCATTGTCAATGGTGATGCCTGACGCATAGTTGGAAATTTGACTGACTATTGAATCTCGAAGCCACTTACTGTGCTTGAAAAGGCGAGTGTGAGCCATTTCGCGAACGCCAAGGTAGATGTAGGCCTGATCGGCCTCCACCTCGAGCCCGGCAACGAAAGCCTCAAGATTCTGCGGGATAAAAGCGGCCCGCTGGTCCTGGAAAATCGGCAGCCCAATGTCTCCTCCCGTCAGTACCTCGGTGGAGAGCTTGCCTAGTGCCTGACCCAACTGCATTGCAAAAAGCGCGCCGCCGGCCGAACGCATTAGACCTCCGGCATTTCCCAAAATTGATGAAAGTTCTTCTGGTGCGTTATCCCGCAGGTTTTGGGCGAGAGCCTCGCTCATGCGGTTCGCCACCGGGGCTGAGAGAGCCTCAAATAGTGGCATTGCATCCGATACCCAGAGTTCGCGGGTGAGTAACTTTGGTTCCGAGTTAATTGCGGGCATGGCTGTGGCTTCATCCAGCCAAAGCGAGCCAATTGACAATGCGTCGCGAATCGTTTTGCGAGTGCCGTCATCGATCGAGTGGCCACCTTCGCGCGCGATTGCACGGGCCTGGTCGGTGGCCAATTTCCAATTGACCGATCCATCGGCGTTGTCAGAGTTGTCAAGGGCGGCCTGCAACTGCTCAACCATCTTGGCGATCATTTTTGGGTCATTCGGAATTCCGGCAGCAGCGGCCAGTTCGGCGGCGTCCGCGCCCTTACCGGCCATAAAGTCCTTGAGAAACTTTTCGAAGTCTTCTGGGTTCATGCCTCCACGCTAGCCCCCGAAGTCTGAGTAAAGCCAGTGCTTTGCCTGTGCGGAGGCCTTTGTTCGCCCTAAGCGTTCGTCGCCTGGCCCCGGGCAGTCCTAGATTCGCCCGCCAAGACTTACGCTTAATCCAATGTCTAATAAGTCACGCGCCCGGAAGTTGACCGGCATAGGTTTTCTAGCCCTATTTATGGGCTGCCTATTTGCATTGGTGTTTCTGCCCACTCCATACGTGATTGAACGGCCGGGCCCAGTCTTTGACGTTCTTGGTAAAAATGGCGGCATAAACGTGATCACCATCGATGGTGCGCAAACCTACAAAACCTCTGGAAAACTTGATGTCCTGACCGTGAGTGTGGTCGGCAATCGTGAGAACACGCCGAGTTGGCTTGAGTTGGGTTTGGCCTGGTTGAATCCCGCCGAAGCAATCGTGCCGGTCGACGTCATGTTCCCACCTGCAGTGAGCACCGCCCAGGTTGAAGCTGAATCCACAGCGATGATGGAACAGTCCCAGCAAGAGGCAATCGCCGCCGCTCTAATGAAACTTGGCTACACCGTGCCTTGGCACGTCTACGTAAGCGAGGTCAGCAAGGGGAGTCCATCGGCTGGCAAGCTGGTGGCGGCCGACTTCATCCTGAAAATCAGCGGTGTTCCAATTAAGGACGTAGACCAGCTGAGAACTGTCATCAATCAGAAGGCGCCCTTCGGACCGCTCTCGGTTGAAGTAACCCGAGGCGGGAAGGCGGTTACCGAAAGTATCACGGCCACCATCGACAAAACTGGCAAATACCGCCTCGGCATTCTCGCGGGCTACAAATATGACTTCCCTGTGAAGGTGAAACTACAACTCAGCGACGTCGGTGGCCCGAGCGGCGGAATGATGTTTGCCCTTGGCATCATTGACCGACTGACCCCGGGGCAGCTAACCGGAGGAAAACATATCGCCGGAACCGGAACCATTGATGCCGCTGGAAACGTTGGACCTATTGGTGGAATTCAACACAAACTCTTTGGTGCTTCAAATGCTGGGGCAACAATATTCCTCGCACCGGCATCAAACTGCGATGAGGTTCTCGGTCATGTTCCAGCAGGCCTGAGCGTTATCAAGGTCACGACTTTAACCGAGGCAAAGTTTGACCTAGAGAAAATTGCTACCGGCACCAACCCGGCTTCACTCCCTACCTGCACTGCAAAGTAAACGAAGGACCAAAATGAGCACCACTACCCGTTCAGCTCGACGTTTGTCACCGTTCCGACTTTCGATCCTCATCATCGTCGGCCTGCTGATTGCATTCGCGGCAGTGGCCAGCGTGCTAACCGACTTTCTCTGGTTCCAGCAGCTCGGCTTTGAGAATGTATTGATCACCCAGGTGGTCGCTCAAATTGGCATGTTCCTGGTGGGTTTCATAGCTCTCGGCGGAATCAGTGGTCTGAGCCTGTTCCTCGCCTACCGCAGCCGTCCGATTTACCTAAAATTCGCTGATCAAAACGACCCATTCGGCGCCTACCGTCAGCTGATTGAGCAACTCAGAAAACTCGTCATGGTTGGTTTGCCGATTTTGCTCGGCATCTTTGGCGGCATCGCGTCAATCTCAAAGTGGGACGTGGTCCTAGCCTGGTTCAACCGCAGCTATACCGGGCAGGTTGACCCTCAGTTTGGGTTGGATGTCTCGTTCTACTTCTTCGACCTACCGTTCCTCTCAGCGGTGACCACGTATGCCTCGGCCACGGTACTAATTTCTGGCCTGCTAGCCGCCTTCGTGCACACCGTCTTCGGTGGCATTCGTTTGAACGGCCGTCGTTCAACCATCTCGAAGGCCGCGCGCGTTCAGGTCTCAATCATGGCCGCGCTTTATCTAGTTGTTCAGGGCGTCAGCCTGTGGCTTGACCAGTTCAAGACCATGACAAACTCATCGGGGCTTTACACCGGTGCCACCTACTCTGATGTCAATGCGGTCATCCCTGGTTTTCAAATTCTTGCGCTTATTTCGGTAGTCATTGCGGTGTTGTTCCTGCTCACCGCCGTTATCGGAAATTGGCGTTTGCCGATCATGGCCACCGGCCTAATGGTGGTTAGTTCGATCATTCTCGGTGGTGTCTACCCTTGGATCGTCCAGACCTTCCAGGTCGGCCCAAACGAGCGAACCCTTGAGTCGGTTTACATCGATAGAAACATCGAGGCCACCCGCCAGGCATACGGGCTCGATGCAGTTGAAAACCAGGACTACCAGGCCAAGACCGACACCAGCGCCGGGGCGCTCCGTGCCGATGCCGAAACCACTGCAAACATCCGAATCATTGACCCAACTTTGGTTAGCGCCTCGTTTAGGCAGCTTGAGCAGTTCCAGCAGTACTACAACTTTGAGAATCACTTGGATGTCGACCGCTACGCCCTCGACGGCAAAACTCAGGACACCGTGGTTGCGGTTCGAGAGTTGAACCAGGCCGGTTTGGGTTCGGCTAGATCTTGGTACAACGACACCATCGTTTACACGCACGGTTACGGTGTGGTTGCTGCTTACGGAAACCAGGCGAGCACCGATGGCCAACCGGTCTTCTTGCAGTCGGGCATTCCGTCTAAGGGTGCACTGGGCGCATACGAGCCACGAATCTACTTCGGTGAGAACTCACCTACCTACTCGATCGTTGGGTCTGGCAAGGCGGTAAAGCCACGAGAGTTCGATTACTCCGCCGGCAACTCCGAAGCCGACCAGACCTACACAACTTTCACCGGTAACGGTGGGCCAACCCTAGGCAACCTTTTCACTCGCTTGGCTTACGCCATGAAGTTCCAGAGCGAACAAATCTTGCTCTCGGATGCAGTCAATGACAAATCGCAAATTCTGTACAAGCGCAGCCCGCTAGAGCGCGTGAAGGCTGTTGCGCCTTATTTGACTCTAGACAGCGACCCGTACCCGGCCGTGGTTGATGGCAAGGTTCAGTGGATTGTGGATGGTTACACAACTTCAGCGAACTACCCGTACTCGCGGGCTGAGAACTTCAGCCAGTCGATTGCCGACACCTCGACCAGCTCGGCTTTTGGGCGCGGATCAATCAACTATATCCGCAACTCAGTCAAAGCAACGGTCGATGCCTACACCGGCGAGGTTAAGTTGTTCGCCTGGGACACCAAAGATCCAATCCTGAAGACCTGGTCAAAGGTTTACCCGGGAACCCTTCACTCAGTCTCTGAAATGTCAGGTCAACTGCTGAGCCATGTGCGTTACCCGGCTGACCTATTCAAGATGCAGCGTGCAATCCTCGGCAGCTACCACGTCACCGATTCGGGTTCCTTCTATTCTCAGCAGGATGCTTGGATGACCCCGAATGACCCGGTGGGCACTAACGCCACCAGCACCGGTGCGCTTCAACCTCCTTACTACCTGACCATGCAGGTTCCCGGAACCAAAGCCCCGGCCTTCTCGATTTACAGCACGTTCATCCCTCGCTCTACCGGTGAATCAAGCCGCAACGTGCTCCGCGGTTACCTAGTGGCTGACTCGGATGCGGGTTCTGTTGCCGGCCAGGTTTCACCAAACTATGGAAAGTTGCGTCTGCTCACACTGCCGAAGGCACTGAATGTTCCTGGCCCGGGCTTGGTGCAAAACAACTTCAACGCAGATTCCGATGTTTCGCGTTTGCTAAACATCTTGCGCCAGGGTTCAACCACGGTGCTGAATGGAAACCTACTCACCCTTCCGGTCGGCGGCGGTTTGCTTTACGTCCAGCCGGTTTATATCAAATCCACCGGCGAAACCAGCTACCCGCTTTTAAAGAAGGTACTGGTTGCGTTCGGTGACAAAATCGCCTTCGAAGACACTCTCGGCGCAGCCCTCGATTCCTTATTCGGCGGAAACTCAGGAGCCGCAACCGGAACCACAGGGCCGGTCGTGACTCCGGTACCCGGTGACACAACTCCGGTTGGCGCCAGCGCCGCGCTGAAGGCAGCCTTGAGTCAGGCTCGTCAAGCGATGATCGACAAAGAGCAAGCGATGACCGCCGGCGACTGGACTGCCTATGGAAAGGCCGAAAAGGCGCTCAAGTTGGCAATCGATGCGGCTTTGACTGCCTCTAAGTAGGTTCGCTTCTCCGACCTAACCGTGCTATGATTGAACTTCGCCGCGGGGTGGAGCAGTTCGGTAGCTCGCCGGGCTCATAACCCGGAGGTCGTAGGTTCAAATCCTGCCCCCGCAACTAGAAACACATCGCTAGCGGTGAAAAAATCCGGCCCATTCGTGGGCCGGATTTTTCGTTTGTGGATAACCTCGGCAACCAAAATCTCGATCACCTACCTTGGTGAACATGAACTGGCGGATTCCGAACCAACTCACGGCACTGGCCGGGGCCACTCTGCTTTTGGTGATGTTTCCTTACTCAAATACACCGGTTTGGGCTTGTTCTACCGGGGGAGGGTCTGGCGGTTTCTCATACGGCTCCCAAACCGGCGGTGGCTCGGTCACAGTCTGTGCTCGCGCAGCGGTCGAAACTCGAACCGTTGCAGTAGCCAAGCCCGCCCCCAAACCAATTGCGAAGCCAGCACCGGCCCCGAAGCCGGTGGCAGCACCAAAGCCTGCGCCAAAACCGGTGACTAAACCGGCACCAAAGCCGGCACTAAAAATCTTGCTGACTCCCGCGAAGCTCACTCCACCACCGGCCCTGCTAAAACCGGCGCCGAAACCGGTTCCGCGAATTGCCCCCAAGTCGACTCCGAAGCCTAAAGCCCCGGTGTTGAAGCCGGTTGCAAAGCCTCCGGTCAACGTTCCGGTGGTGATCAGTTTGAGTAGCTCAAGTGCCGGTCAGGCAAGTTTCAGTCCGGCATCGATAACTGTTGTCGCGAGCCCGAGTCAACTGGCTCTTGGTGAAGAAACATTTTTGGCAGTCGATGCGATGGTTCATTATCGATCCGGCAGCATCCTGGGCAGAGCAACCGATGTCCGCTTCGAGCCGATTGCAACATCCTGGAATTATGGCGATGGTTCAACCGCCGGTTCTGTTCCGTGGCATTCCTATGCGGAGTTTGGTACTTATTCGGTGACGGCTACGGTCACATACTCGGTCAGCTATCAAATTGCGGGGGAGTCGAGCTGGGTGTCGGCAGGAGAGATCGCAGTTTCCGATTCAGCGGAAGTTTCGGTCGGAGACCAAGGCGCCGACCCAGGTGGCTCTGTCCCAGATGGTGCCGCCCCAACCTCATCGGTGCGTTTGGTCGCTAAGACCTGTATCGGCAATCAATCGGCCTACGGCTGCATGCATTAGGCGTCATGGTACTCAGATAACTTTCAGAATGTTTTCATAGACTAGTCAGACTTGACTGCGATGCTTTGTGCAACGCCAAGTTTGAAAGGTCACAAGTGTCTGATTACAACCGCCAGTTCTTGTTCGAAGTAACTCCTAGTCAGGGGTTTACGCCAGCTAAAAAGTTGTCATTGGCCCGGCGTCTAGCCAAAAAGACTACGATCTTCACCGGCACTGCCATGCTAATTATTGGTGCCTCGGTCGGCGCCGCAGTCGGTGCTGGGGTCGGAATCGGAATCTATACCTACTCGACTCAGCCTGCGCCGGTTATTGTCAATAACGCCGACAGCGTCTCTTGGGTCACCGCCGCTGCGGCCGCTGCTGCACCGTCGGTGGCTACGGTGTCTGTCTCTAGTTCGGCAACCGCCGGCAACGGTTCCGGTGTTTTTCTAAACTCCGAAGGCTATCTACTTACCAACACCCACGTGGTCACTCTCGATGGAGCCTCATCCAGCGTGAAGATTGAAGTGAAAACCTTTGATGGTCACGTTTATCCAGGGACAGTGGTCGGAACCGACCCGACTAACGACCTTGCGGTAATCAAAGTTGATGCGCCGGTCAAGTTCACCCCGATTGTTTTTGCTGACTCAAGCAGGCTAAATGTAGGAGACGCCGTGCTTGCTATCGGTGCCCCACTTGGGTTGGCCAACACGGTAACCAAGGGCATCGTTTCTGCGCTGAATCGCACCATTCAGGTGGCCTCGGCCGCAGCTCCAGACAATTCGAATGGCGGCGGGCTTCAGCTTTACAGCGGTTCGGGTGACTCGGTAAATCTTCGAGTAATTCAAACCGACGCTGCCATCAACCCAGGCAACTCGGGTGGTGCCCTGCTAAACGAGAAGGGCCAGTTGATCGGTATCAACGTTGCCATTGCTAACGCGGGAGGCACCGGTGGCAGCATCGGAGTTGGTTTTGCAATTCCTTCGAATGTTGCCGAGCGCATCGCCGGTGAAATTATGAAGACCGGTCACGCAAGCCACGCTCTTTTGGGAGCAATGGTTACCGACACCACCAACTCATCTGCGGCGGCAAGTTTCACGGTGGGCGCCAAAGTGGTAAAGCTCACCGCTGGCGGAGCTGCCGAGAAGGGTGGAGTTTTGGTCGGCGATGTAATCACCAAGTTCAACGGTGTTGCCGTCAACTCGGCCAGCGAGCTCACGGCCGCTGTTCGCCAGGAAAAAGCCGGTGCCAGAGCAAATCTCGAGTTGATTCGAGCCGGCAAGTCGGTCACCTTGAAGGTAACCTTGGGTGACGCCGGTAAATAACAAGCATTAGGTGGCGAGGAGACTCACATGGATGATTTTGGACTAGATGGAATTGGCGGACAAACCGGCGGCTCGACTCTGCTCGAGGAGCAGGTTCAAAACGTTGATCCCGGTGATCACGAGCGCAACTCGCACTATGTGCGCAAGGAAAAGATTGTCGAATCAGCCGTTCTCGGCACCCCGGTAATTGCTCTGTGTGGCAAAGTTTGGGTCCCAGGTCGCGACCCTGAGAAGTTTCCAATCTGCCCAACCTGTAAAGATATTTACGATGGTTTGAGGCCAGAAGACCCTAAGAGCGCTAACCCCGAGAAATAGCTCGAAGGTAGACTCGTTCTCGTGAATGATGCACCAATCGGTATTTTTGACTCTGGCGTCGGCGGCCTGACGGTAGCTCGCGCAATCATCGACCAATTACCCAACGAGTCGATCATTTACGTCGGCGACACCGCAAACACGCCATACGGACCGAAGAGCATTCCAGAGGTGCGCGAACTGGCACTCAAGGTCATGGACCGACTCGTTGACGAGGGCGTGAAACTCTTGGTAATCGCTTGCAATTCGGCTTCCGCAGCGGTTCTGAGGGACGCTCGAGAGCGCTATACCGAAGGTCGTGGGATTCCGGTGGTTGAGGTTATCCAGCCAGCCGTACGACGTGCCGTTTCGGCCACCAGAAATCGCAAAGTCGGCGTGATCGGCACCAACGCCACTATCACCTCAAAAGCCTATGATGACGCCTTCGCTGCTGCCGTCGACCTGGAAATTCACAGTGCAGCTTGCCCAAGCTTTGTCGATTTCGTGGAACGTGGAATCACATCGGGGCCCGAACTGCTTGCCGCTGCCGAGACTTACCTGGGGCCGATTAGAGATTCGGGTGTCGACACTTTGGTCTTGGGCTGCACTCACTATCCGCTGCTGACCGGTGCAATTGCTTATGTGATGGGTGATGACGTGACCCTGGTTTCAAGCGCCGAAGAAACAGCCAAGGATGTCTACAGAACCCTTGTGGCACATGACCTGCTCCGAACTTCTCTTACGCAACCGACCCTGCGCTTTCAGGCCACCGGCGACGCGGCATCTTTTGGCAAGTTAGCCAGACGTTTTCTTGGGCCTGAGGTCGCCAGTGTTGAACATCTCACTTAGGACCCAGGTCCATCAAGACCCAGGTCAATCAAGATCCAGGGCAACTAATAACTAGGAGAACCATGACCCTTCGCGCCGATGGCCGAACCGCTGATGAACTACGCCCAGTGACAGTTATTCGGGGGTGGAGTGAGCACGCCGAGGGGTCGGCGCTAATCTCCTTTGGCGGTACCAAGGTGCTTTGTACCGCATCTTTCACCAATGGTGTTCCTCGCTGGAAGGTAGGCAAGGGTGAGGGCTGGGTCACCGCCGAGTATGCGATGCTCCCGCGAGCGACCCACACCCGAAATGACCGTGAAGCCGTAAAGGGCAAAATCGGTGGACGCACGCATGAAATTTCCAGACTTATTGGTCGCAGCCTTCGTGCGGTGGTCGATGTTCGTGAACTTGGCGAGAACACCATCGTGATTGACTGTGACGTACTTCAGGCCGACGGTGGCACTCGTACCGCTGCGATCACCGGTGCCTTTATAGCACTGGCAGATGCCATCGAATGGGGCAAGAAGAATAAATTCATCGCCCAAAAATCAAAGCCGCTCAGCGACAGCGTCGCGGCAATTTCTGTAGGCATCATCGATGGTATTCCATTCCTAGACTTGGCCTACACCGAGGATGTCAGAGCTGAAACCGACATGAACGTCGTCGTCACCGGCTCGGGCAAATTCGTTGAAGTGCAGGGCACCGCCGAAGGCGTGCCTTTTGACCGCGATGAGCTCAACGCACTACTCGACATCGCGCTAAAGGGAACCTCGGAGCTCACCAAAATCCAGCAGGACATCCTCGCGGAAGCCAGCAACTAATGCAGATTGTCCTAGCAACTCACAACGTTCATAAGGTATCCGAGCTCGGGGCCATCCTTAGCGCTGCCGTGGAAGGCCTTGAATTGCTTGGCTATGACGGCCCTGAACCGGTTGAGGATGGCACCAGCTACCTCGAGAATGCTCTGATCAAGGCGCGAGCGGCGTTTGCTCACACGGGCCTGCCATCGATGGCTGATGACTCTGGTATTGCTGTCGAGATTCTCGGTGGCTCACCAGGAATTTTTAGTGCACGCTGGGCGGGTGGACGCGATAACATCGCAAATCGCCGCCTGCTGCTGGCTCAGTTGCGCGATGTCGTTGAGGAACACCGAGCCGCTGCGTTTGTTTGCACCATTGCTCTGGTGGGCCCAGATGGCGAAGCCAGCTTTACCGGTATTTGGCCGGGTCGCGTGGCTTTTGAAGAGCAGGGTGAACATGGTTTTGGTTATGACCCGGTGTTCATCCCTGAGGGCTTTGAAGTGACCGCGGCCGAACTCGACCCCGAGGTCAAAAATTCGATGAGTCACCGGGCGCTGGCCCTGGAGCAACTCGCCACTTATCTCAATGCGATTGCGAACTAACCGGATTAGGTAGACCTAAAGCACTGGGCTATCGCGGGCTGAAGCAGGTCCGATGTCCCCGCTCTAGTTGAGCAGTTGGTCGCGCTTGTGTTCGCGACGAGCTTTGATGACCTCTAGAGCGATTGGGATGGTCGAAACCACGATAAACCCGAGGGTGAAATACTCTACGTGCGCCGCCACAAAGGGGATTTTTCCTAGGAAGAAGCCCATCAGTGTAACTCCGGTGCCCCAGCCGATGACACCAACAAAGTTGTAGCGCAGAAATTTGCGATAGCTCATCTCACCAATGCCCGCTGCCACTGGAACAAAAGTGCGCATAACCGGCACGAAGTGAGCCAGGATGATCGCACGCGCGCCATAGCGCTCAAAAAATGAGTTGGTTCGAGCCACGTTCGCCTGGCTGAATAGTTTGGAATCCGGCTTGTTGAAGATAGCGGGTCCAACTCGGCGTCCGATGAAATAGCCGGTTTGGTCACCAATCCAGGCAGCCAATGAAATCAATGCGCAAGCCAACCAGATGGGCACCGTGAACGAAGCCCCACCTAGTGGAATCTGAATCGCACCCGTGGCCACCATCAGGCCGGTGACAAATAGCAATGAATCTCCAGGCAGGAAGAAGCCGATGAGCAGCCCGGTTTCCATGAAAACAATGAGCATCACACCGACCATCGCAAATGCGCCGAATGAGGTGATTAGGGTCTCAGGCTTAAGCCATTCCATTCCAAACATGTGCCCCTAACAGGATTCGAACCTGCGCACATGCCTTCGGAGGGCAATGCTCTAATCCCCTGAGCTATAGGGGCTTAGGTTGTCTTAAGCCTAACAGTGGGATGGATTAGTCTGATGGCTTGAAGTTAAGCCTTGGAGGATAAATTGGCGCTGAAACTACCTGGTCAATGGGTGTGGGATTCATGGTTCGTATTCGATGGTGAAAATCACCACGCTTTCTACCTTCAGGCCAGCCGCGCGCTCGGCGACCCTGAGCGTCGTCACCGAAATACTTCGGTCGGCCATGCCATTTCAAAGGACCTAAAGAACTGGACGGTTGTGGCAGATGCGATCGCGCCAAGCGATGCGCCGGCGCCAGACAGCTGGACCACCTGGACCGGTTCGGTCGTTCGTGAAGACAGCGGCCAGTGGCGAATGTTTTACACCGGCACCAGTCGCGAGGATGAAGGGCAGCGTCAGACTGTCTGCGCCGCCAGCTCTCCAGATTTGATCACCTGGACCAAGGTCGAAAACCTGCCGGTTGTTGCGGCTGATCCAAGGTGGTACGCCACGCTTCAGGATGGTTTCCCCTACGAGGCATTCCGCGACCCATGGGTTTTCAAAATGGTCGGCGAGACCGGCTGGACCATGTTGGTCACGGCTGAACTCAAAGAATCAGTGAATCCGCGTCAGCGTGCTGCGATGGCGATTGCTAAGTCGGATGACCTGGTGAACTGGGTGCTTCAGCCGGCTACTTCATTGCCAGATCAAGGTTTCTCGGAGACCGAGGTATTCCAGTACGAGGTCGTGGACGGAGTACCAATTCTGTTGTTCTGCACGGCTGGTCCAAACATTTCAGAGGAGCGGCGCGCTGAAGGTGAGCTGGGTGGTGTTTACAGCATGCCGGTGCGCGAGGACTTAGAGGATGTCAATTTTGAGGACGCCACCTTATTCCCGAAAACCAGCCTCTACGCCTCGCGTTTGGTTCAGGACATCGATGGCGGCTGGAACCTCATCGCGTTCTTGAATTATGTGGATGGCAAGTTCGTCGGTGAACTTTGCGACCCGATTCCGGTGACCGCCGATCCGATTTTGGGTCTGGTTCCCAAGGCATAAACAGGCGGAAGGAAGCCAGTTTCGGTATGATTTAGGGGTATCCAGCAGTATTTTGGGCGTTGTTGCGCTTGGATATTTCATTCTTTCGGTTAGGCAAAATTTTGACTCCAGCAGACCTTTCTGCCGCGATCGTTCGCATCCTTGAAGCCTTGCAGGCCGATGGCCGACTTGGTGCCGGCGACGTGCCGAGCGAGGTAGTCATTGAGCGCCCAAAGAACAGAGACCACGGAGACTGGGCAACCAACGTTGCCATGCAGCTCGGCGCCAAATTTGGCATGAACCCTCGAGCTTTTGCTGAGCTCTTGGCGCCCGAGCTCGAACAAGTGGACGGCGTTTCGAAGGTTGACATCGCAGGCCCTGGATTCATAAATATTTCGGTTAGCGCGGCGGCTGCTGGTGAGGCAGCCAAGACCATCGTTGAGGCCGGTTCAACTTTTGGGCACGGTTCAGACCTTGCCGGGCTGAAGATCAATCTTGAGTTTGTGTCTGCCAACCCAACCGGCCCAATTCACCTAGGTGGCACCCGGTGGGCCGCTGTGGGTGACTCACTCGCTCGTGTTCTTCAGGCGCAGGGTGCAGACGTAACTCGCGAGTACTACTTCAACGACCACGGTGCTCAAATCGACCGCTTCGCTCGATCTCTAATGGCTAGCGCCAAGGGGGAGCCGACCCCCGAGGACGGCTATGCCGGTGCCTACATCGATGACATTGCTAAGCGCGTGCTAGATGAGACTGCCGTTGACATCCTTAGCCTTCCGATCGCCGAAGCTGAAGAGGCCTTCCGTGCCGCCGGTGTCGAGCTAATGTTCCAAGAAATTCGTGAGTCACTTCACGACTTTGGTGTCGACTTTGATGTGTATTTCCACGAGAACTCGCTCTACGAATCGAACGCGGTAGAGCGCGCCATTACCAAGTTGCGCGAACTGGGACACATCTTTGAGTCAGATGGTGCAATTTGGCTACGATCAACCACCTTCGGTGACGACCGCGATCGCGTAGTCATTAAGAGCGACGGCGAAGCCGCTTACATCGCTGGGGATCTCGCATACTACCTTGACAAGCGCTCCCGTGGTTTCGATCGCTGCATCTACATGCTCGGTGCCGACCACCACGGATACGTCCCAAGAATGATGGCGCTTTGTGCCGCTTACGGGGATGAGCCTGGGTGGAACTTAGAAATCATGATTGGCCAGTTGGTTTATCTGGTTAGAAACGGCGAGCCGGTGCGTATGTCGAAGCGCGCCGGAACAGTTGTGACCATGGAGGACCTGGTTGGTGCGGTTGGTGTTGACGCTGCTCGCTACGCGCTCGCACGTTCGCCAATCAACTCGAATCTTGACATTGACCTAGAGCAGTTGTCGAAGAAGACCAATGACAACCCGGTGTTCTACGTCCAGTATGCGCACGCGCGTACCAAGCAGGTTGCTGTGAATGCAGCCAGCCTGGGTGTCGACAATAGTGAATTTATGCCAGAGCTACTGAGCCACGCTTCAGAGTCTGATCTGCTGGCTAAGTTGATTGAGTTGCCCCGCATCATGGCATCGGCGGCTGAGCTCAAGGAGCCCCACCGCGTGGCTCGTTACCTAGAAGAAGTGGCTGGCGCTTATCACCGCTGGTATGACAACTGCCGCGTTACACCAATCTCCGGGGGAGAAGTTGAGTCGGTTCACCGCACTCGCCTTTGGCTCAATGAAGCCGCCGGTGTGGTTCTGCGAAACGGTCTTGAACTTTTGGGCGTTAGCGCGCCAGAAAGAATGTAGGGGGATTCCTTGTCTAATCATTTAGCACCGGATTGGTTGCAGTATCCGAGCGATGTAAATTCGCTCGATGCGCGTGTCTGGCCTCGCCATGCTACTCGCCGTGCGACGGGCGAAGTTGAAATTGCCGGTGTTCTGGTCAGTGAGCTGGCAACGCAGTTCGGCACCCCGCTATACGTAATCGACGAGGATGATTTCCGCGCCCGCGCAACCTCGGCTCGAACCATCCTTGGTGACGCAGCTAAGCACATTGGCACCGAAGCAAAGGTTTACTACGCGAGCAAGGCGTTTCTCAGCACCGAGATTGTCACCTGGATCGATCAGCTTGGTTTGAACATCGACGTCTCAAGCGGTGGCGAGCTTGCAGCTGCGCTCGCCGGAGGAATCGATGCCGCTCGCATCGGCCTGCATGGCAACAACAAGTCGTTGCGCGAAATCGGCCGGGCTGTGAGTGCAGGAGTCGGCGCCATCGTCATCGACAGCGAAATCGAGATCGAACGTGTTGCTGCCACCGCGGGCGCACAAGACACTGTTCAAGGTGTTCGTTTGCGCATAAACACCGGTGTCCACGCCAACACCCACGACTTCTTGGCCACCGCTCGCGAAGACCAAAAGTTTGGCATCCCAATCAAAGATGCGCCCGCGCTCGTAGCCAAGATTCGCTCACACTCACACTTGAAATTCTTGGGATTCCATCAGCACGTTGGTTCCCAGATCTTCACCGTCGAGGGTTTTGTCGAGTCAACCAAGCGCCTCATCGCGCTGCACGCAGAGATGTTGACCGAGGGTGAAATTCCAGAGCTAAACCTCGGGGGCGGTTTCGGTGTCAACTACAAGCCAGCCGACAAGGCACCCGACCTTCGATACTTCGCAGATGCAATCACAGCAGTAGTAGCCGAGCAGTGCGAAGCTCTCGGAATCAAGGTTCCTAAGCTGGCTTTCGAGCCTGGTCGCTACATCGCTGGCCCAGCGGGCATCACTCTTTACAACGTTGGCACCATCAAGGATGTCAAGGTCACCGACGGTGCAACACCAGAGGTTCGCAAGTACGTTTCGGTGGACGGAGGCATGAGCGACAACGCCCGCCCGGCTCTATACGAGGCGGAATACCACGTAACTTTGGCGTCGCGCAGCACAACAGCTTCCCCGGCTCTAGTCCGCGTGGTCGGAAAGCACTGTGAGAGCGGTGACATCGTAGTTCGTCACGATTACTTGCCTTCAGATGTGCAGCCGAATGACCTGCTCGCTGTCGCGGTGACCGGCGCTTACTGCTATTCGCTTTCCAGCAACTACAATTTCCTAACCAGACCAGCGGTTGTTGCGGTCAGAAGTGGCGAGGCTCGACTAATCATTCGAGGCGAAACCGAGTCTGACCTTTTCGCCAGAGATCTGCGCTTCCAGACCAATAAGGTCGAAGCTGCAAAAAATGAGAAGAGCTAAACCGTGACCGAATATCGTCCACTAAGAATTGCCCTTTTGGGTGCCGGGTCTGTTGGGGCTCAGGTGGCTCGTCTATTGACCGAAAACAAGGCTGAGCTGGCGGCACGTGTCGGTGCCGAACTCGACCTAGTTGGCATCGCAGTTCGTGACCTCAACTCGAAGCGCGCCGAAGGCGTTCCAGCCCACTTGCTCACCACGGATGCCGAAACTCTGATTCTGGGGGCAGACATTGTCATCGAAGTCATGGGTGGAATCGAGCCTGCTCGCACCTACATTCTTCAGGCGCTCAACTCGGGTTCAGATGTCATCACCGCCAATAAGGCGCTGCTGGCACATCACGGCACCGAGCTGTTTGATACAGCCGAGCAGGTTGGTGCGCAGCTTTACTTTGAGGCCGCCGTTGCCGGTGCCATTCCAATCATTCGACCACTTCGCGAGTCACTAGCCGGTGACAAGGTGAACCGCATCATGGGAATCGTGAACGGTACCACCAACTTCATCCTTGACCGTATGGATTCAACCGGCGCTGACTTCAACGACGCCTTGGCTGAGGCAACCGAGCTTGGTTATGCCGAAGCTGACCCGACCGCAGACATCGAGGCCTTTGATGCTGCCCAGAAGGCCGCCATCTTGGCGTACCTGGCCTTCCACACCGAGGTTCCGCTAGACCAGGTCTATCGCGAGGGGATCACCAAGGTGACTCCGGAGCAGATGATTGCTGCAAAGCGCGATGGCTACGTCATCAAGTTGCTGGCTATTGCCGAACGCGTCGAGGCAGACGAGAACGGCGAGGCCGGCGTCTCGGTTCGCGTGCACCCTGCGCTAATTGAACGAGACCACCCACTCGGTGCCGTTCACGGAGCGTTCAATGCCGTTTTCGTCGAGGCCGAAGCTGCCGGTTCCCTAATGTTTTATGGCGCAGGCGCCGGTGGAGTTCAGACCGCTTCTGCAGTTTTGGGTGACTTGGTTTCGGCTGCTAAGCGACACGTCGCCGGTGGTCCGGGTCTTGCCGACTCGGTACATGCCAACCTGACCATCCTGCCAATCGACCGCGCCTACACCCGCTACCAGATCACTCTTGAAGTGACCGACCAGCCGGGCATCTTGGCGAAGATCGCAAACGTGTTTGCCGATCACGGTGTTTCAATCGAAACTGTCGAACAGTCGGTGCGCCAAACCGGCGGCAAGCGTCGTTCAACCGCTACCCTCGAGGTAGGAACCCACGTGGCAACTGACGCATCGCTGTCGGCCGTGGTCAAGGCTTTAGCCGCAAATTCCGCGGTCGAATCTATTACTTCAGTAATCCGAGTAGAAGGAATCTAATGGCTCACCAGTGGCGCGGAGTTATCCGCGAATACATCGATCGTCTAGACATCTCAAGCGATAACCCGGTTATCACTCTCGGTGAAGGCGGCACCCCGCTGGTTGAAGCACCGGCGCTTGCCAAGCTTGTTGGCGCAGAGCGAGTACTGCTTAAGGTCGAGGGCATGAACCCAACCGGTTCATTCAAAGACCGCGGTATGACTATGGCGGTTTCCAAGGCCGTGGGCCACGGAGCCCAGGCCGTCATCGCCGCCTCAACCGGAAACACCTCTGCCTCTGCTGCCGCTTATGCTGCCGCCGCAGGCATCCAGTCGGTGGTTTTGGTTCCTAAGGGCAAGATCTCACTTGGCAAGCTCAGCCAGGCTGTTGCTCACAAGGCGCAGATCCTTCAGGTCAAGGGCAACTTCGATGACTGCCTAAACCTAGCTCGCGATCTTTCGGCGAACTACCCGGTTCATCTGGTCAACTCGGTTAACCCAGACCGCATTGAAGGTCAGAAGACTGGCGCATTCGAGGTAGTCGACGCCCTCGGTTTCGCTCCTGATTTCCACGTGCTTCCAGTGGGCAACGCCGGAAACTACACCGCTTACTCAAAGGGTTACAAAGAGGACCTGATCGAAGGCCGCATTAAGGCTTTGCCAAAGATGTGGGGATTCCAAGCCGAGGGGTCTGCTCCGTTCACCTTCGGTAACCCGGTCACCAAGCCTGACACCATCGCGACCGCGATCCGAATCGGTAACCCTGCGTCTTACGACCTAGCGCTGGCAGCTCGTGCCGAGACCAATGGTCAGTTTGGCTTTGCTTCAGACGCAGAGATTCTTTGGATGCACCGCTTCTTGTCTCAAGAAGTTGGCGTTTTCGTCGAGCCATCATCGGCAACCGGCGCAGCCGGCCTATTCAAGCACTCGAAGCTGGGTGAGGTTCCTACTGGTTCAACCATCGTGGTGACCGTGACCGGTCACGGCTTGAAAGACCCAATGTGGGCGCTCAAGGATGAAAAGGGCAAGGGCATCAAGCCACAGGCGGTTGCAAACCGTGTTGAGGCCGTCGCCGAGCGCCTAGGCCTGAGTAAGAAGTAAGAATGAGTTCAATCATCGGCAGAAAAGTCACCGTCAAGGTGCCGGCAACTTCGGCAAACCTTGGCCCTGGCTTTGACACTCTCGGCCTTGCTCTGTCGTTTTACGATGAGCTCGAAGTTGAGGCTGTCGCCGGTGAGGGTGCCTTCGTAGATGTGCATGGTGAAGGTGCCGGAGAAGTTCCGACCGACAGCAATAACCTGGTTGTCCAGTCCATCGCTGCGACCTTCAAAAAGTTCAACCAACCGCTGCCTGGCCTTCGTCTCAAGGCTCACAACATCATTCCTCACGGCCGCGGCATGGGCTCATCTGGTGCCGCCGTTGTCTCGGGAATCATCGCAGCCAAGGGGCTGCTCAAGGGCATAGTTGAGATCACGGACAAAGATCTGCTCGACCTCGCCACCGAACTTGAAGGTCACCCAGACAACGTTGCGCCGGCGCTTTTTGGCGGCCTCACTATCGCTTGGGAAGACGAGCAGGGACCTCACCACAAAAAGCTTTTCGTGCACCGCGGTGTCTCATTTCTTGAACTGGTGCCTAACTTCAAGATGTCAACCGCTTTGGCGCGTTCACTTCAACCAGACTCGGTTCCGCACAACGATGCCGTTTTCAATGTCTCTCGTTCGGCCTTGCTGATTGCCTCACTGACTCAGACCCCAGAGTTCTTGATGGCGGCAACCGAAGACAAACTTCACCAGGATTACCGCGCGGCAGCCATGCCAGAGACTTACGCCTTGGTTCAGCTAATGCGTGAGAACGGGCATGCGGCAGTGGTTTCTGGTGCAGGCCCATCGGTTCTTGTCCTGGCCTCTGGGCCAGCTCAAAGGCTGGAGGCCGCCGCACTGGCAGCAGAGCGTTATCCAGCGTGGAAGGCGCTTTTACTGTCGGTAGACATCAAAGGTGCTACAGTAATAACGCACCAGAAATAACGCGCAAGTCTCTAGCTCCAAAAGTTAAAAGACGCGCAAACGGTGAACCCATCGCAAATCTACTGCGGTGACGCACGGTCAAGATCTAAAAGGCCAGTGCAGGCCAGCGAAAATCTCAAAAACATTGAGTCGCTGAAATACTCAAGAAAGAGCACACAATCACATGGATGAAATCCAAGAAACCAAGAAGCCAGCAGCTCGCCGCGGACGCCGTGTCGAAGCCGGAGCAGTAGCTCCTGAGGCTGTCTCGGCTGCACCAGCATCAACTTCAAGCGACTCTGCATCCACAGACGCACCAAAGAAGAACACTCGCTCTCGCGCTGCCAAGCCGGCAACCGATTCAGCCGCTGCAACCTCATCAGAGAGCACCGGAGAAGCGTCGGCAACCAAGACAACCGGCCGCGCACGCGCAGCCAAGGCAGAGCCAAAGACCGAGGGTGAGTCATCGACTTCTCCTTCAAGCGAAGGTTCAAACAACGGTTCAAATGGTGAGTCGAACGGCGAGGGTGGCGAACGCCCAGAGCGCTCAGGCAACTCACGCAACCGCAACCGCAACCGCAACTCTCGCAACCGCAACAACGGTGAGCGTTCAGATGGTGGCGAATCAACCGAAGGCGAAGCACGCGAGCCACGTGAGCCACGTGAGCCACGCGAGAACTCAAACCGCGACAACGCCAACCGCGACAACTCGACCCGTGACAATGACTCACGCAACGAGCGTGACTTCAACGACGAGCGTCGTAACGGCCGCAATGGACGCAGCCGCAATGGTCGCAACGACCGCAATGACCGTTTCCGTGATCGCAATGACCGCAATGGTCGCGGCGGCCGCGGCAACAACAACCCATACGACGAGGCTGAGCCAGAAATCTCTCCGGATGACGTTCTAGTTCCAGTCGCGGGTATCCTCGACGTTCTCGACAACTACGCCTTCGTTCGCACCAGCGGTTACCTGCCTGGTCCAAACGACGTATACGTATCACTTGGTCAGGTTAAGAAGTACTCACTTCGTAAGGGTGACGCAGTGGTTGGCGCAATCCGTCAGCCTCGTGAAGCCGACAACCAGGGTCGTCAGAAGTTCAACGCGATCGTTCGCATCGACTCGATCAACGGTCTAACCCAGGAGCAGGCTGCAAACCGCGTCGAGTTCCAGAAGCTGACCCCGCTTTACCCTCAGACTCGTTTGCGTCTCGAGACCGAAGCCAACAAGCTAAGCACCCGCATCATCGACTTGGTTTCACCAATCGGTAAGGGTCAGCGTGGTCTAATTGTTTCGCCACCGAAGGCCGGTAAGACTCTTGTTCTTCAGGCAATCGCTAACTCAATCGCGGTCAACAACCCAGAGGTACACCTCATGGTTGTTCTCGTTGACGAGCGCCCTGAAGAAGTAACCGACATGCAGCGCACCGTGAAGGGTGAAGTTATTGCTTCAACCTTCGACCGCCCAGCCGAAGACCACACCACCGTCGCCGAGCTAGCCATCGAGCGCGCCAAGCGTCTCGTTGAGCTTGGCCACGACGTCGTTGTTCTTCTTGACTCGATCACCCGCCTAGGTCGCGCTTACAACTTGAGCGCACCGGCTTCTGGCCGAATCCTTTCGGGTGGTGTTGATTCATCAGCCCTTTACCCACCAAAGCGCTTCTTCGGTGCTGCCCGCAACATCGAGGATGGCGGCTCGCTCACCATCCTGGCAACCGCTCTTGTTGAGACTGGTTCAAAGATGGACGAGGTTATCTTCGAGGAGTTCAAGGGAACTGGAAACATGGAGCTTCGCCTTTCACGCGCACTTGCGGACAAGCGAATCTTCCCAGCCGTCGACGTCAACGCTTCGGGTACCCGTCGCGAAGAAATGCTGATGAGCCCGGATGAGACCAAGATTGTCTGGAAGCTTCGCCGTGCACTTGCCGGACTAGAGCAGCAGCAGGCACTTGAGCTTGTCTTGAGCCGTCTAAAGGAGACCTCAAGCAACGTAGAGTTCCTGATGCAGGTTCAGAAGTCAATGCCAGTTCCAAACGGTTCTGACTCGGAGTAAAAATTGCTTTCCTCGGTACAACCTCTTATTGCTGAGCACCTGGAGCTTCAGACTCAACTGTCTGACCCAGGTCTTCACGGCAACCCTGCCCTAGCCAAGAAGCTCAATCGCCGCTACGCGGAGTTGAGTGCAATCATCAACGCCTACAACCAAGTGAATTCGCTGGCCGATGACCTTGCCGCTGCGAAAGAACTGGCTAAAGAAGACGAGATGTTTGCCGAAGAGGTGCCGGCTCTCGAGCAGAAGTTGCACGAAGCAAATGAAAAATTGCGTCGACTATTGATTCCTCGTGACCCGGATGACGGCCGTGACGTAATCATGGAAATCAAGGCCGGTGAAGGTGGTGCAGAATCTGCACTCTTCGCAGCCGACCTTCTTCGCATGTACCTTCAGTACGCCAACTCAAAGGGTTGGAAGACTGAAATTCTTGACAAGAATGAGTCTGACCTCGGCGGCATCAAGGATATCCAGATTGCCATCAAGTCGAACACCACTGACCCGGCTCAGGGCGTTCACGCGCACCTAAAGTACGAGGGTGGCGTTCACCGTGTTCAGCGCGTCCCGGCAACCGAAACTCAGGGTCGAATTCACACCTCGGCCGCCGGTGTTTTGGTTTTCCCTGAGGTCGACGAGCCGGAAGAAGTTGAGATTAGCCAAAACGATCTCCGCATCGATGTCTATCGCTCATCTGGCCCTGGCGGTCAGTCGGTTAACACCACCGACTCAGCCGTTCGAATCACTCACTTGCCAACCGGTATCACCGTTGCAATGCAAAATGAAAAATCTCAGTTGCAGAACCGAGAAGCGGGTATGCGCGTTCTTCGCGCTCGAATTCTGGCTGCACAGCAGGAGGCCCTAGAGGCCGAGCAGTCAGCTGCTCGCAAGTCTCAGGTGAAGTCGGTCGACCGTTCCGAGCGAATTCGTACCTACAACTTCCCTGAAAACCGCATTGCAGATCACCGAACCGGTTACAAGGCTTACAACCTCGACGCAGTCATGGATGGAGCCCTAGAACCTGTAATCCAGTCTGCGATTCAGATGGATGAGGAAGCACGCCTAGCCGCGATTGGCGAAGCGAAGTAACTTGACTGACCTGAACGGGTTGGTTCGGCACGCGGCCACTTTATTCGCCGCAGCCGGAATCGATTCAGCACAGGCTGATGCCGAGCTCTTGGCCGGTCATGTCCTCGGTTTAAGTCGAGGCGGTATTCAGGCGCAGATGCTCATCGAAACCCAGATAGCTGAATCGGCAGCCGAAGAACTCTCAAACCTGTATGGTCGACGCCTCGCGCGTGAGCCGCTTCAGCACATCACCGGGCTGGCACCGTTTCGTCAACTTGAGCTCTCCGTTGGCAAGGGCGTTTTTATACCGAGGCCAGAGACCGAGTTTGTTGCCCAACTTGCCATCGATGCCATCGGCTCGGCATTTACCAGGGGAGATGCCTCACCGATCGCTGTGGATCTAGGCACCGGATCTGGGGCAATCGCATTGTCCATGGCCACCGAAAACCCAGGCGCCAAGATTTTTGCTGTTGAAAAATCACCCGATGCTTTCCCATTCACTGAAGCGAATTTCCAAAAATACGAGTCCAGCTGCAACGCGACGCTAATTCTTGGTGACCTGGCAGATTCTTTTACGGAGCTAAACGGAACTGTTTCCGTAGTCGCATCGAACCCGCCATACATCCCACTGGCTGCTGTTCCCAGAGATGAAGAGGTTCGCCTCCACGATCCGGCTCTCGCGCTCTACGGTGGGGATGACGGAATGTCGGTTATTCACCACGTGTCAGCGACCGCCAAACGCCTACTAGTTTCTGGCGGGGCTCTGATTATTGAGCACGCTGACTCACAATCTGACCAGGTGAGTCAACTACTATTGGCAGATGGATGGCGTGAAGTTCGAGCGCATAAAGACCTAACTGGTCGCGATCGAGCCGTCACTGCAATCAAGTGACTGCCATCTAGTAACGGAATTTTTCGACACCTTGTAATCAAGACCTAAAGGCGGGACAGACAGTGGCAACACGTATCTATGACTGTTCCTTAGACACAGACCTGCTAACCGGTATGCGTCTGGCCAAGGTTTCGCTCGGGCGACACGAGCTCGTGGTCTTGCCAACCGATACCGTCTATGGAATCGGTTGTGACGCTTTCTCACCAAAGGGAGTCCAGGCGCTATTGGCTGCCAAGGGCAGAGGCCCTCAATCTCCACCTCCGGTGTTGATTCCCAACCTAAACACCCTGCAGGCACTGGCCGAAGCAGTCCCGGATGTCGCGATGCGTTTGGCAGAGACCTTTTGGCCGGGAGCTCTAACCATGATTCTGCGTGCTCAACCATCCTTGAATTGGGAGTTGGGGGAGACCCGCGGCACCGTCGCGCTGAGAATGCCTGACCATAAAATTGCACTGGCGCTTCTGGAAGAAGTCGGGCCGATGGCGGTCTCTAGCGCCAATCTCACCGGTGAACCCGCCGCCACCACTTGCCAGCAAGCTGAGGCCTACCTTGGCGACAGCGTTCAGGTTTATCTCGATGGTGGCACCAGCCCAAAGGGTGAGGCGTCTACCATCCTCGATTTAACCGACATCGTCGACAGCTATAAAGACGGTCAGTTGACCACCGCCGGTAAGGTTCGAATCGTGAGGGCCGGGGCGCTCAGCGAAGAGAAAATTCGAACCATCGCCGGAGACCTCTTGGAGGCGGTTGCCTAGTGCGCGCCTACCTTCTCACAATGCTTTTCGCCGCAATAGTAACTTTCTTCGGCACATTTGCGACCCTAAAGATCAGCCATAAATACAAGCTCTACCCGCAGATTCGCGCCCGCGATGCCCATACCAGGCCTACCCCTCGTTTGGGTGGAGTTGCGATGTTCCTAGGTTTCTTGGCAGCAATGGCTTTTTCGGCCAGCCTCGGATGGTTCCACAGCGTCTTCGCCGAGCCAGGCCGCGTGTTTGCCATCATCGGCGCAGCGGCCCTAATCACGCTGATTGGTTTCTTAGATGACCTCTATGACCTGGACTGGACTCTAAAGCTAGCCGGTCAGTTCCTAGTTGCCGGGCTGCTTGCCTGGCAGGGTGTACAAATTGTTTCCTTGCCTATCGCCGGAATCACCATCGGCAGCTTCGGCCTGTCCTTCATCGCCACAATCTTCTTGACTGTTTTGGTGATGAATGCGGTTAACTTCATCGATGGCCTAGATGGGCTAGTAGCCGGTGTGGTTCTAATCGGCACCGGTGTCTTCTTCACCTATAGCTACCTGCTGGCCCAGCAAACTTCTCCGACCAACTACTTCAACCTGGCATCGGTGCTTTCCGCCATCGTGATTGGCATGTGCGTGGGCTTTTTGCCTTATAACTGGCACCGCGCCAAGATCTTCATGGGAGACTCGGGAGCGATGCTTCTAGGCATGCTCATGGCGGTTTCGGCGCTTACCGTCACCGGTCAGGTTGACCCTCACGTGGCAGCCAAGGATGACTTCCTGCCGGCCTTCATCCCGCTGATTTTGCCCTTGGCAATCTTGATTCTGCCGCTGTTGGACTTCACGCTTGCGGTCTTGCGACGCCTACGTGCAGGTAAGTCGCCATTTACCGCGGATCGTCAGCACATTCATCACCGCCTTCAAGACCTTGGCCACAGCCATCTTGGGTCAGTTCTAGTCTTTTACGTTTGGACCGCACTGATTTCTTTCACCTGTCTGCTGTTCTTCTTTGTGGTCAGCTGGTTGGTTTGGGTGATTGCCAGCATCGGTCTGGTGGCAGCCAGCGTTTTCACTGTCTGGCCGGTAATCAAACGCCAATTTATTCAAAACAAAGGAAGTCAACTCAATGTCTAGTGCCACTTCAGCACCACAGGTATTCGCACGGGTTTTGAAGCAGGGTGCGCTTTTGGTGGCCGGCATTGCGTTGGTTGGCGGTGTCCTAGGTCTGATCTTCGCCGGTATCGCCGGGTTGGTTAGCGCCCTGATTGGTGCAGGGTTGGCTTTGGTTTATTCATCTTTCACCGCGCTCAGCGTCAGGTTTGGTGGGCAACTGTCACTGGGAGGTTTCTTTGGTGTCGTTCTCGGTGGTTGGTTGTTCAAATTGATCGGTTTCGTGGTTTTGATCGCCGCACTAAAAGGTGCAACATTTATCGCCGGACCGGTTCTGTTCTTCACCCTGGTGGCATCAATTATTGGCACCCTGGTGATCGATTCTTTAGTGGTTCTCAAGGCGAGAATAACTGTGGGCTGAGCCTAAAACGCTTCCAGTTCAAATTTTTCGCAAACCTTGAGTAATCCGTTATTTTCAAAGGGTTTTACCTGTTAGACTCATGGAGTTGAAGCGGGGGATTGTTCGCTTCAACATCACACTGTAAATCGCCGCAAGGCTAAATAAACTTGCCCCGAAACAGGAGTTCACGCTGCTAGCTAAAGTTCTAGGTCTGCTCTCAGAAGCAACCACCACCGACACGTCGGGCAGTTCGTTCGAAGCGCCTAGCATCGGCGAGTTCTACCCTGATGTCGTCGCTTTCGCTGGCACCCCGTTTGAACTAAACCGAGTCATGCTGATTCGTCTCCTTGTCACCGCCATCCTTTTGGTGGTCTTCTTCCTTTGGTCAGGCACCTTCAAGAAGGCCTACAAGAACAAGCAGTTCGTTCCTTCACGTTTTCAGTTGATGGGTGAAATTTCCCTAAACTTCGTTCGCAAGAGCATTGCTCACGAGCAGCTTGGCGAAAAGGACGGCGACCGCTTCCTTCCGCTGCTAACCACCATCTTCTTCATCGTTCTAGGTATGAACGTGACCGGAATTATCCCGTCGCTAAACATTGCCAGCACCGCGCTTATTGGTCTGCCTTTGGTTCTTGCAATCGCTGCCTACTTCACCTTCATTTACGCAGGTGTGAAGAAGCACGGCATGGGTTTCTTCAAGAACTCGTTGTTCCCAGCCGGAGTTCCTGCAGCCTTCTACATCCTGGTGACTCCAATCGAGCTGCTCTCGACCTTCATCCTTCGCCCGATTACTCTGGCTCTCCGATTGACCATGAACATGATCGCGGGCCACTTGTTGCTCGTGCTTTGCTTCTCGGCAACCTCATTCTTCCTGTTCAGTGCCGACGGCTTCTTCAAGGCCTTCGGAGCAGGAACCTTCCTGTTCGGTTTTGTCTTCACTCTCTTCGAGATGTTGGTGGCATTCCTACAGGCCTATGTATTTACTCTGCTGACCACGGTCTACATTCAGTTGGCCTTGGCAGACGAGCACTAATTAGAACTGGCAACCGTCAGTTCTAAAAAACCACGGAAGGGATAAACAAGTGGACGTATCTAACATCGCCGCAATCTCAGGCAACATCGCAGTAATCGGCTATGGCCTAGCAGCCGTAGGCCCTGGCATCGGTGTCGGTCTTGTAGTTTCAAAGACCATCGAGTCAATCGCTCGCCAGCCAGAACTAGCAGCAAAGCTTCAGGTCACCATGTGGCTTGGTATCGCATTCACCGAAGCACTTGCGCTTATCGGTCTTGCAACCCCATTCATCTTCGCTTAGTCAGTCAGGATCT